>NZ_SRTD01000068.1:0-455 GCF_004792105.1 Mesorhizobium sp. M8A.F.Ca.ET.161.01.1.1 | reverse complement strand
CAAGCCGTTCGATGGCGAAACCGCACGCCGCATCGTCGAGGATGCCCTCGGCCGGCCGGTCAGCGAGGCGTTCGCCAGCTTCGATACCGAACCGCTGGCCTCGGCCTCGATCGCGCAGGTGCATGCGGCCACGCTGGCCGATGGCCGCCAGGTGGTGGTCAAGGTGCTGCGCCCGGGCATCGAGAAGCAGATCGACGCCGACATCGCCCTGCTCAACTCGCTGGCCGCGCTGGTCGAGCGAACCCATCCGCGTGCCGACAAGATCCGTCCGCGTGAAGTGGTGGCCGAGGTCGAGAACACCCTGGCCGCCGAACTGGACCTGCAGCGCGAAGGCGCCAACGCCAGCGTGCTGCGCCGCTTCTGGGAAAACAGCGACGATCTGTACGTCCCGGAAGTGATCTGGAGCCACACCGCCGAGCGTGCACTCACCCTGGAGCGGGTGTGGGGCATTCCGT
>NZ_SRTD01000067.1:0-456 GCF_004792105.1 Mesorhizobium sp. M8A.F.Ca.ET.161.01.1.1 | reverse complement strand
CTGGATGAAATCTTTGAAGTCGCCACCAATATCGCGGTCATCTCCGACGGCAAGCTTTCCGAGGCCCGTCCGGTGGAGGAAATGACGCTCGAAAAGATCGGCCTGTTGATGGGCGGCATTCACACGACACATTCGGGAGCCGCCCAGCATGCGCATTGAGCTTGAAAAACGCGCAGGGGTTTCCCGGCTTTTTACATTTCTTTCGCCGCTTCTGGCGCTGGTGCTGACCCTGCTGGTCGGTGCTGTCATGTTCGCCATGCTCGGGAAGAACCCGGCCCATGCGCTTTATGCCTTCTTCGTGGAGCCGTTGCTCGAAGTCTGGTCCCTGCACGAGCTGGCGATCAAGGCCGCGCCGCTGATCCTGATCGGTGTCGGCCTGTCGATCTGTTATCGCTCCAAGAACTGGAACATCGGAGCGGAAGGGCAATTCACCATCGGTGCGATTACTGGCTCCAT
>NZ_SRTD01000066.1:0-457 GCF_004792105.1 Mesorhizobium sp. M8A.F.Ca.ET.161.01.1.1 | reverse complement strand
GGAGGGCTTTGGCGCGATTGATTTCGGCTACAACCGTGTCAGTTGGGGTTACATCAATCGTCTGCCCTGAGACCAAAGCTGGTGCTTGGGCTTGTGGCTGCTGAGCGGCTTGCGGAAAGCCATGGAAATTGATCCCTCCTGATGCAGCGCGCTTCTCTTCCAATGTCCGGACACGGCGCTTTTCTTCCCATGCGTGTTCCTGCGCCTGAGAATAGGTATAGAGCTTTGCAGCGGTTTCAGGATCGACACCAGACACATTCATTGTTCCGGCGGGAGGGTTGATGAAAGAGAAGGACAGGGATGCGCCAAACAGGGCTGGCATAATGTTCTCATCCATTTTCGCATCCTGTAAATCCTTCCACTGACGGTCCATCATTTGATAGCCCCCAAGGATTTTAGGCTGAACAAAGATAACCCGGCTATTCGTCATGAAGATCGCTAGTCTGCGCTGGAAAAG
>NZ_SRTD01000065.1:0-458 GCF_004792105.1 Mesorhizobium sp. M8A.F.Ca.ET.161.01.1.1 | reverse complement strand
GACGACAGGTGGTTGGCCTTCAGCCCGTGGCGCTCCGCCACTTCGTTCACCGTCACGCCCGGACGCAAGCTCTCCGAAACGATCTGTGCCTTGACCTCATCCGGCCATTGGCGATGCGCCTCACGTCGGCCCCGCCGTGACGTGAGAACCTCCAACGTAGTGTCCATGGAGAAACTCCTTGTCGCTCGTCCATGGAACGTCGATCACAAATTAGGCGAGTGTAGGCAACGTGGGGGCAGAACACCGGTTACGGTAAATCTCGACGTGACTAAAGCCTGTCGAGCGTGTGGTCCGGCACTTCTACCCCATCGACGGGTTGCATTCCAAGATAGGCAATGCGGCGAGCCAATGCTTCCCCGGATTGTTTGAGGTCGATGGAAGCGTAGCCAAGCAGCAGAAACTCGCCAGTGCGCCGTCCAGCAGGGCGATTGCGATGGATCAAACACCGCAGAATTTGG
>NZ_SRTD01000064.1:0-458 GCF_004792105.1 Mesorhizobium sp. M8A.F.Ca.ET.161.01.1.1 | reverse complement strand
GCCTTGACGGCCAGGTTCCGCGGCGAAGTCAACCAGGACGACCACCAGGCCGTCGTCAAGCTCTTGCGGGCGGCTCTGGGTAAGGCTCTTCCTGCGAAGCAAGAAGCGAGCCTGCGTGCACTTCTGGAGCAGAAGGACGAGGTCCAGTACGGATCAAGGGCCAAGACTCGAAATGATGCCGAAAAGGCATTGGAGCGCCTAGAAGAGTTCGCCGCATGGGCCGAGCAGCAACTCGCTCTTTGAGAAGGACCGGTAATCCTGTTTTCTGTTGTCCTCGCAGTGCGTTGGCGGCGGTTGCTACCGAATTGCGAAGACCTGCGTTCAACTCGCTGATGCCCCATTCCTTCCAAAACCCCCCATCCGTCTCGGCGCTGCACGCCAATCCCGCTTCTCCGGCAAGGAGAGAAGGAAAGGATGGGAGGTGCCCGTGAGCCAACTCGGCGCCATCGTCACCAGCG
>NZ_SRTD01000063.1:0-461 GCF_004792105.1 Mesorhizobium sp. M8A.F.Ca.ET.161.01.1.1 | reverse complement strand
CCTCGGGGCACGGCAAAGCCGCTGCCGGAGAACTCCGGCGTCCTCCTGACGGCAAGCGGCGTGCGCGTTTCCTTCATGATGCGATATGGCGGCCTGTTCAAACCAGAACTCAAGGAGCTGATAGCGGTCGACAGCCTCGGCTTGACGCTCAGGCGGCACGAGACACTGGGGCTCGTGGGTGAATCCGGCTCCGGCAAGACGACCTTCGGCCAGTCCCTGCTCCGGTTGAACGAGCCTGTCGGAGGCGAGGTTGTTTTTGACGGTCAGAGGGTCGATGGCCGTTCCCGCGCCGAAATGCGGCCCCTGCGGTCGCGTATGCAGATCGTCTTTCAGGATCCCTTTGCCTCGCTCAACCCCCGCATGACCATTGGCCAGATTATCGAGGAAGGCCTCATCATCAACGGTCTCGGCAAAACGAAGGCCGGGAGGCTGGACCGGGTACGCGACGCGCTGGAGGCGGC
>NZ_SRTD01000062.1:0-471 GCF_004792105.1 Mesorhizobium sp. M8A.F.Ca.ET.161.01.1.1 | reverse complement strand
TTTGATTTCGTTGTGGAACTTGATGTCGAACGAGACCAACTCCAAAGGCTGTCATCGGGGCTTTCCGAACGGCCCGCTGGCCCTGTCGATTTGTTCATCGGCTACCGGTTCTACGGTAATGCGTCTCACGGCCCGCTTATCGACAGACTCGAGACCGCAGTAGCGATCAATATCAGCCGCGTGCTGGGCGTGGCCATGGTTCACGGCAGAGACCAGACGCTGGAGCAGTTATCGCAAAGCGCGATCTGCGACGCCACTGATATTGGCTATAACGTGTTGGCTGGAGGTATTGCAAGCTTCTCCTTCGTCGGCCCCAACGATGGCTTCGCAATCGAAAACGCTCCCATCCTCGGTGTCTTCGCCGTGGAAGCGCCCCGTTGGATTTCATGGGCCCTGGGTGATCTTTCGGTGAAGGTTCTCGTCGGCCTTGTCATGCTCCTGCCTTACGGCGCGCTGATGAACACGCTGAAG
>NZ_SRTD01000061.1:0-473 GCF_004792105.1 Mesorhizobium sp. M8A.F.Ca.ET.161.01.1.1 | reverse complement strand
GCTCCTTTCCGGTCGAGCCCAATCGGCCGTCCGGCCGATCAGTCCAGCCGACTTCAATCGCATTATCGATCTGGGGCTGGACACGAATGAATTGCTGTTGCCACGCGTTGATGAGGTTGGTGCCGGCTTTGAGGAAGAGCAGGTGCCATTCGAGTTCGAACAGCCCCGCGACCGCGTGAGCTATCTTGGGTCTCGGATCATGCGAGACCGCGTTTTCCGCCGCGTTGTCTTGCGCGCCTATGACGAACGCTGCGCAATCACAGGTCTCAAACTTATCAACGGTCGCGGGCGGGCGGAGGTGTCAGCCGCCCATATTCGACCGGTCGAAAGGAATGGCCCGGATATCATCAACAACGGCATTGCGCTGTCCGGCACAGCGCATTGGATGTTCGATCGTGGATTGATCAGCCTCTCCGACGATCTGGAAATCCTGATCTCGCGGCAGGTCAATGACCTCGACAGCGTGCACGGAT
>NZ_SRTD01000060.1:0-484 GCF_004792105.1 Mesorhizobium sp. M8A.F.Ca.ET.161.01.1.1 | reverse complement strand
TTCAAAGCCATTTCCAGGAATCCGGCTAGGCGACGCCGCGACCTGAAGGCTGCATGCTGGCAATTTCAGGACGGCGCACCGGTGAAGACTATTCGTCCATTTTGGTGCCGCTCACAAGGGCAAGGGGCTCATGCCGTGAGGTTTGTTGACGGGAAAGGCAGCACTCTGCGGGATGCATCCGCGTCCGCTGTCACCGCGCCGCGATAAAACGCAGGAAATGCGCTACGTCGGCCGGCTCAAGAACCGCGACTGAACGTGCCACCGGCATCTGGAAACGGCTGCTTGCCGATTTCCGGCCGCCGGCCCCGGCCGCCGCCAATGCCGGCATTCTCGACGAATTCAAACGGGGCGGCGCAGCCTCGGTCTCTTGAGGATCAGCGCAGGAGGGCCACCGCCCGGCGCGAATAGGTTGCATCGCTGATCAGGCCGAGCATGAAGGCCGCCACGTCGTCACGCGCCAGTGTCGGCAGCATGGACGCCGCGC
>NZ_SRTD01000059.1:0-493 GCF_004792105.1 Mesorhizobium sp. M8A.F.Ca.ET.161.01.1.1 | reverse complement strand
AACGGATTGAATGAAATCATGCGCCTGTGTCGCCGCCATCCATTCTATCGACAGGATATATTCGGCATTTTCGATAATTGCGAGGAGCTTGTTGGCGGCGGCGGTTGGATGAGCCAGGAAGTCTTCTTGCAGAGCGGAGGTCAGCCCGCCATCGGTGGAAGCGGGCGCCGCAAGGCGCCGGTTTTCGTTGGACAGCGCAGCTGCGGTATATTGCGCGATCATGAAACCGGAATGGCTGCCGGGATCGGAAGCGAGAAATGGAGGAAGCCCGCTCACCAGAGGGTTGACGAGCCTGTCAATCCGCCGTTCGCTCATCGCCGCGATCTGGGAGAGTGCGATGGCAAGACTATCGGCTGCCTGTCCAAGGGCCGGGGCCACCGCGTGAGCCTGCGACCATACGATGGGCTCTTCCGGTGACCCGGCGAGCGCCGGATTGTCTGTCACGGAGGCCAGTTCTCGGTCGATGATTGTCGCGCAGCTATCGAACACATCG
>NZ_SRTD01000005.1:426948-474863 GCF_004792105.1 Mesorhizobium sp. M8A.F.Ca.ET.161.01.1.1 | reverse complement strand
GCCGACAGAACGGCTCAGGGCCAGGCCTTCGAAGCCTTCCGGCGCAGCTACAATGAGGAGCGTCCGCATGAGGCGCTTGCCATGGACACTCCAGCCCAGCATTACCGCCCGTCACAACGAGCCATGCCAAGGACGCCACCCGAGCCCGATTATCCGCAAGAGGCCGCGGTTCGCTGGGTGCGCCACAATGGCGAGATCAGGTGGAATGGCGGCTTCGTCTATGTCTCGCAATCACTGGCCGGCGAAGCCGTCGCGGCCACCGAAGCCGAGGACGGCCAATGGGCACTTACCTTCCATAATTATCCGCTTGGCATCATCGACACCAGACGCATGAAGCTCGTCCGCCGCAGCGCCGCGCCAACCAAACCGCTTGGCGCTGCGGCGGATGCATAGGGGGAGAACTGTTACCTATGTATCCGGTTCAATCTGTTACCCATCTATCGGCTGGACACCGTATCCTCCCGCCGACCGACGACAATTGGAGAACCTTCTGATGCCGACCCCTCTCGTTGTCTCCGACGTCGCCAAGAGCTTCACCATGCATCTTCGCGACGGCATCAAGCTGCCTGTCGTCTCCGGCGTCTCCTTCTCCATCAAGGCGGGCGAATGCACCGTGCTCGGCGGCCCCTCCGGTGCCGGCAAGAGCTCGATCCTGAAGATGCTCTACGGCAACTACGCCGTCGACGAAGGCCAGATCATCGTCACGCACGAGGACGGGTTGATCGATCTCGCCCATGCCAGCCCGCGCACCGTGCTTTCCGTTCGCCGGCAAACGATCGGCTATGTCAGCCAGTTCCTGCGCACCGTGCCGCGCGTCTCGGCTCTCGACGTTGTCGCCGAGCCACTGGTCGAACGCGGCGAGCAGCGCGAGGCAGCCCGAGCCAAGGCCCGCGCCTTGCTGGCCCAGCTAAACCTGCCGGAAAAGCTCTGGATGCTGCCGCCTGCAACCTTCTCCGGCGGCGAGCAGCAGCGCGTCAACATCGCGCGCGGCTTCATCACCGAGCATCCGATCCTGCTGCTCGACGAGCCGACCGCATCGCTCGACGCCACCAACCGCGACGTGGTGATCGAACTCATCGCCGCCAAGAAGCTGGCCGGCGTCGCCCTGCTCGGCATCTTCCACGACCACGATGTGCGCGAGGCGGTGGCCGACCGCATCATCGACGTCACCGCCTTCGCCCCGGGAAAACTCGCCGCATGACCAGGAAATTGTCGGAGACGCCGCTGGTCCACCCCTCAGCGGAGGTGCACAACTCGACGCTCGGCCGCTGGACCGAGATCGCCGACCGCAGCCGGGTCTCGGAAAGCGAACTCGGCGACTATTCCTACATGATGCAGGACTGCGCCGTCTGGTGCGCGACCATCGGCAAGTTTGCCAACATCGCGGCAAGCGTGCGCCTCAACGCCACCAACCATCCGACCTGGCGGCCGACGCTGCACCACTTCACCTACCGCGCGTCGGACTATTGGGATGACGCCGAGCATGAGAGCGAATTCTTCGCTGAGCGTCGCGCCAAGCGCGTCACCATCGGCCACGACACCTGGCTCGGCCACGGCTCGACCGTCCTGCCCGGCGTCACCGTCGGTGACGGTGCCGCGGTTGGCGCCGGAGCGGTCGTCTCCAGGGACGTCGCGCCCTACACAATCGTCGCCGGTGTGCCGGCCAAACCGATCCGCGAACGCTTCGACCGCCGCACCGCCGAACGCTACCAGGCGCTTGCCTGGTGGGACTGGGACCACGCCAGGCTGCGTGCTTCGCTCGACGATTTCCGCGAACTGTCCGCCGAGGCGTTCCTGGAGAAGTACGAGGGATAGGACAATTCCAGGAAAAGTCAGAACCGGTTTTCCTGGAATTGTGTCAGGTGAAGAGACATAGCCGCTCACATCATCGTCATAGAGCGTGCCCCTTCATATCCCTGACACAGGACTCGGACAGGACGCCATCTCCCAAGGAGATCGCCATGCCCGACACTGTCAGACCCTCGCTCGCTGGATTCTTTGCTGGCTCCAATCCGATGCCGCCCGTGCATCTCGGCACGCGCTATGACACTTCCGGCAATTTCCTGATCGAACCCGGCAACACCGTCGTCAGCCATCTGGTCAGCGGCTCACCATCGGAAGCCGTGGTGCTTGCGGTGCGCGATCGGATGATGGCGATGCCGGACGCCGACCGCCTCGCCTTCACGCCGGTTTCCAGCCTGCACATGACGCTGTTCCAGGGCATCATCGAATATCGCCGCCGCTTGCCCTTTTGGCCGCGCGACGTTCCGCTCGACACCGGCATCGACGCCATGACCCGCCTCTATCTGGAGCGCCTGAGAGGCTTCCAGGGCGCCGGCCCGTTCAATATCAAGGTGGTCGAGATCGTGCCGGCCGGCCTCACCGTTGCCGGCGCGACCGACGAGGATGTGCGCATCATGCGTGCATGGCGCGATGCACTGGCTGTGCCGTTCGGCTACCGGCACCCCGACCATGACGCCTACGTCTTCCACATCACCTTCGCCTATCAGATCCAGCGTCTCGCTGACGACAGGGCTGCTGCCTGGCAGGCGCTGTTCGATGAGAGCCTGGCGCTTTTCGGCCGGGAGGCCCCGGTGATCGAGATCAAGCCGCCCGCCTTCTGCGCATTCCGCGACATGAAGCATTTCGAGGAATTGCTGGTGCTCGGCTGATCGCCAGCAGGACGCGGCCGTCGTATCTGTGGAGCGTAACAAAACTGACATGCTGGCGACATGGCAGGTTCATGTGGCTGCGTTAGGCGAGTGCCTGACGATCAATATGGACCGGACTGGAACCAGCCCATGTCAGCAAGCTCTGCGACGCTCGAAATCCGCGGTGTCAGCCGACGATTTGGCAGGAACACCGCCGTCAGCGACGTCAACATCTCGATCCCGCAGGGGCAGATGGTTGGTGTCATTGGTCGTTCGGGCGCGGGCAAATCAACTCTGCTTCGCATGATCAACCGTCTTGTCGACCCCAGCCAGGGGTCGATTTTTTTTGACGGCGCCGAGGTTTCCCGGTTGCGCGGCTCGCCGCTGCGCCGCTGGCAGCGCGACTGCGCCATGATTTTCCAGCAGTTCAACCTGGTGCCGCGCCTCGACGTGCTGACCAACGTGCTGCTCGGCAAATTGAACCACCGTTCGACCCTGTCCAACCTTCTCGGCATGTTTTCGCGCGCCGAGTGCGCGGAAGCGGTCGCCGCGCTCGAGCGGCTCGACATCGCCCGCACCGCACTTCAGCCCGCCGGCACCTTGTCGGGCGGACAGCAGCAGCGGGTCGCCATCGCCCGCGCCATGATGCAGCAGCCCAGGGTGATCCTGGCCGACGAGCCGATCGCCTCGCTCGACCCGCTCAACGCCAAGGTGGTGATGGATTCGCTGCAGGACATCAATCTGCGCGAAGGCATTACCGTCGTCACCAATCTGCATACGCTCGATACCGCCCGCACCTATTGCAACCGCATCATCGGCATGGCCGCCGGCAAGGTCGTCTTCGACGGGCCGCCCGAAGAGCTCAACCGCGAAGCTGTGCGTCTTGTCTACGGCGCCGACAGCAATGGCGGCGAGATATCGGAGGCCATCACCTCCACCAGCGTTGCCTACAAGCAGAAAATCGCCGCATCCGCCGGACCGCTCGAACCCGCATTCCCGGGATACTGAGCCCGTTACGGGCCAGTAGCGAGCGCCTGGATCGTCCGCCCGCGTCAAGGGCACTTGTCAAGATCAAGAACGCTGCCGGCGCGGGGCCGGAACTTACAGGAGAGACATCAATGTTCAGGAAGATGGTTTTCGGCGCCGTTTCGGTGCTCGCCATGGCCACCAGCATTGCCCACGCCGCCGACATGAAGGAATTTCGCGTCGGCATTCTCGGCGGCGAAAACGAAACCGACCGGCTGCGCAACTACCAGTGCCTGGCCGACCACCTGAAGACCGAGTTCGGCTTCGAGAAGGTTTCGCTGTTTCCCGCCGCCGACTATGACGGCGTCATCCAGGGCCTGCTCGGCGGCACGCTCGACTTCGCCGAACTCGGCGCCTCCGGCTATGCCAGCGTCTATCTCAAGGACCCGAAGGCGGTCACCCCGATCCTCACCACCAAGCAGACCGACGGCTCCACGGGCTATTATTCGATCGGCCTGGCGCTGAAGACCTCGGGGATCACAGACATCAAGTCGGCCAAGGGCAAGAAGCTCGGCTATGCCGATCCGGATTCGACTTCCGGCTACCTGATCCCGCTGACCCAGATTCCGAAGGACACCGGCGCCTCGAACGAGACCTTCTTCGGCTCGACCCAGTTCAATGGCGGCCACGAAAACAACGTTCTGGCGGTGCGTGACGGCAAGGTCGACGTCGCGGTCGACGATTCCTCGGGCATCGGCGACTTCAAGAACGGCTACACCTCCGGCACCTTCCACAAGGAAGTCGCCAAGGGCGCCGTCGACCCCAACGACTTCGTCGAAGTCTGGCGCTCGGGCCTGATCCCGAACGGTCCGCTGGTCGTGCGCACCGCGCTCGGCGACGACATGACCGCCAAGCTGGCCGCCTTCTTCACTGATCTGCCCAAGAAGGACAAGGCTTGCTTCGAGGGCGTCGAAGGCGGCGATTTTACCGGCTACGTTCCCGTAAAGCCCGACTTCTACAACGTCATCGTCGAAGCCCGTAAGGCAGCCATCGGCGGCTAACGGCGAAATCGGAAGGGGCGGTGTTCAAAACACCGCCCTTTTTGCATCTCCGATCATGACCCTTTCCGTGACAGCCCCCTCCGACGGCATTCACCAGACGGCCGATGCCTGGCGACGCCAGACGTCGCTGCGCCGGTTCTATACCGTGCTCGGCGTCGGTCTGCTGCTTGCCGCGATGCTTTCCAGCATGTGGTTCGCCGACGAAGCCAATGCCGGGCATTTCTTCGACCGGCTGCCGCACATACTGGATTTCCTGAGCTGGCTGGTCCCGAAAGACTGGAACGACGTCTGGCGGGCGCTGTTCGACATCGCCTCGCCGCATGATACCGGCACCCAGGAATTCAACTTCCCGCTCGGCCGCGTCTATGTCTGGGGCGGTTTCTACGTCCCCGAATATTTCGAGCTGATGCTGACCACGGTGAACGTGGCGCTGGTTTCGACCTTCATCGGCTTCATCTTCGCGGTGCCTTTTTCCTTCATCGCGGCGCGCAACCTGACGCCCCATCCGGCACTGAGGCTGGTGGTCAAGCGTTTCATGGAATTGCTGCGTGCCTTTCCGGAAATCGTCATCGCCGGCCTCTTCGCGGCAATCGTCTCGACCGGTCCGATCGCCGCCATAATCGCCATCGGCCTGCATTCGATCGGCGCACTCGGCAAGCTGTTCTACGAGATCAACGAGAACATCGACATGCGCGCCGAGGAAGGCCTGACGGCGGTCGGCGCCAACTGGTTCGAGCGGGTGCGCTTCGCCGACCTTCCACAGGTGTTGCCCAATTTCGTGTCCTATACGCTGCTGCGGGTCGAGATCAACGTGCGGGCCTCGACCATCATCGGCGCCGTCGGCGGCGGCGGCATCGGCGAAGAGCTGAAGCTGTCCATCTCGCGCGGCTTCGGCGCCAAGACGCTGGCGCTGGTGTTGCTGCTGTTCACGACCATCTTCATCATCGATCAGTTTTCCGCCTGGCTTCGCCGCAAGCTGGTCGGCGAACAAGCCTTTATGATGGGGGCATAGATCATGGCAACCATGACCGCCGAGGAGATGCTGTCGATCGAGGCGCGCCACCCGCAGGTTTTCCGGCGCCCCGCATACAAGCGCTTCGGTCCGCTGCTCCTGTTCGTTGGCACTCTCCTCTATCTGGTCTATGCCTTGTGGTTCTTCAGCCTGCCGCAGGTATTGCGTGAATCGCATTGGGAGCGACTGCCACTTTTCCTGACGCAGTGGATCAGCTACGATCTGCAGCCGGAATTCCGTCTCGACCAGCCGGAGATCATGCCCAAATATCCGCGTTTCTCCGCACTGGGCGACAATCCCAATCCGGATTGGGTAATCAAGAATGCCGACGGGTCCTTCACCGTGCGGATCGACGGCCAGGCCAAATCCGTCACCTTCGACAAGACCTATGCGACGATTGTCGCCAATGGACAGACAGTGCCGGTGGCGCTGACCGGCGGCAAGCCGGTGGTCTCGGGTCCGGTGCCCGACTGGATGACGGTTCACGATGACGAGGTGGTCGCCAAGATGGGCTTTGTCGGCGAGGTGCGCGTCACCGTCGACCGGGTCAAGATGCGCAAGCGCTTCCTCGGCTGGGCGAACTTCGTCTTCGACACACGCTCGCCCTTCTTCGGCAAATCAGTGGGGCAAGTGATTTCGCTGATCATATCGGGACCCGAGCTGAAACCAGGCACCTCGAACCTCGCGCTGGCCGGCGACAACATCTGGAACAACGCCCAATGGCAGCACGGCGACGTCTGGACGAAGCTCCTGCAGACCATCGTCATGGCTTTCCTCGGCACGCTGCTCGGCGGCATCGTCGCCTTCCCGCTGGCCTTCTTCGCGGCGCGTAACATTACGCCAAGCGGCGTGCTCAGCCAGGGGCTCAAGCGCTTCTTCGACTTCATGCGCTCGGTCGACATGCTGATCTGGGCGCTGTTCTTCACCCGCGCCTTCGGCCCTGGTCCGCTGGCCGGCAGCGCCGCTATCTTCTTCACCGAGATCGGCACGCTCGGCAAAGTCTATTCGGAAGGTCTGGAGAACATCGACGACAAGCCACGTGAAGGGGTGCTTTCGACCGGCGCCAACGGCCTTTTGGTGCAGCGCTACGGCGTTATGCCCGAAGTGATCCCGATCTTCATCAGTCAGACCCTCTACCAGTGGGAATCCAACACCAGGGGCGCCACCATCATCGGCGCGGTCGGCGCCGGCGGCATTGGCCTGAAACTGTGGGAAGCGATGCGCACCAACTCCAACTGGGCCAACGTCTTCTACATGGTGCTGCTGATCCTGCTCGTCGTCTTCATCTTCGACAACATATCCAACTTCCTGCGCCGCAGGTTGAGCCGGACGATCCACGACTACAATAGGATCCAGGCCCAGCAGGGATAACGATCTCGCCTCAGGGCATGTTGAGATTCGGGTCAGGCCGAGTCGAAAATGCAGGGTTACGAGAACCGGAGCGGAGCGTACTTTTGGGTACGTGAGCACCGGAAGCGCAGGAACCCTGCATTTGCAGACCGGCCTCACCCGAATATCGACGTGCCCTAAGCCTAAGCCGCCTTCTTCCACCCATCCCTGATATGCTTGTACCCCTCGCGATAAACCGCTTCCGGCGTCTCGGAAAAATCGCGCCACACTTTCGTCGCCGCCGCCAGATCCTTCAGCGAGCGCCCGAACGCCTCGATGGTCAGCCAGTCGTCATAGCCGCTGTTGCGGATCGCCGCGAAGGTTTCTTTCCACGGAATGTTGCCGCGCCCCGGCACGCCGCGATCGTTCTCCGATATGTGGATATGCACGACATTCCTGCGGTGCTTCGTATAGGCGCCGATCGGGTCGGCCTCCTCGATATTGGCGTGGAACGTGTCGTACATCGCCTTGATGTGCGGCCGGTCGATGACGTCGACATGCTCCGACAAGTCGGCCATGGTGTTGAGAAGATAGCATTCGAAGCGGTTCAGCGCCTCGAGCCCGATGGTGACGTTCCTCTTGCCGGCATGGTCGCCGATGGCGCGTTGCGAGGCGATGGAGCGCTTCTTCTCGGCGGCTGTCGGCCCGGTTCCGGAAAAGGCGCCCAGCGTCGAATGCAGCGGTCCGCTCAGCGTGAGGGCGCCAAGCGCATCGGCGCAATCGATGGCCCATTTCATGTAATCCACACCGGCCTTGCGCGTTGCAGCATCGGCCGAGATCAGGTTCATCGAGGGATCGCCCATCGCTGAAACCGCCGTCCGCTCCAACCCGATGCGGTCGAGCAGCTCGCCCAGTTTCCGGTAGTCGTCCGGCGTCCCGGCGAAGATCGGTATCTCGACACCGTCGAAGCCGGTGGCCTTGATGTCGCGAAGCAATGGCTCGTGCTTCTTCGACACTGCCGTCGTCCACAAGAACATGCACATGCCGATTTTCATCGACGCCCTCCCCATTTTCAAGGCCGGCTGGTTGTTCCCGCCAACTTCGCGCCAAGCCCCCTCATCCGGCCGCTACGCGGCCACCTTCTCCCTGAGGGGAGAAGAGACTGACGCCGGCACCAGCGACCTCCTCTCCCCTCAGGGAGAGGTCGGATTGCCCCGAATTGCCCTTCGCAATTCGGTTGGCAATCCGGGTGAGGGGGAATTCCGCGCTTGCCAGGCCCCCCTTACAGCTTCGTCCACGCCCCATTCTTCTTCGACGACTTCACACAGGCTTCGATGAAAGCCATGCCTTCGACGCCGTCCTGAATGGTCGGGAAGACGACATCCTTTGCCGGCTTGCCGCCCTTGCGCCGCGCCGCGCGGATGGCGCGTGCGGCCTCCTGGTAGATATTGGCGAAGCCCTCAAGATAGCCCTCGGGGTGGCCTGACGGAACGCGGCTGACGCGGCCTGCCACCGGCAACGCGCCGGCGCCGTTGCGGGTGATCAACTGTTTCGGCTGGCCGAACGGCGTGTACCAGAGATAGTTGGGATCGGCCTGCACCCACTCCAGCCCGCCCTTCGAACCGTAGATGCGCAGCTTCAGGCCGTTCTCATGACCGGGCGCCACCTGGCTCGCCCAGATCATGCCCTTGGCCGGATGCGTTTTTCCCGCCGGTTTGAAACGCAGCATGACGTTGACATTGTCGTCGAGCAGTCTCCCCGGCACGAAGGCATCGAGATCGGCCGACAGGGAGTCGAGCTCGAGTCCGGAGACGAAGCGGGCGAGGTTATAGGCATGGGTGCCGATGTCGCCGAGCGCGCCGCCGGCCCCCGCTTGCTTGGGATCGCCGCGCCACGACGCCTGCTTCTGACCGGTGGCGGCGAGGTCCTCGGTCAGCCAGTCCTGCGGATATTCCGACTGCACGATGCGGATGTCGCCAAGCACGCCCTTGGCCACCATTTCGCGCGCCTGCCGCACCATCGGATAGGCGGTGTAATTGTGGGTGAGCACGAACACCTTGCCGGTCTTTTCGACTATCGCCGCAAGCTTTTTCGCCTCGGCCAGCGTGGTTGCCAGCGGCTTGTCGCAGATCACGTGAATGCCCGCTTCGAGGAAAGCCCTGGCCGCCGGCACATGGACGTTGTTGGGAGTGACGATGGCCACCGCCTCGATGCCGTCCGAGCGCTTCGCCTCGGCCTTGGCCATTTCCGCGTAGGACGCATAGCTGCGCGAGGGATCGAGCCCGAGTTCGGCGGCCGAGGCCTTGGCGCGTGCCGGATCGGACGACAGGGCGCCCGCGATGAGCACGAAATCATTGTCCAGTCGCGCCGCGATCCGGTGCACCGCGCCGATGAAGGCGCCTTGCCCGCCGCCGACCATGCCGTAGCGGATCGGGCCGCCTCCCGTTTCCGACTTCGATGCGCCTACCATATTTTTCTCCCTCGTATGAAATACCCCTCCCCCAAGGGGGAGCCAAAGCCGTGTCAAATTCCCATCATGGCGCGCAGCAGCTTCTTGTCCGTGGTGCCGGCGGCGAAATCGTCGAATGCCTTCTCGGTCACCCGGATGATGTGGTGCTGGATGAAGGGCGCCCCTTCGGCCGCACCGTCCTCAGGATGCTTCAGGCAGCATTCCCATTCCAGCACCGCCCAGGAATCGTAATTGTACTGCGTCAGCTTGGAGAAGATGCCACCGAAATCCACTTGCCCATCACCGAGCGAACGGAAACGGCCGGCACGGTTCGTCCAGCTCTGGTAACCGGAGTACACGCCCTGCCGGCCGGTCGGATTGAACTCGGCGTCCTTGACGTGGAACGCCTTGATCCGCTCGTGATAGATGTCGATGAATTCGAGATAGTCGAGCTGCTGCAGCAGGAAGTGCGAAGGGTCGTAATTGATGTTGCAGCGCTTGTGGCCGCCGACGGCATCGAGGAACATCTCGAAGGTGGCCCCATCGAACACGTCCTCTGAAGGATGGATTTCGTAGCCGACATCGACACCATTGTCCTCATAGGCGTCGAGGATCGGCTTCCAGCGTTTGCCGAGTTCGCCGAAGGCTTCCTCGATCAGACCGGCGGGCCGCTGCGGGAAGGGATAGAGGTAGGGGAAAGCCAGCGAGCCGGTGAACGACACCGAGGCATTCAGCCCGAGATTGCGCGATGCCTTGGCACCGAACTTCATCTGTTCGACGGCCCATTCCTGCCGCGCCTTCGGGTTGTTGTGCACCGATGGCGGCGCGAACCCATCCATCTGCGCGTCATAGGCCGGATGCACCGCCACCAATTGCCCCTGCAGATGCGTCGACAGTTCGGTGATCTCGACCCCGGCGTCAGTGCAGATGCCCTTCACCTCATCGCAATAGGCCTTGGAAGACGCAGCCTTCTTGAGGTCGAACAGGCGCGCGTCCCAGGTCGGGATCTGCACGCCCTTGTAGCCGAGACCGGCGGCCCATTTGGTGATCGACGCCAGCGAATTGAACGGCGCGGCGTCGCCCGCGAACTGCGCCAGAAACAGTCCAGGGCCCTTCATTGTCGTCGGCATCGGCATCCTCCTCATTTTGTCGCGACCAAGCATAGCGCCGATTGGAAGCAGGGCCAGCCATTTTGGTCTTTTCGAACCAGGCGCCTTGCAGGCACGGCCATTCTGGTATTACCAAATAGGGGATTTTGGTCAAGCCTGACAATGTCTCGGCAAAGCCCTCCGCATATCCAAAATATCGGCACATAACGCAATACAATCAATGTTATAATTCACACAGGAAGTAGCGTCTCCACGCTTCTTGCCGTTCCAGGGAATTTGCTGTAGACCTCGCTTCAGGCCCAATTGGTCGAACCAGTTTGCGGGAAAAGGCTGGGGATGCCTTGGGGAGGAACCCTTGCGTCGTCTTTCGGCGATGCATGTCGCAGGCAAACCATACGGACGAATCTGGGAAGGACGGACCATGCATCTTTCGACGCACAACTGGATGCGCGCGGAACCCCTTGAGACGACGCTCAAGCGCATCAAGAAATTCGGCTATGAGTCGATCGAGATTTCCGGCGAGCCCGCGCAGTACAAGACCAAGGAGACGCGGGCGCTGCTGAAGGAGCATGGCATCCGCTGCTGGGGCGCGGTGACCCTGATGTTAGGCGAACGCAACCTCGCCGCCAGGAACCAAGGCCAGCGCGAGCGCTCCGTGCAATACGTCAAGGACGTGCTGACGATGGTCAGCGAGCTCGACGGCGAGATCATCACGCTGGTTCCGGCAACCGTCGGCAAGGTGGTGCCGGACGGCACCGAGGAAGAGGAGTGGAAGTGGGTCGTCGACGCGACCCGCGAATGCTTCACCCACGCCAAGAAGGTCGGCGTCAAGATTGCCGTCGAGCCGCTGAACCGCTTCGAGACCTATCTGTTCAACCGCGGCGCACAGGCGCTGGCGCTGGCTGATGCGGTCAGCCCCGAATGCGGCGTCTGCCTTGACGCCTACCACCTCCACATGGAGGAATTTAATGTCCATGACGCCATCCGGCAGGTCGGAAAGCGCCTGTTCGACTTCCATGTCGCCGACAACAACCGCTTCGCCGCCGGCCTCGGCCAGATCGACTGGCCCAGGATCGTCGCGACCTTGAAGGAAGTCGGCTATGATGGCGCGCTGACCAACGAGTTCGTCGCCCCGGTCGACCGCACGCCGGCGGCACCCTATCCCGACATGGTTGAGCGCCACCCGGTCGATATCTCGCCCGAGCAGCTGAAGTTCATCCAGGATCACGGCTCCAGCGTCCTCACCGAGAAATTCTACACCGACCAGATGCGCATCACCGCCGAAACGCTGTTGCCGCTGATCAAGTAGTCGACCGCCTCTGGGAATTTGCCCTTCCGCCCTGGCCGGCGGCGGGGCTGGGGAAAAATATGCGCATCAAGACAGTCCAGGCCTGGTGGGTCCGCGTCCCGATCGAAGCCGCGAAGCAGCATCGCAGCGACTTCGGCCAGGTGACGACCTTCGACGCGGCCATCCTGCGCATCGAAACCGATGACGGGCTGGTCGGCTGGGGCGAAGGCAAGAATGCGGCTGGCAGTGCCGGCAGCTATGGCGCCCTCGTCCATATGCTGAACCAAGAAGTCGGGCCGCAATTGATCGGCCGCGATCCGGCCGATATCGGCGTCATCTGGGAAATGCTCTACAACGGCGTGCGCCACCAGAGTGCCGCCCATGCAGGCCACGCCATGCCGCAGCTGGCGCGGCGCGGCATGAGCGTCGCCGCCATCAGCGCCGTCGACATCGCGCTCTGGGACATCCTGGGCAAGTCGCTGGGCCAGCCGGTCTGGCGGCTTCTCGGTGGCCGTAAGGTCGATCGCATGCAGGCCTATGCCTCCGGTGGCTGGGCGTCGGCCGATGCCATCGGCGAGCAATTGAAATCTTATATCGCCAGGGGCGGCTTCAAGGCGCTGAAGATGCGGGTGGGCGCCATGGATGGCGCCGCGCATATTTCCGCGGCTCGCGTGCGCGCGGCACGCCAGGCGCTCGGCCCCGATGTCGATCTGATGGTCGATGCCCACGGAACCTATACCGTGGCGGAAGCCAAGCGCTTCATCCACCTCGTCGGCGATCTCGACCTCGCCTGGTTCGAGGAGCCCGTGATCGCCGACGACAAGCCGGGCATGGCCGAAGTGCGCGCCGCCGGCGCCGTTCCGATCGCCACCGGCGAAAGCGAGGCGACGCGCTATGCCTTTCGCGACCTCGCCGTGCTCAAGGCCGCCGACATCTTCCAGCCGGATCCGGCCTTTTGCGGCGGCATCAGCGAGGCAATGAAGATCGGCACCATCGCCAGCGCCTTCAATTTGCGCTTTGCGCCGCATCTATGGGCCGGCGCGCCCTGCTTCTTCGCCGGACTGCATGTCTGTGCCGCATCGCCTTCGAGTTTCACGGTCGAATATTCGCTCGGCGCCAACCCGATGATCCACGATCTGGTCGATGAGACTGTCGAAGCGAAGGACGGTATGATAGCGATCCCGGAAAAGCCCGGATTGGGATTCACCATTTCGGAGCGATTCCTGGAGGCGCACGCGCAACGCAATTGACGATGAAAGAAAACAACCTTCTCGCGGAACTCGCCGCCTATCTGTTCTCCCACTCGGACAAGGAGAGCGGCCGCACGCCTTCCGAACGCGAGTTGGCTGAGCATTTTGGCGTCAGCCGCGGGCAGATCCGCGAAGCGCTTGCCATCCTCGAAGCCATGCGCATCGTCGAGCGCCGCGCCAAATCAGGCATCTACATCGACACCAAACAGGCGAGCGTGGAGGCGCTGGCGCTGTTCGCACGCGCCGGCCTGCCGCTCGATCCCCTGCAGATTTATGAAACGGTCGAGTTGCGCAAGATCCATGAGATCAAGGCCGCGGAGCTTGCCTGCTCGCGCGCCACCGAGGAAAATTTCGAACGGCTGCGCGAAATCCTGAAGGTCTCCGAGGAGCGCATCGCCGCTGGCGAAGGCTTGGCCAAGGAGGACCGCGAATTCCACCTCGAAATCGTGCGCGCCACCAAGAACAGCGTCTTCCACAACATCTGCAGCGTCTACTATCTGATGGGCGAGCAGCGCCTGCCGATCTACTTCAACGATCCCGAACGCAGCGTGCGCTCACATGCCGAGCACGTGCAGATCTACGAGGCGCTGCTGCGCCGCGACGGCAATCTCGCCCAGGCGCTGATGAGCGCCCATCTGCAAGGCGCCGAAAGCTACTGGAAGGGCCTGATCGAGGGCGGCATGGCGGCTTCGCCCGCAGGCGCGGCGCTCGAAAAGGCCTGACCGTGACCCAGACCGTGCCAAAGATCCTGTCGACCCATCCGCTGCACCCGCGCGCCTCGGCCAAGCTCGCCGGCGCCGGTCAGCTGGTGATCGCTTCGGCGCTGGACGCCGGCACATTGGCCAGGGAGGCCAAGGATGCCGACATCGTCATCGTGCGGGCGCCGCTGCCGCCGGCGCTGTTCGAGGGCGCCTGGAAGCTGAGGGCCGCAATTCGCCATGGCGCGGGGCTCGACATGATCCCGATGGAAGCAGCCGCGGCAGCCGGCGTGCTGGTGGCTAACGTGCCGGCGGTCAATGCCCGCTCGGTCGCCGAACATGTCATGTTCACCGCGCTTGCGCTGCTGCGGCAATTCCGCAGGGTCGACCGCGACCTGCGCGCCAAGGGCTGGCTTGCCGGCCGCGAGCATGCCAACTCCAACATCGAACTCGCCGGCAAGACCATCGGCATCGTCGGCCTCGGCGCAGTCGGGCAAGCCGTCGGGCATATCGCCGCGCACGGCTTCGACCTCAAGGTTGTGGCAACGACGCGCAGCATGCAGCCGGCGCCGGAAAAAGGCGGCTTCCTGTCGATCGACGCGCTGGTCGAGCAGAGCGACATCATCGTGCTCTGCTGCCCGCTGACGCCGGAGACGCGCGGCCTGATCAGCCGCGAGCGCATCGCCCGCATGAAACCCAACGCACTGCTGATCAACGTGTCGCGTGGGCCGGTCGTCGACGACGACGCGCTGATCGAGGCCTTGCGGCAGCGCCGCATTGGCGGCGCCGCGCTCGACGTTTTCTCGACACAGCCGCTACCGGCAAATCATCCCTATTTCGGCTTCGACAATGTCATCATCACCCCGCATATGGCAGGGATTACCGAGGAATCGATGATGCGCATGGGCGTCGGCGCGGCCGGCGAGACCCTGCTGGTGCTGGCCGGCAAGCTGCCTGTCAATCTGCGCAATCCCGAAGTGGTCGATCATTACCGGCGGCGGTTTCCGGCCGACACGTGAAATACACCGCGGTTTCGCTTCAATTGTTGGTGACGCTGAAAGTCATGTTGTATCGTCGCTTGGCATCCTTGGTTCTCGCCGCGTGTTCGACCGCGGCCTTGCCTGCACTCGCTGCGGCAGAGGGCAGCGACTATGTCTACTGCAGCAATGGAATCGTCTGCTTCAGAGACCCTTGTCCCTCGGGTAACGCGCTGGATCTGGCCACCGGCAAGGTCATCAAAGGCGTGGCGCTCAACACCACCGAATTGGCGCTGCAAGACAGGGCCGCACCCGACACTTCCGACAAGCTTCAAGCGGGAAAGCTCGTCGTCAGAGGATCGATCCAGCATCGCGGTGAGCCGAACGACCCGCCCATGCTGGTCGTTACGCGTATCGAACGCGCCTCTGGCAAAGCCGAGCGCAGGCGCTGCGCGGCGCACTGATTGCCGTGGGCACGCTGCTCGTCACAGCAGGCTCTCCACTTCAGCCGCTATCCGCAGCAGACGATGGTCGTGGCCGTTGCGCGCGACCAGCATCAGGCCAGCCGGCAGCGCCGTGCCCGGCATTGGCAGCGAGATCGCGCAGAGGTCGAACTGGTTGGCGACCTGCGTGTTGCGCAGCAGCAGGCCTTCGACGTGGTCGCGCAACTCGGCATCCTCGGCCATGTAAGCGATGGTCGGCGCCGTCACCGGCGTGGTCGGCAGAGCCAGCACATCAACCGATGTCAGCCGCTCATCCATGGCTGCTGCCAGAGCAGTGCGGCGGCGCAAGGCCCTGATGTAGACCGGCGTCGGCAGCATGGCCGCCCGCGACAAGGGTCCACTCACATGCGGGTCGACCGGCGCCGGCGCGCCTGCCGCCAGCCAGTCGGCATGCACCTCGGCGCCTTCCATGGCGGCGATCGAACCGCGCTTGGTGGCCGCACGAAACTCCGCGATCATGTCGTCGATCGACAGATCCGCAATGTGCGCGCCGGCCTGTTCGATCCTGCCAAGACAATGCTCGAAGGCCGCGGCAACCCCGCCTTCTATGTCGCCGAAAAGAACGCCGCGCGGAATGCCAATGCGAAGCCCGGCGAGTGGAATGGCGGCCAATTCGTTCGGCGCCTCGCCGGCCATCACCGCGTCGGCGGCTGCGCATTGCGAGACGGTTCGGGCGAGCGGCCCGATAGAGTCCAACGTGCCCGAAAGCGGAAAGGCGCCGGTCAGCGGCACGCGCCGTGCTGTCGGCTTGAAGCCGACGACACCATTGAGCGCCGCCGGGATGCGGATCGAACCACCGGTGTCGGACCCGATCGAGATGTCGCTCGTCCCCTCGCCGACAGACACGCCGGCGCCCGAGGACGAACCGCCTGGAATGCGCCCTGGGTCGACGGGATTGCCGGGCGTTCCGTAATGCATGTTGTCGCCGATCGCGGTGAAGGCGAATTCGGTCATGTTGGTCTTGCCGATGATGACCGCACCGGCTTGCCGAAGCCGGCCGACGATGGCCGCATCGCGCTGAGCCGGCGCGGCGGTCTTGCGCATCAGCGAGCCCGCCGTGGTCGCTTCGCCGGCGACATCGAACAGATCCTTGATCGAGACAATGGTGCCGTCGAGCGGCCCAAGAGTCACGCCGGCTCGTTTGCGGGCATCGCTGGCGTCAGCCGCGGCCCGTGCGGCTTCGGCATAAAGCTTCGTGTAGACCTTCTCGTCGGCTGCACGACTGGCAAGACGTGACAGGATGTTTTCGAGACGGTCGCGGATTGATTGCATGTCGATGTCGGACTCCGCCAGGATAGAACGTCCTTCGGGCAAGCAGCCGCCAGGCCTGCCGAAGGAATAACCCGGCCAGCGTGCCTTTGCACCGGCCAGCGACAGGAAGATACTGATGCTGTACAAGGGCAGCTGCCATTGCGGCAAGGTTGCGTTCGAAATCGAGGGCGAGCTCGAGGGCGTCGTTCGCTGCAATTGCTCGATCTGCGCCCGCAAGGGTGCGCTGCTGTGGGCCGTGCCACATGACAAGCTCACACTCGTCGCCTGGGGCGATGACCTTGGCCGCTACACATTCGGCGAAGCGAAAATAGCACACCGCTTCTGCCGAACCTGCGGCATCCATCCCTTTGCCGAAGACATCAGCGAAAGCGGCGAACGCAGCGCCTACGTCAACATCAACTGCTTGACCGGTCTCGACCCGTCCACCTTGTCGATCTTCGACTTCGATGGGCGCTCGGCCTGAAGCAGTTCTGCTCTACCGGTAGCCTGTTGCATCGGCTGGTTTGCCGGCATCCTGAACCTCCGGAACATAGCGCCAGGCATCGGGTCGCGAGCCGTCCAAATCGGTGAAACCATAGACCTGCGCCAGCCCGCCGCTGGACAGCGACTGGCCGTTCCAGCGCGAGCGATCCGGATCCGTGGCCAAAGCGGCGACGGCGCGGCCGACGAAGCGCGGCGTTTCGGAGATGACGAAATGGGGCACTTTCGCCGTGGCGTCGCGCCAGTTTTCTTCGGCGACGCCATAGATCTCCAGCATCATTTCCGAACGCATCCAGCCCGGCGTCAGCGAGACCGACGTGGCGCCGTGTTTTGCAAGGTCCTTGGCGTGAGCCCAGGCCATGCGGTTCACCGCCACCTTGGCAAGGTCGTAGAAAGGCGACAGGCGATAATGCCGGGCATTGTATTCGGCGGTGCCGTCGGTGATCTCGACAAGCAGCCCGCCCGGCCGCTCGATCATCAACGGCAAGGCATGGTGCGCGGTGATCAGATGCGTGTCGATGGCCAGGCGCAGCATGCGCAGGCCGTTCTCCAGATTGTGCTCCCAGACCGGCTTGTCCCATTCGAACAGCTTTTCGCCGCCCCAGATATCGTTGACCAGTATGTCGAGGCGACCCTGCTCGTCACGGATGCGCTCGACCAACCTGCGTACTTCATCGGCGATGAGATGATCGACCTTCACGGCGATGCCCGTGCCGCCGTTCACGGTGACCAGTTCAGCCGTCTCCTCGATGGTCTCTGGCCGGGCATACTCGGATTGCTGGCCGCGCGTGCTCCGCCCCGTGACATAGACGGTGGCGCCGGCGGCGCCGAGTTCGACCGCTATGCCGCGCCCGGCGCCCCGTGTGCCGCCGGCAACCAGGGCAACTTTCCCTTGCAACGTCATTGAACTCTCCCAAAACAGCACCATCGATCAAATCCGAGCTGGCAAACGCCGCTCGCAACATATATAAATGATCATTCGGTTATATTGGAATGTCAAGATGACCCGTCCCAAAACCCGGTCCGACGAACAGGTGCTGGAAGCAGCCTTGCGATTGATCCACGAGCACGGGCCGGAGGCGCTTACCTTCGAGCGTCTGGCAAAAGCCTGCGGCCTGTCCGGCGCAACCCTGGTGCAGCGCTTCAAGAACAAGGCGCGGTTGAAGCAGCGCACCTTGCTGCATGCCTGGGATGATCTCGACGACAAGACCAGAACGCTGGCCACCGGCGTTGCTAGAACCCCGGCCGGTGCCATCGAATTGCTGGTGGCGCTGTCGCAGGGCTATGGCGGCATCGAGTCCTATGCCGAGGGCCTGCTCGTCTTGCGCGAGGATCTGCGCGATCCTGTGCTCAGGGCGCGCGGCGCTACCTGGAAGGCATTCCTGTGCGCTGCTCTTGCGGCCTGCTTCGCTGAAATCGACGACCCGCCACCAGACGTCGGCCTGCTGATGGCGTCGCACTGGCAAGGTTCGTTGCTATGGTGGAGGTTTGATCCGACCATCGAAGTGGCCGTCTATGTCGAGGACAGTCTCAACCGCTTCGTCGCCGCCATCACAACGGCAACGGCCCGAAAACCGTAGTGGTTCTCGGGCCGTTGCCAATGGTAGCTGTTGGGAGAGACTATTCGGCCTGCCTCGGGCCGCGCAGGAACACCACGATGGCAGCCAGCAGCGTGGCGACGCCGCAATAGGCAAAGGCACTGGCGACGCCGGCATGGTCGACCAGCAGGCCGCCAAAGACGGCGCCCAGCGCAATCGCCACCTGGAAGGTTGCAACCATCAGACCGCCGGCGCTCTCGGCCTGGTCGGGTGCTGCCCGTACCAGCCAGCTCTGCAGCCCGACCGGCACCGCGCCGAAGGCAAAGCCCCAGGCCGCGACGGCAGTGGCGGCGATCGTGGGCGACGCGCCAAGGATCAGCATCGAGGCGGCCGCCAATGCAATCAGCAGAGGCGCCAGCGCGATGGCGGCCTTGAGGTTGCGTTCGGCGAGGATGCCGCCGGCGATGTTGCCGAAGAAACCGCCTATGCCGTAGGCCAGCAGCACCAGCGAGATCGTCTCGATGTTGAGCACCGGCACCTTCTCGAGGAAGGGACGGACATAGGTGAAACCGGCAAAGTGCCCGGACGCGACCAGCAGCACGACCAGCAGGGCAACCCTGATCGACGGCCGCTCCAGCACTTCGAGCAAGGTGCGGAAGCTCGCGACGCCCACCGGCGGCAGTTTCGGAATGGTCGCCAGTTGCACCAGCAGTGCCAGCGCCCCGACGATGGTCGCGATCATGAATGCCGTGCGCCATCCCCAGATGTCGCCGACATAGGCGCCGACCGGAGCCGCGGTGACGGTGGCAAGCGACACGCCGGTCAGGATGATCGACATCGCCCGCGGCATCAGCCGCATCGGCACCAGCCGCAACGCCATGGCGGCCGACATGGCCCAGAAGCCGCCAAGGGCCACGCCGAGCACGACGCGGGCCAGCAGGAGCATGGGCAGCGACGAGGCAAAGGTGGCGAGAAGGTTGGACAGGATAAGGAACGCCGTCAGCATCCACATCACCAGCCTGCGGTCCATGCGCCTTGTGATGATGGCCATGGTGGGAGCGGCGATGGCGCCCACGATCGCGGTCGCCGTCACCGCTTGCCCGGCAACGCCTTCGCTTACGCCGAGATCGCGCGCCATCGGCGTCAGCAGACTGGCGGGCAGGAATTCGGCGGTGACCAGACCGAAAACGCCCAGGGCGAGCGAGACCACGGCACCCCACGCCGGTTCGGTTCGTTCATCGGATTCGGCGGGGTCGAGAAGTGCGGCGTCAATGGCGCCTGTCGCGGGTTCGGCCATGGTCAGTCTCCGATCTGTTTGCGGCGCCACATAGAAAACAACCGGGCTCTGGCATCACCCGTTACATGCTTGCCGTCGTGGCTTGGCTATGCGGCCGGTCTTCGATTTGTTTGCAGCGCAGCATTTGGCTGCACCGCAACATGGGAGTGACGAGTTGGAGTTTCCATGCTAGAAACGCCGGAATGAATTACAATTCGTCCAAAATGGCGCAGCCGACTTCCGGTGATCCGCTGACCGACATGCTGCGTGGATTACGGCTCGACGGCGTCGACTACGGCCGCTGCGTGTTGGGCGAGCCCTGGGCCGTTTCCTTTCCCGCACAGAAGGCGGCTCGGTTTCATTTCATCGGCCAGCAGGGCTGCTGGCTGTTCTCACCGGCCAAGGAGTGGATCGAACTATCCGTGGGCGACGCGCTTTTGATCCCGCGCGGCGACGCGCATGTCCTGGCCAGCGCGCCCGGCGTGCCCCCGGTGCCGATCGGCCGCTACACGATCGAACCGGTGTGCGAAAACATCTACGACGTCTCCAACGAGTGTGGCGGCCCCAAGACCTTGCTGTTTTGCGGCAGCATGCATTTCAATCTCGACGGCTCGCACCCGCTGCTCGACATGATGCCCAACCTGATGCAGGCGCATAAGCTGATGGCGAACGCACCGGGCATTCGGCATCTGCTCGACGCGATGGCCGGCGAAGTGACGATGGACCGGGTCGGCTCCGGCGGAATCCTTGCCCGCCTTGCCGATGTGCTCGCCGCCACGATCATCCGCTCCTGGGTCGAGAACGGCTGTGGCGATGCCACCGGCTGGATCGCGGCCGTCCGCAATCCCGACATCGGCAAGGTGCTGGCGACCATCCACCTGCAGCCGGATCGCGATTGGAGCGTCGAGGCGCTGGCGCGGATGATGGGAGCCTCGCGCTCCGCCTTTGCCCAGCGCTTCGCCACGGTGGTCGGAGAGACGCCGGCCAAATATGTGCTGCGCGTGCGCATGCACCAGGCCAGGCAATGGTTGGCCCGGGATGGCATGAGGGTGTCGGTGGCGGCGGCGAGACTGGGCTATGATTCGGAAGCATCCTTCAGCCGCGCCTTCAAGCGGGTGATGGGCGTGGCGCCGAGCCATCTGCGCCACATTGGTGCCGGCGAAGAGCCGTCCTGACGTCAGGCAGCCAAATCACGCCAATCCCTCCCGGCTGGAGGAATTGCCAGGTCTTTTGGACGCGGCGTCATTGCCGGCCGGCTTCCGGCGGATAGGCTGGCCCGTGGAGGAAATCCCATGGCCAATCATTTCGTACTGCTCGCGCTTGGTGTCCTGTCGGTCATTCCAGGACGCGCCTTTGCTCTCGAGGACAGCTATCTGCCGGCAGGCAAGATCCCTTACGTCGCCGAGGCGCTTGACCAGCCGCAGCGCCTGGGACCACTGTGGGGCGAAAGGGCCAAGGGGTCCGCCGGAACCTTGCTGAAAGTCCCGGGCAACTGGCGCGCCCCCGTGCACGCGCACACCGCCGACTATCGCGCCGTGGTCATCCAGGGTCTATGGGCGCACTGGCAGATGCAAGGCGGCGAGGCGAGCAAGGTCGAACTGCCACCTGGATCCTACTGGACCCAGAAGGCCGATGAGATGCATGACGACGCCTGCCTCTCGCAGACGGAATGCGTGATCCTGTTGATCAACGACACGCCTTACGAGACCTACCTGCCGAAATAGCCGCGCCTTATGACGCGTGCCGCAAGCTGACTCCACTGCCCTTGTCGAACAGCACCACCTTGTCGGGGTTCCAGGCAAAGCGCACCGGTTGCTCGATCGCGACATCGGTCCTGGCCGGCACCGTGGCGCGCAGGGTTGTATCGCCGACCCGCAGCGTCAGGATCTTTTCCACGCCATGGTTCTCGACGTCGTGGACACGCGCCTCGACCGGTGCGCCGCTTTCCAGATACACATCCTCCGGACGGATGCCGAAGACGAGCGGGCGACCCTCGGTCGCCCCACTCGCCTTGGCTCCCCCTGCAAACGGCAGTTCAAAATTCAATGGCGCCATCACCGCACGGCCGTTCACCAGCCTGCCGTCGATGAGGTTCATCGGCGGCGAGCCGACGAAGCTCGCCACGTAGGTGTCGCGCGGGTTGTTGTAGATCTCGTGAGGCGTGCCGGTCTGGATGATGCGGCCATGGTTGAGCACGCCGACTTTGTCACCCATCGACATCGCCTCGATCTGGTCGTGGGTAACGAACAGGAAAGTGGCGCCGAGCTGTATCTGCAGGTTCTTCAACTCGGTGCGCAGCGCCTCGCGCAATTTGGCGTCGAGCGCCGACAGCGGCTCGTCCATCAGGAACACGCGCGGCTTGCGCACGATGGCGCGGCCGATGGAGACGCGCTGCATTTCGCCGCCGGACAGCCGGTCGGTCTTGCGGTCGAGCAGGTGCTCGATCCGTAGCGTGCGGGCGGCGCGGTCGACGCGGTCCTTGATCTCGGCGTCAGGCAGCCTGCGGATCTTCGGCTTCAGCGGAAATTCGAGGTTTTCGCGCACCGTGTAGCGCGGGTAGAGCGAATATTGCTGCAGCACCAGCGCCACGTCGCGCTCGGCCGCGCCCCAGTCGGCAACGTCGACCCCATCGATGAAGACCTGCCCCGCGCTCGGCTTCTCCAGCCCGGCGATCAGCCGCAGCGTGGTCGTCTTGCCGGCGCCCGTTTCGCCGAGCAGGACGAAGAATTCGCCATCGGCGATGTCGAGGTCGAGGCCGGTCAAGGCCGTGTGGTTACCGAACGTCTTGGAGATATTCTTGAGCTGGATATGGGCCATCAGAGCCTCACCTCAAGCGACTTGCCGCTTGCCTTGTCGAAGAAATGCGCCTGCGTCGGATCGATCCTGGCAAAGACCTTTTCGCCGGGGCCTGAAATGAAGCCGCTCTTGGTGCGGGCACGCAGCATATTGGAGCCGACCTTGAGGTCGACGATGTCGAAGGAGCCGAGCGGTTCGACGATCTGCGTCTCGACGGCCATGAAGCCGTCGGCCGCATCGCGGCGAATGAGCACCCCTTCGGGCCGGATGCCGAGCGCCAACGCGTCGCCGGCATGACCGTTGAGCTTCGACAGCAGCGTGCGCGGAAACTCGAAGCCGGCGGCCGCGTCGCCTAGGGTCACCGATGCGGCCGAGGCTTTCTCGGTCACGGCCGCGTCGGCGACATTCATCACCGGGCTGCCGACGAACTGGGCCACGAACAGATTGGCCGGCTGCGAATAGACCTCGTCGGGCGTTCCCACCTGCTGCAACACGCCCTCATGCATGATGACGATGCGGTCGGCGAGGCTCATCGCCTCGATCTGGTCGTGCGTGACGTAGATGGTGGTCGAGCCCTGCTTGATGTGCAGCCGCTTGATCTCGGCCCGCATCTCTTCGCGCAGCTTGGCGTCGAGCGCGCCGATCGGCTCATCCATCAGCATCGCCTTCGGCCGCCGCACCAGCGCCCGGCCGATCGCCACCCGCTGCATGTCGCCGCCTGAAAGCGCCGACGGTTTTTTGGCCAACAGGTCTGAAATTTGCAGCGTCTTGGCGACCGAGCGTACTTCCTGGTCGATCTCGCTTTTGCTCTTGCGCGTGGCGCGGAGCGGAAAGGCGATGTTCTCGTAGACGCTCATATGAGGGTAGAGTGAAAACGACTGGAAGACCATGGCGATATCGCGGTCGGCCGCCTTCAAATGCTGGACCGGCTTGCCGTCGATGAGGATGTCGCCCTCGCCGATGGTTTCCAGTCCGGCGATGGCGCGCAACGTCGTCGTCTTGCCGCAGCCGGACTGCCCAAGCAGCACGATGAACTCATTGTCCGCGATCTTGAGGTTGAGGTCCTTGATGACCTGGACGGCACCGAAGAATTTCTGGACGCCGCGAAGCTCTATCTGGGTCAATGCTGTGCTCCCGGATTTCGCGTATCCGCGCCATGGCCGGTGCCGGCCTCTTCCTCTGGCGCTATCTTCGAGGTGATGTTGAAACCGATCAGCCCGATCAGGATGATGGTCAGGCCGTAGCTGTGCAGCAGCATGTTCCACGGCTGGCAGAGTGCGACGATGCCGAGCACCATCAGCACTTGGCTACCGGGCTCCAGATATTTCTGATTGATGGCGCGAAAGCTCATTTGCGGATCGCTCCGAAGGACATGCCGCGCAGCAGATGATTGCGAAGCAGGAAGGTGAAGATGGCGACCGGCAGCAAGAACAGGAAGGTTCCGGCGGCAATCACCGTCCAGTCCGGCAGGCCGGAGCCGACCTGGCTGGGAATGAACGGCGGCGCCGTCTGGGCGCGGCGGTTGGTCATGATCAGCGCGAAGGCATATTCGTTCCACGCGGTGATGAAGCAGAACACGGCTGTGGCGGCGATGCCGGTGGCGGCCTCCGGCAGCACGATCTTGAAGAAGGCTTCCATGCGTGTGTAGCCGTCGACGAGTGCCGCCTCCTCATACTCCTTCGGGATTTCGTCCATGAAACCCTTCATCAGCCACACCGAGAAGGACAGGTTGAAGGCAGTGTAGAGGATGATCAGGCCGATATGGGAATCGTTGAGGCCGACCGCGCGGTACATCAGGAACATCGGGATCGCCACCACCACCGGTGGCAGCATGCGTGTCGACAGGATGAAGAAGAGCAGGTCCGCCTCTCCTTTCACCTTGAAGCGAGAGAAGCCATAGGCGGTGAACGTGCCCATGCCGACAGCCAGCACCGTCGAAGTGATGGCGATGATCAGCGAGTTCAGGAAGCGGCTCGGATAGCCCGACCACTGCACCTGGCCCTTGCCGTCGCGCACGATCTTTTCACCGCCGTCGAACACGACGCGCTCCCACCATGGGGCGGCCGCGTACTCTTCCGGCGAAGGCGGACTGCGCAATTGGGAGCGCTTGGTGAACAGCTTCACGAAGGGCGATATCTCCGGCTGGAAGACGACGGTCGGCGGAATGGTGGTGGCAAGATTGCGCGGCTTGAACGCCGTCGAGGCGATCCAATAGATCGGCGCCAGGAAGATGATGGTCACCAGCAGCACGGCGACGATGGCGACGCGGTTGAAGGTGATTTCGGAAGAAGTGCGGACGGCCGCCATCTCAGCGCTCCTTCACCTTGTTGAGATATTTGACGTAGATGTTGGTGATCGCCAGCACCATGATCAGCACGATGTAGGCCATCGCGCAGGAGCGCCCGGTCTGCCATTCCTGGAACGCCATCTTGTAGAGCCGGATCGATATCAGCTCGGCCGTCGGCTGGCTGGTCAGGATGTAGGCGAGGTCGAAGGTCTTGAACGCTTCCATGGTGCGGAAAATGACCGCGATCATCAGGATCGGCGCGACCAGCGGCAGGGTGATGCGGAAGAAGGTGTAGAACGGCCCGGCGCGGTCGATCGCGGCGGCCTCATAGAGATGCTTCGGCACCGCTGACAGGCCGGCCAGCGACAGCAGCATGACGAAGGGCGACCACATCCAGATGTCGGTCAACGCAACGGCGTAGAGCGCCATCTTGGGATCGGCCAGCCACTCGAAATTGCCGAGCCCGAGCGCATAGTTGATGACACCCCATGATGGGTCGTAAAGCAGTTTCCAGAACAGCCCGACGACCGCCATCGACAGCATCATCGGCAGCAGCAGCAGCGTGGTGATAAGACCCTTGAGCGGGATATCCCGGTTGAGCAGCATCGCCACGCCGAAGCCGACAAGCAACTGTCCGACGACCGAGACAATCACGTATTTCGCCGTGATGGCGAAGTTCGACCAGACGTAGGGGTCGTTGAGCAGGTCGCGATAGTTCTGCAGCCCGACGAAATTCGCCGGCGCATTGGTCGACGCGCGAAAATCGGTGAAGGAATAGCCGAGCGAGTAAATCAGCGGAAAAATGTTGAAGACGATCAGGAACAGAACCGTCGGAATGATGAAGAGATTGCGGATGGAGATATCGCTCAGGCCGCGCGCCGCGGCGCGCGAGGATCTGTCGAGGGTGGTGATCATCGTGGTCGCCAAGACCCTGCTCCCGGTTCAAGAAAAAGAAACGGAGGAGGCGACACCGCCCCCTCCGCGGGACATGAAGGATTATTGCACGCGGCCGTATTTCTTGAAGGTCGCGTTCCAGTCTCCAGCCAATGCGTCCAGCGTTTCCTTGGCGGTGCCACTGCCGCCGATCATGTAGGGGTAGATGCGCTGGTTGAGCTGCTGCAGCAGTTCGGCGTATTCCGGCACCGCCCAGAAGTCCTTCACCTTGAACATGGTCTCGTAGAAGGCCTTGTTGTAGGGCGTGGCGTTCTGGAACTCAGGCGACTTGAGCACTGCCTGGCTACAGGTGTAGCCGCCGAGGGCCGCCCACTTCTTCTGGGTCTCGTCCTTGATGAACCATTCGAGGAACTTCATCGCCTCGTCCTGCTTCTTCGAATACGAGATGACGGAGATGCCTTGCCCGCCCAGTGCGGCGAACTGGTCGCCATTTGGACCGGGAGGGTTGGCGAAGAAGCCGGTGTTCTTGGCATTCGGGTTCGAGGCCTCGTTGATCAGCGAGGGGAAGAACGCGAAGAAGTTCATGCTCATCGCGGCCAGGTTTTCCGTGATTGCCTGGTTGTCCTCGACGAAGAACGATTTGGCCCAGCCCGGAGGTGTGAACTTGTAGAGTTCTTTGTAGGCATCGAGCGCGGCAACCGCCTTGTCGGAGTTGATATGGCCGTCGACCTTGTAGGTCGTGTAATCGCCCAATTCACCGCCATAGGAGAACAGCGCGTTCTCGAAGCCCATCGCCATCGCGTCATAGGAATTGTCGGTGTAGATGGCGATGCCGTATCTCTTCTGGTCCGGCCGGTGGAAGAACTCCGCGATGTCACGCAGCGCCTTGAAATCCTTCGGCACGTCGAGGTCGTAGCCATACTTGGCCTTGAAGGCTTCCTTTTCCTTGGGATCCTCGAACCAGTCCTTGCGATAGGACCAGCCGACGGCGTCGCCCTCGAGCGGGATCGCCCAGTATTTGCCGCTGTTGCCGGGATACTCGGCATAATATTTCACCGTCGCCGGTGCCATGACGTTGCCGAGATCATGCTTCTTGAAGAAGTCGGTCAGGTCGACATAGTGGCCGCCGGTGGAGCCGGCCCCGAGCCACTGAGAGTCGCCGACGACCAGGTCATAGGCGTCGCCATGGGCGTTGAACTCGGTGAAGGCCTTGGTCTGGAAGTCGGACCAGGGCGTGGTTTCCACCGTGATCTTGACGCCGGTTTCCTTCTCGTACTCGTTGCCGAGTTCCTGCAGGTAATTGGCCGGATCCCACTCCGCCCAGAAGATGGTGAGCGACTTTTCCTGCGCGTAGACGGACGTTCCGCAGGCAAGCGTTAAGCCGATACCAGCAAGCATGCTGGTCACTAACTTGCGCATAATGATTTCCTCCCTTGTGCGCATTCTACCCTGTCTTGCGAGCCGGCGACGGAGCCGGCCCTGGTAGTTCCTCCCGTGGTCGCGCTTTCCGAATTCGGAGCCTCCTCGCCCTGTCCGGAAATGGATCGCAGCCCTCACTTTCGATCCGCTTTTCTTTCCAAATCTGGTATTACCAATTGTGAATGCCCGTCAAGCCCTTTCTTGAGCAGTGATGTCGGACAAAGTCGGCGAATTCCAGACTTATCCACCTGTTTTCTCTATATTTTCCTACTCATTGATACGCTTTGGCCTTGTACGGACTTTTGCATTGGAACTATTATCGCTGGTCGACACCCAAATCTGGTAGAACCAGATAAGCGCTATTTCTGTGTCGTTGCCTGCATGATCGGGGCCATATCGACGGCCGACTCCGCGATCGCCGCGCGCACCAGCGCACGCGCCGCCCATTGCGCGACTGACATCGTCCGGCGGCTGTCCAGCCCCCATATATCCTTGAGCACGATCAGCACCTCCACGCCGAAGATCAGCGACAGCGCCTGCGCCAGCCGCTTGAAGTCGCGCGGCGGCAAGCGGCCCTTGAGTGGCGCCAGCGCCTCCTTCAGCAATTCGACCCGATGGCCGCGCGTGAAGGCCGGCTCGCCGCCCAGCGTGCCCGCCTGGCGCCGCGCCCATTGATCAAGCGACAACTTCAACGCTGCCTTGAATGTGGCCTCGAAGGCCTCGATGCGCGGCATGGCCGTATCGAACAGTTCGGCCACGCGGCGCTCGGCATCGGCGGCGGTGGATTTCCATGTGAGGATCGGCCCGAGCCCCTCGTCGACGACCGCCTGCACCAAGGCTGCCTGGCTCGGAAAATAGCGATAGGCGGTGGCGCGCGACACTTGCGCCGCCTCCGCCACTTCGCTGACCGACGGGGTGACACCCGCCTGCATCAGCCTTGTCGCCGTCTCCAGCATCAGCCGTTTCGTACGCGCGCGGGGTCCGCGCTCGGCTCTCTCACCGGTATCGTCGTTCGTTGCCGGTTGTTGACGTGAGACATCCATACCAATACGATACGCGCGTCTCAAAAAATTGCAATGGCAGCCCAGCGCGACCCTGGCGATGAGACAAACGCATCGCAGCCGCCGGGATTGGGGACCCTTGATGAAGCGCGTCTATGTGGTGGGCACGACTGACACGAAAGGCGAGGAACTCGGCTTCCTGGCCGATGCCATCGCTGCCACCGGCGCAGTAGTCTGCCGTGTCGATGTCGGAACGCGAGAGGCAACAATATCTGTCGACATCGGTGCCACCGATGTCGCGGCGCATCATCCCGGCGGCAGCACGGCCGTGCTCGGCGGCAATGACCGTGGCGCGGCGGTCGCCGCCATGGGCGTCGCCTTCACCCGATTCATCCAGTCGCGAAATGACATTGCCGGCGTGATCGGCATCGGCGGCGGCGGCGGCACCTCGATCGTCACCGCGGGCATGCGCGCGCTGCCGCTCGGCCTGCCTAAGATCATGGTCTCGACGCTTGCCTCCGGCGACACCGCTCCCTATGTCGACGTCTCCGACATCGTCATGATGCCATCGGTGACCGACATGGCCGGCCTCAACCGGCTGTCGCGTGTCGTGCTGCACAACGCCGCCCAGGCGATAGCGGGCATGGCAGGCAATCCAGCGCCGGCAGCGGACGGCAAGGCGTCGATCGGCCTCACCATGTTCGGCGTCACCACGCCTTGCGTGACCGCAATCGCCGATCGACTGCGCGACGTCTACGACTGCATGGTCTTCCATGCCACCGGCACCGGAGGCTGCAGCATGGAGAAATTGGCCGACAGCAGCCTGCTGTCAGGTGTCATCGACATCACCACGACGGAGGTTTGCGACCTGCTGTTCGGCGGCGTTCTGCCGGCGACGCAGGATCGTTTCGGTGCCATCGCCCGCACCGGCCTGCCCTATGTCGGCTCGGTCGGCGCCCTCGACATGATCAACTTCTGGGCGCCTTCGACCATCCCGGAACAGCATCGCGACCGGCTGTTCTACGAGCATAACCCCAACGTCACGTTGATGCGCACGACCGCGCAGGAATGCCGCGCGATCGGCGAATGGATCGGCACCAGGCTCGCCCAGTGCGAAGGTCCGGTGCATTTTCTGATCCCGGCAAAAGGCGTCTCCGCGCTCGACATCGAAGGCGGCGCCTTCTTCGATCCGGAAGCCGACGCCGTCCTGTTCGACGCCATCGAGCGCACCATCAGGCCGAATGCGACGCGCCGCGTCACCCGCCTGCCGCTGCACATCAACGACCCCGAATTCGCCCAAGCGGCAACCGCCGCCTTCCTCGACATTGCCAGACAGTGAGACCCAGACATGCCAGCCATACCGCGCAAGGACATATTGAAGAAGTTCAGGGGAATGATCGACAAGGGCGTGCCGATCGTCGGCGGCGGCGCCGGCACCGGCCTGTCGGCCAAGGCCGAGGAAGCCGGCGGCATCGACCTGATCATCATCTACAATTCCGGCCGCTACCGCATGGCGGGTCGCGGCTCGGCCGCCGGCCTGCTCGCCTATGGCAACGCCAACGAGATCGTCAAGGAAATGGCCTACGAGGTCTTGCCGGTGGTCAAGAAAACCCCGGTGCTGGCCGGCGTCAACGGCACCGATCCCTTCGTCATCATGCCGCTGCTTTTGGCGGAACTGAAGACGATGGGCTTTTCCGGCGTGCAGAATTTTCCGACCATCGGCCTGTTCGACGGCAGCATGCGGCAGAGTTTCGAGGAAACCGGCATGGGCTTCGGCCTCGAGGTCGACATGATCGCCGAGGCGCACAAGCTCGACCTCTTGACCACGCCTTATGTCTTCAACCCCGAAGAAGCGCGTGCCATGACCAAGGCCGGAGCCGACATCGTCGTCGCCCATATGGGGGTGACGACGGGCGGCTCGATCGGCGCCACCTCGGCCAGGTCGCTCGACGACTGCGTCGTTGCCATCGACGCCATTGCCGAGGCAGCGCGCTCGGTGCGCAAGGATGTCATCCTGCTTTGCCATGGCGGCCCGATCTCGATGCCGGACGATGCGCGCTACATCCTCTCCCATGCCAAGGGCCTGCACGGCTTCTATGGCGCGAGCTCGATGGAACGGCTGCCGGCGGAAGCCGCGATCGCCAGGCAGACGGCGGATTTCAAGGCCGTCACACTGGGCGACGACAGAGCGCCCGCGAAGAAAAAGAAGGGATGATGAGAGATGACCGACAAGAGCAAGGTGTTTGTCTATCCGAAGGACGTCAGCGCCTTCGGCTTCGACTGGGGGAAATTGTCCCTGACCGTTGCGCCCGAAGTGAATGGCGCGACCCGCTTTTCCGGCGGCGTCGTCGACCTGCCCTCGGGCAAGGGCCATACCCGCCACAACCATCCGGGCGCCGAGGAAATCATCTTCGTCATTTCGGGCCACGGCGAACAGATGGTCGAGGACGAGAAGGGCAATCCGGTGGTCGAAAAGGTTGGCCCCGGCTGCACAATCTATGTGCCGGAAAGCCGGTTCCACTCGACGCTCAACAGGGGTGACGGGCCGATGCAGCTGTTTGTGGTCTATTCGCCGGCCGGGCCGGAGCTGGTGCTAAGGGAGCTGCCGGATTTCAGGCTGGTGCCGGCGGGGGAGTGAACCCTTCGAGGGTCGCGCCGCCCCTCATTGTCCTGCCGGATATTTCTCCCCGTATAGTGACGGGGAGAAATATGCTGTCATCGCCGCTTTCGCCAATCGCCGAAGCTGCCTTCTTCTCCCCGTTCTACGGGGAGAAGGTGCCGGCAGGCGGATGAGGGGCAGCGCCAGCCTTGGGCATCATGAAATCCCACCCCTATTCCAACCCCGCCCGCGATCGCCAAACATCACATATCCCGCCTCAGTCACCGCCAGCGTATCCTCCAGCTTGATGAAGCCGCGCGTCGGGTGAAGCATGGTGGTCTCCACCGACAGCACCATGTTTTTCTCAAGCGGTTTGGCCGCATAGGTGCCTTCATAGGTCACCGGATGGTTGGTCATCAGGAACGGCGCCTCATGGGTGATCAGGCCCATGCCGTGGGCGAAGAAATCCGTATAGGGCGCGACCGTGGATTTCTTCAGCACGCCCTCGGCGTAAGCAATCATGTCGCCGCCAAGCACACCTGCCCTGATCTTCGAAAACGCCGCCTGCTGCACCGTCTCGACCTCGGCCAGCAGATCCTCCAACTCGGCATCGGGTTCGCCCAGAATGCCCATCCGGCAGAGGTCGCCGATATAGCCGTGATAATTGCCGCCGGAATCGATCGACAGCACCTCGCCCTTCTTCCACGCCTGTGGCGAGGCGGCGCGGTTGTGGCTGGAGCCAAGCGTCAGCAGGCAATATTCGAAATGCGCGCCGCGATTGGTCTCCTCGCGCCTGACCTGCTCGATCATCTCGGCCTTGGTCGTGCCTTCATGCGCCCAGGCGATGGTCGCCAGCATGGAATCGGTGATCAACTCGGAGGCGGTGCGCAGCTTTTCGAGCTCGGCATCGGTCTTGATGGCGCGCATGCGCTCCAGCATCTCGGTCGCGTCGATCAATTTCGCGTCGGGCAATGCCTTGCGGATCAGCGCATAGGCGTCCGACGGCAGGAAGCCGGGTTCGATACCGATGCGCGCGCCCTCCTTGCCGATCTTCCTGACATGCTCGACGGCAAGGTTCGCGGCGTCGAGCGTGCCCCAGCAGGCGGCATGCAGCGTCGGCGTCCAGAACGGATGGTTCTGGTGCTCGCCGCCCTCCATGCGGTTGCCGATATAGGCCGCATGGTCCGGTCCGCCCTTTTCGTAGGCGACGATCGGCAGGTAACGGCTGTGGCCGATCGCATCCATGGCGGCAAAGAAGATGAACTTGTAGCCGCCCAGCAGGTACTGCGTGTTGTGCTTGGAGGTCGCGAGCAGCACGTCGATGCCGGCCTCCTCCATCAGCCGGTCGACCCGTGCCTGGTCGAACGGGATATTGCTGACGGCACCCTTGCCCGGCGCAATGTTCATCACTCTCTCCCTGAATTGCCGGGATCGTCGCTGTTTCGCAGCGATCCGCTGGCTCGCGATCAAATCTGCACTATTTTGCTCACTCTGGTCCAGCCAGAAACGTTATGAATGCCCGTCCATGCGGCATCAAGCCGGTATTCGGTCCAGCTATCCGGATATCTGGTCCTACCAGACAAAGGAATTGAATGAACTTATGCCAAACTGGTCCAGCGGACGTAAATTTCAAAGCCAAGCAAGGATGCGCCAATTCCGTCTCTGGCGAAACCCTTCGCAAGGCTCATAATCCCCGCCGCAAGGATGCCGATGCACGCCGGCGTTCTAGGGGTGTCGCGCCCGGGTCGGGTCGCGCGGAGAGGACGGAGTTCGATCATGTCAGGTTTCACCATTTCCAGACGCACCATGCTTACCGGCTCGGCGATGCTGCTGGCCTCCACGGCCATGCCGGTGCTGGGTTGGGCACAGACGCCGAAGAAGGGTGGCCGGCTCGTGCTTGCCGCCGACTCCGAGCCGCGCAATCTCAACCCGGCGATCGTCGCCTCGAACGGCGTTTTCTTCATCTCCAGCAAGATCGTCGAGACGCTGGCGGAAGCCTCCTTCGACGGCAAGGACGGGCTTGCGCCACGGCTGGCGGTGAGCTGGGAAGGGGCCGCCGACGGACTGTCGGCGACGTTCAAGCTGCGCGAAGGAGTCAAATGGCATGACGGCAAGCCATTCACCTCGGCCGACGTCGCCTTCTCGGCGCTGCAGATCTGGAAGCCGCTGCAGAATCTCGGCCGCACCGTGTTCAAGGACCTCAGCGCGGTCGACACACCAGACGATCTGACCGCCGTGTTCAAATTCGCCAAGCCGACACCGTTCCAGCTGATCCGCAACGCCCTGCCGGCGCTGTCGAGCGTGGTGCCGAAGCACATCTACGAGGTCGGCAAGATCGAGGACAACCCGGCCAACAACGCGCCGATCGGTACCGGTCCGTTCAAATTCGGCGAGTACAAGGCCGGCCAGTATTACCGGCTGACGAAGAACACGGACTATTGGGGCAAGGACGAGCCCTATCTCGACGAGATCATCTATCAGGTCCTGCCCGACCGCACCTCCGCCGCTGCGGCGCTGGAAGCGCAAGAAATCCAGCTCGCGGCTTTCTCGGCCGTGCCGTTGGCCGACCTCGACCGCATCTCCAAGGTTCCCGGCCTGAAGGTCATCACCAAGGGCTATGAGGGGCTGACCTACCAGCTCGTCGTCGAGATCAACCATCGCCGCAAGGAACTGGCCGACGTGAAGGTGCGCCAGGCGATCGCGCACGCCATCGACAAGGATTTCGTCGTCAAGACGGTGTTCCTCGGCTATGCCGCCACCGCCACCGGCCCGGTGCCGAAGAACGATCCGCAATTCTACACCGCCGACGTGCCGACCTATGCCTTCGACGTCGCCAAGGCCAACGCCCTGCTCGACGAGGCAGGCTACAAGAAAGGCGCCGACGGCAACCGCTTCTCGCTCAAGCTCTTGCCGGCCCCCTATTTCAACGAGACCAAACAGTTCGGCGACTATCTGCGCCAGGCGCTCGCGGCAATCGGCATCGACGCGCAACTGGTCAACAACGACTCGGCCGCCCACATCAAGGCAGTCTACACCGACCACGCCTTCGACCTCGCGGTCGGCCCGCCGGTCTTCCGCGGCGACCCGGCGATCTCGACCACCATCCTGGTGCAGAGCGGCATTCCGGATGGCGTGCCGTTCTCCAACCAGGGCGGCTACAAAAACCCTGCGCTCGACGCGCTGATCACCAAGGCATCGGAAACGCTCGACACCACGGCGCGTACCGACCTCTACAAGGAGTTCCAGAGGCAAGTCACGGCCGACCTGCCGCTGATCAACGTCGCCGAATGGAGTTTTATCAGCGTCGCCAGTGACAAGGTGGGAAACATCGCCAACAACCCGCGCTGGGCGGTGTCGAACTGGGCGGACACCTATTTGGCGGGCTGATCCCGCACTTGCGGATCGAAGTTTGGGGTGCTCAGATTCGGAGAATGAGAGTTCCTTCGCGCCCCCCTCTGTCCTGCCGGACATCTCCCCCACAAGGGGGGAGATTGGCGGTTTCCGCGCCTCGCACTTCCCTGCAACGTTGGCGATTGGCGAAAGCCGCGATGACAACTGATCTCCCCCCTCGTGGGGGGTCCGAAGGACGGGCCGAGACCCGTGGCTCGGGCCAGGGCGTCCGGCAGGACAGAGGGGGGCGCCGTGGAGCACGGCCTCAGAAGTTTACAAGCGGCGTCCCATCATTATGACTCGCGCCCTCGTCCTCCTGCGTCGTCGCCTCATCGGCAGCATCTTCGTTCTGCTTATCGTCGTCATCGGCACCTTCCTTCTCCTTGAAGCCGCGCCCGGCGACGCAGTCGACGCCTATATCGTCTCGACCGGCGGCGACGCCGGCATGATCGAGCTCTTGCGCCATCGCTGGGGCCTTGACCAGTCGGAGTTGACCCGGCTCGCCAACTATCTCTGGGCATTGCTGCATCTCGACCTCGGCCAGTCCGTCACTTTCTCCCGGCCGATCCGCGATGTCATCTTGGAACGCCTGCCGACCACGCTCATCCTGATGGTCAGCGCCACCGCGCTCTCCTTCGGCCTCGGCTCGGCGCTCGGCATCTATGCCGGCGCAAGGCCCGGCAGCTTCCGCGACCGTTTTCTCTCCGTCGCCTCGCTGGCGCTCTACGCGGTGCCTGGCTTCTGGCTCGGCCTGGTGCTGATCGTGATCTTCGCCGTCGACCTGCGCTGGTTGCCGATCGGCGGCATCGAAACCCTGGCATCGGACAGGACCGGTCTCGACCGCGCCGCCGACATCGCCATCCATCTGGTGCTGCCGGTATCCGCGCTCGGCTTCATCTACCTGGCGCTCTATCTGCGCATGATGCGCGCCGGCATGGCCGAGGCCTGGCGCCAGGATTTCGTGCTGGCCGCCCGCGCCAGGGGGCTTTCGCGCCGCCGCATCGTGCTCGCTCATGTCGCCCGCAACGCACTTTTGCCGCTGGTCACCATGCTTGGCCTGCAATCGGCGCAGATGCTGGGCGGCAGCGTCGTCATCGAGAGCGTCTTTGCTGTGCCCGGCCTCGGCCGGCTGGCGCAGGAAGCGGTGGCCGCGCGCGACACCCCCTTGCTGCTTGGCATCATCCTCACAAGCGCGGTGCTCGTCATCCTCATCAACCTGCTCGTCGACATCGCCTATGCCTTTCTCGACCCCCGCGTCGGCGCCAGCGAGGCGGGCGCATGAGCCGTCTGCGCCGCTTCCTGCGCACGCCCGAGGCGGTTGCCGGCACTCTCCTTCTGGCGGTGCTGTTCGCCATGGCGCTGTCGGCCTCGCTACTGTTTCCCGGGGATCCGCAAGCCATTGCCGGCCCCGCGCTGCTGCCGCCATTCCAGGATTGGTCGCTGCCGCTCGGCACCGATCGGCTCGGCCGTGACGTGCTGGCCGAACTGTTCCACGGCGCCCGCACCTCGCTGGCTGTCGGCCTCGCCGCGGCCGCCGCGGCCCTTGTCGTCGGTGCGATCGTCGGCACGCTGGCCGGCTTTGCCGGCGGCCTCGTCGACGAAGTGCTGATGCGCATTGCCGACGCGTTCCAGACCGTGCCTGGTTTCCTACTGGCGCTGGCTTTCGTCAGCGTGGTTGGCCCCTCGCTCGGCGTCGTTGTCGTGGCCATAGCGCTCGGAACCTGGACTGGACCGGCGCGCATTGCCCGCGCGGAAGTGCTGTCGATCCGCGAGCGCGACTATGTCGCCGGTGCCCGTGTCATCGGCATGCATCCAATGGAGATCGCCTTTCGCGAAGTGCTGCCCAACGCCTTGCCGCCGGTGCTGGCGATGTCATCGGTGATCGTCGCCGCCGCGATCCTCACCGAAGCGGCCCTGTCCTTCCTTGGCCTCGGCGATCCCAACCGGGTCACCTGGGGCGGCATGATCGCGGAAGGCCGCACTGTCTTGCGCACCGCGCCGTTCCTGTCGATCGTCCCGGGCATTGCGCTGGTGTTGACGGTATTGAGCGTCTATCTCGCCGGCGAAGGCATCGTCGAGACGACGGCCGTGCGCAGGGGCCTGTCGTGACCGCGCTGGCGTGGATCCGCGATCTCTCGGTGACCTACCGCGGCGATGGCATCGAGGTCACGGCGCTGAAGAACATCACTATCGATCTCCACGCAGGCGAACGGCTTGCGATCATCGGTGAAAGCGGTTCGGGCAAGAGCACCCTGGCGCTGGCGATCGCGGGGTTGTTGCCACTGTCTTCGAAAATTGAAGGCAGCATCGAGTGGTTCTCTCTACCAACGTTGGATGCCGTAGAACGCAGAACGCCAAAGTCTCACTCCGGACAAAACCTGACACCCCTCCTCGGCCGCGACATCGGCTTCGTCTTTCAGGATCCCTCCGCAAGCCTCGATCCCGTGATGACCATCGGCAAGCAGATCGCCGAAGTCGCCCGCACCCATCTCGGCCTCACATGGCAGCAGGCATACGCCAAGGCCAGAACCCTCCTCGAACGCGTCCGCTTGCCCGACCCTGACTCCGCCCTGCGCGCCTTCCCGCACCAGCTTTCCGGCGGCCAGAAGCAGCGTGTGGCGATTGCCGCCGCGATTGTCGCCGGGCCGAAACTGCTGATCGCCGACGAGGCAACCAGCGCGCTCGACACCATCGTGCAGGCCGAGATCGTCGTGCTGATCCGACGGCTGGTGGCAGAGGACGGCATGACGCTGCTGTTCATCAGCCATGACATCGCGCTCGCCGCCGAACTTGCCGAACGCATCGCGGTCTTCCGACATGGCCAGTTGGTGGAGCTTGGCAAGACGGCGCAGATGATCGACGCACCCGCCCAAGCCTACACGCGCGCGCTGCTCGACGCCCATATCGGCCTCGACGCCCAACCCTTGCTGAACCGAAGCGGGCTGAATGGATGAGCCTGCTGACGGTGTCCAAGCTCACCAAACGCTATGGTCGCGGCGGCAAGACCCTCGCCGCGGTGGACGATGTCTCCTTTCATGTCGAACCCGGCGAAACACTGGCGCTGGCCGGGCCTTCCGGCAGCGGCAAATCGACGATCGCGCGACTGGTGTTGCGCTTGATCGAGCCGGATGGCGGAGGCATCGAATTCGAAGGCGATGATTTCTTGGCGCTGCGCGGCGCGCCCTTGCGTGTGCGCCGCGCCCGCCTGCAAATGGTGTTCCAAGATCCGCTCGCCGCCTTCAACCCACGCGCCACCGTGGCGCGCGTCCTCGACGACCCTTTGCGCATTCATGGCGTCGCCTCGCGCTCCGAGCGGCCGCGCCGCATCGCTGCCTTGCTGGAGCGGGTCGGCCTTGCGGCCGGTCTTGCACCGCGCGCCATCCATGAAATCTCCGGCGGCCAGCGGCAACGCGTGGCGATTGCCCGCGCCATCGCCACCAAGCCGTCGCTGATCGTGCTTGATGAAGCGGTGTCGGCGCTCGATGTCTCGGTGCGCGGCCAGATCCTCGATCTCCTGCTCGACCTGCAGCACCAGGAACGGATCGCCTATCTCTTCATTTCGCATGATCTCGGCGTGGTGCGCGCGATCGCCCACCGCGTCATCCTTCTCGACGGCGGGCGGATTGCCGAGAGCGGCGATGCCCGAACCGTTATCGACGCACCGCAATCGGCCGTCGGCAAGGCGCTGGTGGCGGCCGCGCCCAGATTGGACAGAAGCAGACCATGATCCGGTCTTCGAGCAAGATCACACTGAGAGAACCCGCCTATCCCCCGACCATCAGCCTGACGACCTCATCATGGTTGGTCTCCGAAATCTTGCGCTCGCCGGCCTGAACGCCGCGCCGCAGCACGACGATGCGGTCCGAAACCGCGAAGATGTCCTGCAGATTGTGCGAGATGAAGATCACGCCGCGTCCTTGCGCCTTGAGCTGGTGGATCAGCGAGATCACCTTGCGCTGCTCCGGCACGCCCAATGCCGCCGTCGGTTCGTCCATGATCAGGATCTGCGCATCCCAGTAGACGGCGCGGCCGATGGCGACGGCCTGGCGCTGGCCGCCGGAGAAATTGCTGACCGGGGCGTTCATCCGGCTGACATGGAAATCGAGCCGCTTCATCGTCTCCCTGGCGGCCTCTGCCATCGCCTTGCGATCGAGCACCGGCAGGAAGCCGAACGCCTTGCGCATCGGTTCGCGGCCAAGGAAGATGTTGGCGCCGATCGACAGATTGTCGGCCAGAGCCAGATCCTGGTAGATCGTCTCGATGCCTTTTTCGCGCGCCTCCTGCGGCGTCGCGAAAGCCACTGGCTGGCCACCGAGCAGGATTTCGCCCCCCGTCGGCTGGAACACGCCCGAGATCGCCTTGATCAGCGTCGTCTTGCCGGCGCCATTGTCGCCGGCAAGCGCCACCACTTCGCCCGGCCGCACGGCCATGGAGAAATCGCTGAGTGCACGCACGGCGCCAAAATGCTTGGACAGGTTGCGGACTTCGAGCAAGGGGGTGTTCTGGTCGGTGCTATTCATCCTGGCGGCCTCCACTGAACCGGCGCTGCGCCTGGTCTATGAGCACGGAAATGATGATGACGACGCCGACGGCGATGAATTGCCAGAACGGCTCGACATTGACGAAGACCAGCCCGTACTGGATGACCGCGATCACCAGCGCGCCGGCGACCGTGCCCAGGATCGTGCCGGAGCCGCCGAACAGGCTGGCGCCGCCGATCACCACCGCCGCGACGCTGTCGAGCAGCAGCGGCTCGCCGGCTTGTGCCGCACCGGCGGTGAAGCGCGCTGCGTAGAGCGCCCCGCCAAGGCCGGCGCACATCGCCGACAGCACATAGAGCCGCAATATGTGGCCCCTGATATCGATGCCGGCGCGCCGCGCCGCCTGCACATTGGCGCCGATGGCATAATTGTGCTGGCCGAACCGCGTCTGGCTGAGCAGGTAGTGCATGCCGATGACGAAGACGGCAGCGATCATGACCAGATAGGGCACGCCATAGAACTTGCCGTTGCCGAGCAGCGCGAACCAAGAATTCTGCACCGGCACCGTGGTGCCGCCGGCAAGCAGGAAGGCAACGCCGCGCGCGACGCCGAACATGCCGAGCGTACCGATGAACGGCGGCACCCTGAGGCGTGAGATCAGCAGACCATTGATGATGCCGGGCACACCGGCAACGATCACGGCGGCGAGGATGCCCGCGAGCATGGCCAGCGGCAAGGGAATGGCGGCGCCCGCCATATTGGTGGCATGCGCGGCAACGACTGCGGCAAGGCCCATGATGAAGCCGAGCGACAGGTCGATGCCGCCTGAAATGATGACGAAGGTCTGGCCGGTCGCCAGCAGCAGCGGCGCTATCGCGAAGATCGCGATGGATTGCAGGTTGAACGGGTTGAGCACGAACGTCGCGCCGAAGGCGTATCTCGACCATATCTCGAAACAGATGATCAGGCCGGCAAGGAACAGCCAGGCGCGCCCTTCGGCGATGCGTCCGATCAGGCTCCTGGCCGGATCGCCATGATCGGCCTGGGGGGCGACATGCTTCTCGGCAGGCTGGGCTGGTGATGTCGAGGTCATGAATACTCCGCGGCGCGGCTGCCTTCAAACAGGCCCCGCCCTTTTGCGGGACCCGGCACGACCCCCCCCGGCAAAACCGGGAGGAGCCAAGCTCGTCTGGGCTTACTCGGAGTAGAGATACTTCGAGATGTTCGGGTCCGCGATGTTGGACTTGTCCATGATCGTGAAGCCGGTGCCGATCGTGACCGGGATCGAATGGCCGGTCAGGTGGGCATAGGCCGAAACGACGCCGTAATAGCCGATCTCGGCCGGATGCTGGGCGATTGCCACGTCCACGAGGCCGGTGTTGATGTTGTCGACGATGCTGGTCGGCGCATCGAAGGCAACCACCTTGACGGTACCCGTCTGTCCCGCCTGCTTGACGCCGTTGGCGGCGCCGAGCGCCGAGAATAGGTTGGCGCCGAACACGCCGACGAGATCGGGATTGCGCGCGAAGACAGCCTGCAGCTGCGAGGCGGCCTTGTTGGCGTCGTCGTCATTGAACTGGGTTTCCAGAACGGTGATGCCGGTATGCTTGGCCATCTCCTTCTTGAAGCCTTCTTCGCGCTGGTCGGTGGTCGAAATGCCGGGCTTGACGTTCGACACATAGACCTTGCCCTTGTCGCCAATGGCGGTGGCCAGCGCCCGCGCCGCGATCTCGCCGCCCAGCACATTGTCCGAGGCAATGTAGGCCAGCGGGAAATCGGCGTCGCCGGCACCCGTCTGGTAGACGCCGCTGCCGATGAAAGTGTCGACGGTTATGACCGGGATGCCGGCATCATTGGCCTTGCGCAGCGGTTCCACCAGCTGAACCTTGTCGGTCGGCGCGATCAGGATCGCGTCCGGCTTCTTGGCGATGACTGCGTCGAGCACCGGCACCTGGGTGACCGGGTTGAAGTCCGGAGCACCCTGGAAGACCAGGTTCACGCCGAGCGCATCGGCAGCCGCCTGAGCACCCTTGCGCATGGTGATGTAGAAGCCATCGGTGGTGAGACCCGGAATGAGCGCAATGGTGTATTTCTTGTCCTGTGCCTGCGCGGGCGCCATCAGCACCGTCGCGCTGACGGCAAGCGCCGCGAGCGCGGCAACGATCTTCTTCATGACATCCTCCTCATTGTTGGCAATTCTGCCGTTTGCGGTGACATTGGAATGGCCGTCATCCGCGCGGGGGCAGGATGCCGACGGCCGGGAACGCCTGTTTGCCTTTCGCGGGCAGCTCCTCCCAAGCGCCCTCCAGTCTGTCAGCCGGCCAGCCGACCGGCACAATCGCCGTGCTCGCTTTCCTCGCCTCCGCGACGTCAGGCAACCACGGCGCCCGGCATGCCTTGCACGCCGGGTCCGCAATTTGTAACACTTTGCAGAAATAAATTGCAACTCGGTTTTTCCGAGACGGCAACGCAGCCTTTTCCAGACACCATCCGACTGCTCCTCGGAGCCCAGGCGAACTATCGTCCCGACTCCACGGCGATACAATCGATTTCGCAACGGCTTCTCTCCGCGCCACGGCGCGGCATCCGTCCGGCATATCTGCCGCTATCGCGTTGCAAGAACCGCGAGGACGGCCTGCGCCGTCTTGGTATCCGTCACCAGCGTGTTGATGAGCCCGGAACGAACGGCGCCGATAATTGCCGTCGCCTTCTCAGGCGAGGCGGCGACGCCGATCACCAGCGGCACGGCGCGAAGCTGCGCCGGCGACATGGCGATCATACGGCTCTCCCCTTCCCAGGCGATCAGGGCGCCTTCTGCATCGAAGTAATGACGCAGCACGTCGCCGGCCGCGTGAACCAGCGCCTGCTCGCTCGGCGTGGCTGCGCTCGCCTCGGGCGCGTTTATGGCGTGCGGCAGGCCGATGCCGACGATCGCCACATCGGTTCTCTCCCACAAGGCGACGGCGTCGCGGATGGCGGCGTCGCGCAGGAAGACCTCACGCAGCTCGCTCGACGGCAAATAGGGGGCGTGGATGAAGCGCGGTGTGCCGCCGAACTCCTCCGCGGCAAGCCGCACGAATTCGTTGACCTGGAAATGCGCCGCGTGCTGCTGCATGCCGCCGGTTGCTGCCACTGTCAGCACGCCCGGCATGCGCGGCAGGCCGGATCGGATGACCTCGCGCACGGCGCGCCCCCAACCGATGGCGACCACGGAGCCGGCAACCAGCTGCGCCTGCCTGAGCAAAGCGCCAAGCGGGGCGGAAAGCGCCGTCAACCCACCCGCCGCCGGCGTCTCGACAACCGCGGCATCCCGCAATTTCAGCCCGTCGACCAGTTGCCTGGTGATATCCTCCGGCGTCGCCAGGTCGATGACCTCGATGCGCACGATGCCCTCGGCCCGCGCCCTCTGCAGCAAACGCGAAATCGTCGCAGTGGAGACACCGAGCTGCCGCGCTATGTCGACCTGCGACATCTCCTCCACATAGTGCAGCTTGGCAACCGTGTGCAGCATCGTGCGCGATGCGGTCGCGTCCTGGACGGAGGGAACAGACAGCTTGCAATTCCTTTCAGCAACGTGTTACACACGTATACGCCGATGGGAGTTATCGCGCAAATCCGGTGAACTCGCAACTTGAGGGCCATACCAGGCCACGCGCCGGCAAGGCTGCTTGTGCTGGCAGCCGGCGATGCATCAGGCGGCAAAATCTTCCTGCCGGCAGGCAGGCAAACTGACCATTGTTTCCACGGGATCAGCGCCTCGGCGAGAGAGCGCCAACATCGGACAGAAAACCATGACGAAGATGACCACCGCGGAACTGCGCGGCTACCAGCAGATATGCGGCAAGGACGGCGCCATGGTGGCCATCGCTTGCGACCAGCGCGGCGGCATGCGCACCTTGCTGGCGTCGGATCCCGCGGACCAGGCCAGGATCACCAACGACATGCTCGGCGACACCAAGGCCGACATCACGCGCTACCTCGCAAGCGCTGCGTCCTGCGTGCTGCTCGACCCGCTCTGCGCGGTGCCGAGAGTGGTCGACGAGGGCGTGCTGAACCGGGATACCGCACTCCTCATCGGCCTCGACGCGTCCGGGTTCGACCTTTCGCCGGAAGGCTACCGCCTGTCGCGGCTGGTTCCCGGCATCGACGCGCGGCGCGTGCGCGAACTCGGCGGCACGGGCGGCAAGATCATGGTCTATCTCAGGGCCGACAAGCCGCAGGCCAACGAACACAACATCGCCATCCTGCGCCAGTGCATTACCGACTTCGGCAAAGAGGACCTGCTGCTCGTCGTCGAATTCCTGACCTATCAGCTCGACGGAGAAAGTCCGGAAGACTATGCGGCCAAGACGCCCTGGCTGGTCGAGGAAGGTACCAGGATTTCGCTGGAATGCGGCGCAAAGGTGCTGAAGCTTCCCTACCCCGGAACGCCGGAAGCCTGTGCCAATATCACAAAAATGGCCGGCGAAGTGCCGTGGGCCGTACTTTCGGCTGGCGTCAACCACGCCACCTTCCTCGGCCAGGTCGAGATCGCCATGCAAAATGGTGCCTCCGGCGTGATCGCCGGCCGTTCACTGTGGAAGGACTGTATCTCGCTCGACCGTGACATTCAGCGCGAAAGGCTTAAGACCATCGCGGTGCCGCGATTGCGCGAGATCCAGGCGGTGATCGGGCACTATCGGCAAAAGGCCGCCGCCTGACATTCCGTTGGATCACCGGCACGTGCAGGACATCATGCCACATAAGTCGATGGCCATAGGGATCGATATCGGCGGCACCAATTTGCGTGCCGCCCGCATCTCGGGCACGGGTGAAATCCTCAAACGCCTCAGCGAGAAAAGCGCACCCGACCCGGAACTGGTGCTTGGCCGGATCGCCGACATGGTGCGCCTTCTCGATACGCCCGACGTGGCGGCCATCGGCGTCGGTGTTCCCGGACGCGTCGACGCGCGCCGCGGCGCTGTCCTGTCGGGAGGTTACGTCAACCTTGCCTCGGTCGCGCTCGCGCAGCGGCTGGAAAGCATGACCGGCAAGCCTGTTGTCCTCGACAATGACTGCAACATGGCGCTGGCCGCCGAGATGGCCCTTGGCGCCGGCCGGGGCCACGACAACATCGCCATGTTCACCATCGGCACCGGCATTGGCGGCGCCGTCGCCCAGAACCGACGGATCATGCGCGGCCGGGCAACGGCGGGGCAACTTGGCCACATCACCGTCGACGTCGACGGCGAGGTCTGTGCCTGCGGGCGGCGCGGCTGTGTCGAAACCACCAGTTCCGGCACGGCGCTTGGCCGCCACATCGCGCGCGCCGGCTTTGGGCCTGACGTTTCGGTCGACCAGCTCTTTGCTCGCGACGTGGCCGGCGATATCGAGGCGCGCAGCATACTGGAAGCCTGGGCAAGGCCGCTGCGCGCGGCGATCGATACCACCGTCGCCATGTTCGACCCCGATGTCGTCCTGCTTGGCGGTGGGCTTGGCCTCGCGGCACACAGAGCGCTCGGCCACGCGCCGGCGCTGGCGCCCTGGTACCAATGCCCGGTCGAACCGGCACAGCTCGGCGACGATGCCGGTGTGATCGGCGCCGGGCTCCAGGCGCTTTCGGCTCCGGCATCGACATCGCTTTCCGTTAACCTTGGCCGCGCCAGACGCGCCGTGCTCGTCAACGGCATCCCGGCCAGCGGCAAGAGCACCGTGTCACGCGGCATCGCCAACCGCATGGGATGGCCGCTGCTTGCACTCGATACGGTCAAGAACCCGTTCCTCGAAGTGCTCGGCGGTGCCGACCGCGAATTCAACCGCACACTCGGCCGCGCCAGCTACCAGGCAATCTGGTCGCTGGTCGGCGACGCCCCGGCCGGCAGCACCTTCATCGTCGATGCCTGGTTCGGTTTCCAGCCGCGGCAAGTGCTCGAGGATCATCTGCGCAGGGCCGGCGTCGAACATACCGTCGAAATCTGGTGCCACGCGCCCGGCGAGGTTCTGGCCGAACGTTATGGCGCCAGGCTCGGCCAGCGCCTCCCCGGCCATCCCGGCGCTGCCTACATCCCTGAACTGATTGAACTGGCCAAGCGCGCCGAACCGCTGCGGCGCGGACCGCTGTTCGACGTCGACACCACGCGGCCGATCGACTTCGATGCCATCACCGCATGGCTGCGCGCGACCTTGGCCAGCGACGCCTGAGTCGCTCGGTGCCAGCGCCGGTCATGCCGGCGGCAGCCGAAGCGTCCTGCGAGCGATCTGCCAGGCGGATTCGGCATGCCGCCGCTTCAGCCTCATGGCATCCATGATCTCGGTCATCACGGCAATCGCCGGCCCGCGTTTCCAGCCTGAGGACTAGCGAAGATGACGAGCGGTCACTTTGCGACGCTCGTCACTTGCGCAGCGCTGTATCAATAGCCGACGGTGAAGCGCTGCCTAACATGCGCCGGCTTCTCGATCTCGTCGACCAGGACGATGGCATAGTCCTCGAAGGAAATGCTGCTGCCCTTGTCCGAGGCGAGAAGCGTGTCCTTGCCGAGACGGTATTTGCCGGTGCGCTCGCCTGGGACGAACAGGGCCGAAGGCGACAGGAGCGTCCAGTCGAGATCGCCGACCGTCTTGAGCTTATCCAGGAAGTCGGCGCCCTTCTGTGCTTCGGCCTTGTAGATCTCGGGGAATTCGGGAGTGTCGACCAGCCGCTTGCCGGGCGCGACTTCGAGACTGCCCGCGCCGCCCACGACGAGATACCGCTTCACGCCGGAGTCACGCACCGCTGCGATCAACGTATCGGGGTCGCTGTCCAGGAAATGCACCGAGCTGATCACCACGTCGTGTCCGCGGATCAAATCGGCGAGACCTTGCCTGTCAAAGACATCGCCTTTTCTGGCGGTCACGCCGGGCAGCGCCGCGATCTTTTCCGGGCTGCGGGCGATGCCGGTGACCGTATGGCCACGGTCGGAGAGTTCCTTGAGCAGGCGCGAACCGACGGCGCCGGAGGCGCCGATAAGAGCAACTTTTGCCATGTCTTCTTCCATTTCCTGTTGGAGGCTGATTGGGTGGAGATCAGGCCGCAGCGATATGGGCGACGAGATTGTCGAAGCTGCCGAACAGCGCGTTCGAACCGATGAGCCGGGGCGCTTCGTTGCGGATGACCGCCAGCGAAGGCACGCCATTGGCATGCAAGCGCTGGAACAACGCGCGGCCGCGACCGACCAGTTCGCGGTGAGCCGTCAGCAGCCGCTCCGTTGGCGCCGCCAGCAACTCGCCCGCATCCGCCATGCCAGCGGCGGAGAGCACCTCGGCGACACCGCCGGCGGTGACGATATCGCGGCCGTCGACATAGCGTGCCCGCTGGATCGCCTTCAGCGCGGTCAGCCGCCGGCCGGGATCTTCCAGGCCTGCGGCGCTGATGGCGAGCGTGGCGGTATGGGAGTCCAGCAGAGTGCCACGAACGTTTAGAACGTTGCGCTGATAAGCCTGCGTGAACGGCTGTCCCGTCAGACGTTCGATACGCTGATCGTTGGCCCAGGCATGGGCGGCAAACCCCTCATCCATCGGACGCGCGCCGGCGCCGGAAAACAGGCCGGTCGCCAGCAATTCGACGCGCACGCCGCCTGCCATCAATTTGTCCAGCATTGGGGTGGCGCCGTAGCACCAACCGCAGAGCGGATCGAAAAGGTAAGTCACGCCTGAGTTGCGCATGATTGCCTGATGTCCGTTGGCGGGGCTCCCCGCGACCTGACCGTCAAATGTCCTGGCCCATATGTGGCAGCGGGCGGTCTTGCGATAAATGGCTACCAATAATACAAACTGTCTGATCCAATCAGACAAAAGCGATCACTTTGGCCGACCTGCTGAACCTCAATCGACTCATTTACTTCACCACCGTGATGGAGACCGGGTCCTTCACATCGGCAGCCGACCGACTTGGCGTCGCCAAAGCCGTGGTCAGCCATCAGATTGGCAAGCTCGAGGAAGAACTGGGCGCGTCTCTCATGCGACGCACGACGCGCCGCGTCACACCGACAGAAGAGGGACGCCTCTTCTATGACCGTGCAATGATCATTCTGCGGGAAGCGGAAGCCGCCTATGGCGAGATTTCGCGCGGTGGCGTCGAACCGGCGGGAATGCTGAGACTGACCGCACCGCTCGACTACGGCACGAAGATCGTTGCGCCGGTCATCGCCGCCTATCTGAAAACCTATCCGCATATGCGCGTCGAGGCGATCTTCGACGATGCGGTAAGCAATCTGGTCGACGAGCAGATCGACCTCGGCATCCGCGTCGGCTGGCTTGCCGATTCCTCGAACCAGGCGCGGCGCCTGGGCACGATACGGCAGATCGTGGTGGCAAGTCCTGCCTTCGCCGCGAGCCTGCCGCAGGGTGTGAGCCCGCGCCAGGCGCGATCGCTGGCCTGGGTCGGAAACGCCCAGCTTCGCGGTGTCGGCCAATGGCTGTTTTCCAGGAATGGTGACAAGGTGCTGACCGAGCTCAATCCGGTCATCACATGCGACAAGAGCCCGGCCGCCCACGCCTGCGTGCTTGCCGGCATAGGGCTGGGTGTGTTTCCCGACTACAGCGTCAGCGATGATATCGCCGAAGGACGGCTGGTGCCGGTCTTTGCCGAATGGGCCTTGCCCACCGGCGGCATCCACGCCGTCTTTCCGCCGGCAAGGTTCAGGCCCGCCAAGGTACGCGTATTTGTAGACCTGCTCGCCGCCGCCGAGAAAAAACGATCGCGCGGCAGCGCGATGCTGTGAGATGTGACCGCCGCGGAAGGTCAGGAATGACTTACATTAAAGCGGTTATGCCATCTCCCAAAAACAAAACGCCCGCGGCGATTGCTACGGGCGTTTGTATGGATTGTTTTGGTCGGTGGGATTTGTTTGTTGTGCGTCGCGGGCTTGTTCTCGCCTGGGGGGCGGATTGATCTCTGGTGCGAACGCGAAACGGCCCTCCGGGTTTGATTCTGGCGGGCGTTTTAATTTGGTTTTGGGGATAGGATTTGAGTTATCGGTCCTGCGGCGTCGGCTTTGCCTCCTTGCGGGCCGCTGATGACAGGTTAAGATCGGCGGGCCACGACAGCAAAATACAAAAGAGCCCGCACGATGGCGGGCTCATTTGTATTTGGTTGCGGGGACAGGATTTGAACCTGTGACCTTCAGGTTATGAGCCTGACGAGCTACCGGGCTGCTCCACCCCGCGCCACCG
>NZ_SRTD01000005.1:425000-426849 GCF_004792105.1 Mesorhizobium sp. M8A.F.Ca.ET.161.01.1.1 | reverse complement strand
AGCAAAATACAAAAGAGCCCGCACGATGGCGGGCTCATTTGTATTTGGTTGCGGGGACAGGATTTGAACCTGTGACCTTCAGGTTATGAGCCTGACGAGCTACCGGGCTGCTCCACCCCGCGCCACCGATTTGCAAGCGAGAGCTTGCGAGAGGTTTGTCCGCCAAATGAAAGGGCCGCTTACGCGGCCCGTGTTTCCCGTTGGCGGGCCATGTTCAGAGAAGATTTCATCGCCTCGACCCAAAAACCGGCTTCGATTTTTGGAAAGTAGGATGTGACACATAAAACGTGCGTTTAGCAGACCTGGCAGCGACCTACTCTCCCGCGTCTTGAGACGAAGTACCATCAGCGCTGGAGCGTTTCACGGCCGAGTTCGGAATGGGATCGGGTGCAGCCGCTCCGCCATAACCACCAGGTCGGCAAAACGCACGTTAATCGAGAAGCTGTTTTTTGTGCCTTTGGAGTTCTTTTAGCCTGGCGCCTTTCGAAGCGAAGCTTCGCAAGGTCGACCGACCGTCGGCGCTTGTGCGCCGCACCCACGTAGCGCCGCCCGCAGGGCGGAACAAGCGTGAGTGAGAACAAACCATCTGACGAAGTCAGATGGACATAAGGAATGAGAACGATCAAGCCGATCGAACTATTAGTACCGGTAAGCTTCAAGCGTTGCCGCTCTTCCACACCCGGCCTATCAACGTGGTCGTCTTCCACGGTTCTCAGGGAATACTCGTTTTAAGGTGGGTTTCCCGCTTAGATGCCTTCAGCGGTTATCCCGTCCGGATATAGCTACCCTGCTATGCGGCTGGCGCCACAACAGGTCCACCAGAGATCCGTCCATCCCGGTCCTCTCGTACTAGGGACAGATCCTTTCAATATTCCTACACCCACGGCAGATAGGGACCGAACTGTCTCACGACGTTCTGAACCCAACTCACGTACCGCTTTAAATGGCGAACAGCCATACCCTTGGGACCTGCTCCAGCCCCAGGATGCGATGAGTCGACATCGAGGTGCCAAACAACCCCGTCGATATGGACTCTTGGGGGTCATCAGCCTGTTATCCCCGGCGTACCTTTTATCCGTTGAGCGATGGCCCTTCCACGCGGGACCACCGGATCACTATGACCGACTTTCGTCTCTGCTCGACTTGTCAGTCTCGCAGTCAGGCAGGCTTATGCCATTGCACTCAGCGAACGATTTCCGACCGTTCTGAGCCCACCATCGCGCGCCTCCGTTACTCTTTAGGAGGCGACCGCCCCAGTCAAACTACCCACCATACATTGTCCCGGACCCGGATAACGGGCCGCGGTTAGACATCCATAGTAATAAGGGTGGTATTTCAAGGGTGGCTCCACCTGAGCTGGCGCCCAGGTTTCAAAGCCTACCACCTATCCTACACATGCCACTACGAATGCCAATGTAAAGCTATAGTAAAGGTGCACGGGGTCTTTCCGTCTAACCGCAGGAACCCCGCATCTTCACGGGGAATTCAATTTCACTGAGTCTATGCTGGAGACAGCGGGGAAGTCGTTACGCCATTCGTGCAGGTCGGAACTTACCCGACAAGGAATTTCGCTACCTTAGGACCGTTATAGTTACGGCCGCCGTTTACTGGGGCTTCGATTCAGAGCTTGCACCCCTCCTCTTAACCTTCCAGCACCGGGCAGGCGTCAGACCCTATACGTCGTCTTGCGACTTCGCAGAGCCCTGTGTTTTTGATAAACAGTCGCTACCCCCTGGTCTGTGCCACCCTCCTCCACTTGCGTGGAAAAGGGTCACGCTTCTTCCGAAGTTACGCGTGCAATTTGCCGAGTTCCTTCAGCATAGTTCTCTCAAGCGCCTTGGTATACTCT
>NZ_SRTD01000005.1:417500-420000 GCF_004792105.1 Mesorhizobium sp. M8A.F.Ca.ET.161.01.1.1 | reverse complement strand
TGCGCAGGCCGGCACGCACGACCTCGCTGGCATTGTTGTAACGCCCCGATTCGAGCTGCTTCTTGATGAAGCTCTCATAGTGGTCATTCAAAGCGTAATTTGGCATTGGCAACCTCTTGGAGCGAGTGCGGGATCGCGGTGCCTATATAGCAATAGATGTCAGCTATTGGCAAACTGGACCAATTCGGCCGGTGCTCATTTCCGGGATTCGTCCGGAGAGAATCAATTTGTCGCCTGATTCGGCATTGACTGAAATACCGCCTCGGCCACGACGGCACCGGCCAGCAGACGCGCAACTCGATACCCCGCATCCATCACGGTGCCAGATGCGCGCGGGATAGGTACGGAAGCCGGCTGAGTACAAATTCGTTTTATATCTTGACCTCCGAGACTGCGCCTTCCGGTTTGTGTATCTGTCTGCGATTTCGTTATGCGGCGAGGATACGAATGCGAACAGCCCGCCGGCGGGAGCCTGGCGGGCTGTTTTTGTCTTGTTAAGGCAGGTCCTTTTTAGCCAGGGTTTGTGTTTGTTGTCCCGGTGGTTGGCTGCCGTCTTTGCGTGCTGATGATGGCTAAGATCGATGGCGGCTGGTTCGAACGCAAAACGGCCCTCCGGGTTTGATTCTGGCGGGCGGTTTAATTTGGTTTTGGGGACAGGATTTGAGTTATCGGTCCTGCTGCGTCGGCAAGGCCTGCTTGCGGGCCGCTGATGACAGGTTCGAATCGCCGGCGACCACGGCAAAATACAAAAGAGCCCGCACGATGGCGGGCTCATTTGTATTTGGTTGCGGGGACAGGATTTGAACCTGTGACCTTCAGGTTATGAGCCTGACGAGCTACCGGGCTGCTCCACCCCGCGCCACCGATTTGCAAGCGAGAGCTTGCGAGAGGTTTGTCCGCCAAATGAAAGGGCCGCTTACGCGGCCCGTGTTTCCCGTTGGCGGGCCATGTTCAGAGAAGATTTCATCGCCTCGACCCAAAAACCGGCTTCGATTTTTGGAAAGTAGGATGTGACACATAAAACGTGCGTTTAGCAGACCTGGCAGCGACCTACTCTCCCGCGTCTTGAGACGAAGTACCATCAGCGCTGGAGCGTTTCACGGCCGAGTTCGGAATGGGATCGGGTGCAGCCGCTCCGCCATAACCACCAGGTCGGCAAAACGCACGTTAATCGAGAAGCTGTTTTTTGTGCCTTTGGAGTTCTTTTAGCCTGGCGCCTTTCGAAGCGAAGCTTCGCAAGGTCGACCGACCGTCGGCGCTTGTGCGCCGCACCCACGTAGCGCCGCCCGCAGGGCGGAACAAGCGTGAGTGAGAACAAACCATCTGACGAAGTCAGATGGACATAAGGAATGAGAACGATCAAGCCGATCGAACTATTAGTACCGGTAAGCTTCAAGCGTTGCCGCTCTTCCACACCCGGCCTATCAACGTGGTCGTCTTCCACGGTTCTCAGGGAATACTCGTTTTAAGGTGGGTTTCCCGCTTAGATGCCTTCAGCGGTTATCCCGTCCGGATATAGCTACCCTGCTATGCGGCTGGCGCCACAACAGGTCCACCAGAGATCCGTCCATCCCGGTCCTCTCGTACTAGGGACAGATCCTTTCAATATTCCTACACCCACGGCAGATAGGGACCGAACTGTCTCACGACGTTCTGAACCCAACTCACGTACCGCTTTAAATGGCGAACAGCCATACCCTTGGGACCTGCTCCAGCCCCAGGATGCGATGAGTCGACATCGAGGTGCCAAACAACCCCGTCGATATGGACTCTTGGGGGTCATCAGCCTGTTATCCCCGGCGTACCTTTTATCCGTTGAGCGATGGCCCTTCCACGCGGGACCACCGGATCACTATGACCGACTTTCGTCTCTGCTCGACTTGTCAGTCTCGCAGTCAGGCAGGCTTATGCCATTGCACTCAGCGAACGATTTCCGACCGTTCTGAGCCCACCATCGCGCGCCTCCGTTACTCTTTAGGAGGCGACCGCCCCAGTCAAACTACCCACCATACATTGTCCCGGACCCGGATAACGGGCCGCGGTTAGACATCCATAGTAATAAGGGTGGTATTTCAAGGGTGGCTCCACCTGAGCTGGCGCCCAGGTTTCAAAGCCTACCACCTATCCTACACATGCCACTACGAATGCCAATGTAAAGCTATAGTAAAGGTGCACGGGGTCTTTCCGTCTAACCGCAGGAACCCCGCATCTTCACGGGGAATTCAATTTCACTGAGTCTATGCTGGAGACAGCGGGGAAGTCGTTACGCCATTCGTGCAGGTCGGAACTTACCCGACAAGGAATTTCGCTACCTTAGGACCGTTATAGTTACGGCCGCCGTTTACTGGGGCTTCGATTCAGAGCTTGCACCCCTCCTCTTAACCTTCCAGCACCGGGCAGGCGTCAGACCCTATACGTCGTCTTGCGACTTCGCAGAGCCCTGTGTTTTTGATAAACAGTCGCTACCCCCTGGTCTGTGCCACCCTCCTCCACTTGCGTG
>NZ_SRTD01000005.1:0-412500 GCF_004792105.1 Mesorhizobium sp. M8A.F.Ca.ET.161.01.1.1 | reverse complement strand
ACCCCACCAGAGATCGCCGAACTGATTGGCCTCGCCAGCAATGGCGATTCCGGCGAAGTGGCCAAGACCACCAGACTGGTGGCGCCGCGCCAGATTGCCAAGGCCAAGGACCGTCGTCGCATGGAAGTGTCGATGGTCACCAAGGTCGGCGACCGCGATGTCATCCACACCATGCCTTTCGTGCAGATCAAGATGGCGCTCGCCGCCGGCCACACCACCAGCCGGCCCTACCCGCCCTTCGACCCGATGCAGGTGTTCGGCAACGATAGCGACGATGGCGCCGCCGCACAGCCGGCGGCGGCGGCCTCCGCCGCTTCCGGCCAGATCTACGGCGCCAAGGTCGAAAGCGAGATGAGCCTGAAGACCGTCGATTTCCCGATCGAGACGGCCTCCTTCGACGAAAAGGGCGACCTTTCCGCCGACGAAGTTGAAAAAGTCGTGCGCGAAGCCGGCACCGACCTCAGCGACGGCGCCGTGCAGGTCGCTTCGCTCCATTATGTCGACCCGCAACGCTTCGGCGATGCCTTTGCCGAAAGCATGGCCGGCTCCTACGACGTCAAGATCGTCCCCGAAAACGTCTCCGTGGCGCCGCGCGCCAACGCTGACGACCAGGCGCCGGCTTTCGCCGAAGAAATCATCCCTTTCACCAAAGACACGGACCTCACCGAGGCCTTTGCCGATTCGGGCTACACGGGCGACGATGCCACCGGCATGGCCGAAGCGATTGCCAAGCTGCTCAACGCCCCGGCGCTCAAGGCCGGAACCGTGTTGCGCGTCGGTCTCGAGGTCCATGGCGACGCCGCCAAGGTGGTTCGCACCAGCGTCTACGACAAGGCCACGCACATCGTCACCATCGCGCTCGACGATCGCGGTCAGTATGTGCCCGCGCAGGAGCCGGAACCCAATCCCGAATTGCTGACGGCGTTCGATGACTCGTCGGCTCCGGTGGTGGTGCGCGGCAACCTGCCGAACATTTATGACGGCATCTATCGGACCGCCTACTCCTACGGCATGTCCAAGGCGATGACTCAGCGGCTGATCAAGCTGCTTGCGTCCGATGTCGACTTCCAGTCGCGGCTCAATCCCGCCGATCGCCTCGAAGTGCTGTTCTCGCAGCCCGATGGAGATGACCAGACCTCCGACAATTCCGAGCTCCTCTATGTCTCGGCGACGTTCGGCGGAACGACACGCAATTTCTACCGTTTTCAAATGCAGGACGGCAGCACGGATTATTTCGACGAGAATGGCAGCAGCGCCCAGCAGTTCCTGCTGCGCAACCCACTGCCCAACGGCAGATTTACCTCCGGATTTGGCGCTCGCAAGCACCCGATCCTTGGCTATGTCCGCATGCACACCGGCACGGACTGGGCAGCGCCCATCGGAACGCCGATCATCGCAGCGGGCAATGGCGTCATCGAGAAGGCCGGCTGGGCCGGCGGCTATGGCAAGCAGATCATCATCCGCCACGCCAATGGCTACGAGACCTCCTACAATCACCAGAGCGCCTTCGCCAAGGGCATCACTGAGGGCGTACGCGTCCGCCAGGGCCAGGTTATCGGCTATCTCGGTCAGACTGGCCTGTCCACCGGACCACATCTTCACTACGAGTTGATCGTCAACGGCACCAAGGTCGATTCAATGCGTGTGCGCTTGCCGGTCGGCAAGGTGCTGAAGGGCGACGACCTCGTCGCCTTCAAGCGCGAGCGTGAACGCATCGACGATCTCCTGAAGCAGGAAGACGGCAACTCGCTGAAGGTCGCCAGCGCCAAGATCGAAGGCTGAGTCTTAGCCTTCGTCCTGCCGAGGCTCGGCGCGCCGCGGCCACGGCAGCGCCTCGCCGGAAATCGTCATCCACGCGATGATAGCGGAAAGCAGGCATAGCAGCGCCGTCACCAAGGAGACGGCGGAAAAAGCGGCGTCGCTGGCGGCGATTCTTGCAGCATCGAGTGCCGGCGAAAGTCCCGTTGGCGGCGGTTCCCCGAAGCCAGGCACGCCGGGCGCGGCGTTTCCCTCCAGGGCATTGGCGTAGATCCAGGCAGCAAGCGACCCCATCGCCGCCACCGCGATCAGACCGCCGATGCGTGAGACGGCGTTGTTGATGCCGGAAGCCGCGCCGGTGTCCTTGTCTTCCACCGCCGTCATGATCGCGGTCGACAATGGCGACACGACCAACGCCATGCCGAGTCCCATCAGCGCCATCAACGGGAAGATGCCAGTCCAGAAATGGTGAAAGCCGGCATGGGTGAGCAAGGCCAGCCCGGCGAAGGCAATCGCCACGATCAGACTGCCGCAGGCAATTGGAAGACGTGGCCCGATCCGGTCCGACAGCTTGCCGACGGGTCCTGACAAAAGCGCGATCGCTGCGGACAGCGGCAGGAAGATGAAGCCGACCTCGGCCGTGCTCAGCCCCCAGCCGGCGATCAGCAGCATCGGCAGGTAAAAAAGATTGGCCGACAGCGCGAAATAGAGGAAGAAAGTCGCGGCATTGGCGCCGGCGAAAGCACCGATGCGAAACAGGCTGAGGTCGATCATCGGCTCGCGCTGCCGCCGCTCGAACAGGATGAAGACAACAAGCAGCACGGCGCCGGCGGCAATGCTTGGACCGGCCATGTGGCTCTCGCCGCTGGCGCTCATTGAAGTCAGCCCATAAGCGAGCGCGCCGAAGGCCAGCGTCGCAAGCGCACCACCGGCAAGGTCAAGGCTGCGTTTCTGCGTTGGCGCATCGGCGGGAATCTTGGCGAGCAGCAGATAGATCGAGATCAGGCCGAGTGGCAGGTTGACGGCAAAGATCGCCCGCCAGATGCCATCGCCGAAAGCCGACAGCACCAGGCCGCCGAGCACGGGGCCGAGAGCGGTGGTCAGCGCCGAGGCCGCCGCCCAGATGCCGATCGCGCGGCCGCGTTCCTTCTTCGGATAGGCCTTGGCGATGATGGCGAGACTGCCCGGCACCATGATCGCGGCACCGAAACCCTGGAGAGCGCGAAACGCGATCAGCACGACTGCGTTCGGCGCCAGCGCACAGGCAAGCGAGGCCGCGATGAATAGCGCGATGCCGGCCACGAACGCACGGCGAAGCCCGAACCGGTCGCCCGCGGCACCGCCGGCGAGGATCAGCGCCGAGAGCGTCAGCGCGTAGGCATTGGAGATCCACTGCGCCTCGGCAAGGCTGGCGCCGAGGTTGACGCGGATCGCCGGCATGGCGATCGCCAGGATCGACCCGTCGATGAAGCCGAGCGCCGAGGCCAGGATCGCCGCGACCAGCACATAACGCCGCTGCGATTGCGGGCAGAACGTGCCATTCGCGACCGGAGCGGTCAGCGGAACGGCGGCGGCTTCATTGGGTGAATGCATGCCGCTCTGATTAGACCGGCGGCGCACCGGCAACAACCAGCCAGAGACTGGTTGCCCTTGAAACCAGCCATATTGCCATTGCCAGGGATCGCATCTGCCCCGATGCAAACCGCGGCAGTCATGCTAGGTTTTTCCCAACAGCCGGGGGCAGGAGAATTCGATGAAGCGTCCACTCGAAGCCTCCGTTGAGGGGCGCGGCCGTATTGTCGGTATCACCGATGGCGTGTTCGCCATCGCGCTTACCCTGATCGTGCTCGAGATCAGGGTGCCGGTGCATGAGGCGGTCCATTCCGAACACGATCTGCTTGTCGCAATCGCCGCACTGGCGCCCCGCTTTCTGACCTATGCCTTGAGCTTCCTGACCCTGACGATCTTCTGGTTCGGCCAGCAGGCGCAGCATGGTTTGATCGCCAAATCCGATAGGCGGCTGGCCACGCTGAACCTGTGCTTTCTCGCCTTCATCGCGCTCTTGCCGTTCTCGACCGACTTGCTGGCCGACTTCCTCGAATTCAGGACCGCGGTGCTGGTCTACTGGCTCAACCTGCTGATGCTCGGCATCACGCTGTTCGCCAGCTGGCGCTACGCGGACAAGAACGGCTTTGTCGCGGAAGATGTTGACGTGCAAACGCGGCGCACGGTCTATCTGCGCATCGTCAAGGCGCAGATCCTGTGGGCGGTCGGCGCCACACTCTGCCTAATCAACCCGCTGCTCAGCGTCGGCTTCATTCTGGTCGTGCAGTTGATCTATGCCGCAGCGCCACGCGGCTCATTGCTGCGCAACGTCATCGGCTGAAGGTCCGCCAACGAATTCCACGGTAACGCCTGGCGACACCAGCTTGGCGAGTTCGCGCGCGTCCCAGTTCGTCAGGCGCACGCAGCCATGGCTTTCGGTCTTGCCGATCTTCGACGGCTCGGGCGTTCCGTGGATGCCGTAGGTCGGTTTGTCCAAGGCGATCCAGACCGACCCGACAGGTCCGTTGGGGCCTGGTGGAACGGTGAGAATCTTGTCGTTCTCGCCCTGCTTGAAATTGATGTTCGGATTGTAGGTGTAGTTCGGGTCGAGCGCGATGCGCGACACGGCGTGGATGCCGGTGGGCGACGGCGTGTCCGCCGAGCCGATGGTGGCGGGATAGGCTGCTACCAGCTTGCCGCCCGCATCGTAGGCGTACACCTCTTTCTTGGTCTTGTCGGCGACGATGCGCACGACCGGCGTCGACACCAGCTTGCCGAAATTGGCGACTTTGATGATCGTGCCGGGGCGGTTGAAGTCGAGGCCCTTGTTGATCGACTTCAGATAGTTCTCGTCCATGTGGAAGCGCTCCGCCAGCGCCTCGGTGACAGAGGTGTAGCACATGCAGTTGAGCTGCGCCTTCTGGCTGTAGTCTTCCGGGATGGAGGCGACATACGGCCCGGCTGCGTCCTCCGCCGTGATGGTGTAGTTGGCGAAGGCATCGCCGCCGGATTGCGAGAGTGCTGACTGGATGCCGACCGCATCGGTCGATTTGAGGCTGCTGCCGTTGATCTCGTTGTAGGCGGCGAGCGCCTTGTCGACATTCGAGCCGAAGCGCCCGTCGATGACGCCAGGCGAAGCACCGCCACGGTCGAGCAGCACCTGCAGCGCTGCCACATCCTGGCGTGCGCCCAGCGAAAGCGACGGGTCGACCGACGTCTTGCCGCCAGCGTTTGGCGGCAAAGCCGCCTGGTCGGAAGGCACCGCCTGCTCCGTCGGAGCTGCCGGCTGGAGGGGGTCTATCGACGCCTCGTTCAGCGGCTGGCGCTTGATGCTGCCCGGCTTTGCCGGCTGCGGCGCATCGGGATAATTGTTATCGTAACTGCCTTCGTCCTGCGGTGCAGGCGGATAGGCATCGACTGAATTGCTTCCGTCAGGATCGTATTCGTCGGCTGGTGGCGGGATGACCCGGCCTTCTTCTTCCAGCTGCTTGCGGCGGAAGCGTGCCATGTCCTGGGGATCGTCGAGATAGTAGCGATCACCGTCGGCGGGGGAACGGCCGAGTTCACGCATCCGCGTCTCGCGGCGCAGCGCCCGCCGGTCGAGCCTGGTCTGCGGCGGCTGGATGGCTATCACCTTGCCGGTATCGGCATCGACGATGACGCGGTTGCCCCTGGCATCGTAATAAATGTCGAGATTGCCGTCCTGGGCGAGCAGAATGCCGCCACTCTCGGCGGCGCGGACAGGCTGGGCCGCGCCGTCATGCGTCGGCGCCGCGAACGCGTTGGAAAATACCAGTCCCGCAACAAGCGCCGAAAGGGTGAAGATAGTGCGCAGCATAGTGGCGAAACTCTCCGGTCCGTATGTGCCGCCGCCCGGCATTGTGCAATTCGGCGAAACCCCTTCGCCAGCAAACCAGTTACCCACCATATGGTTCCATCATGAACCGGGCATGAAGATGGCGGTCTTCCGGCGCCTCGAGGAATATTAGCTAGCCCACGCCAAGCCCCAATTCCTTGCGCGCCTGCTTCGTCAGCTTCAGGGTAACCAGGCGATGACTGTCGCGCAAATAGTCCTTCAGCGCACCATCATCCATGCTCTGGCTTGTCTGACGCTGGATCCACTTCATGCCGCGGGAGGCGAGATAGGGCGCGGGGCGCAGGCCCGGCTGCTCCTTGAGCACATCATAGGCAATATCGGAGCATTTGAAGGTGACGGAAAGCTGCTCACCCTGATCCCAGCCACCGATCGCAAACACCTTGGTCCCGACCTTCCAGACATGGGCGCCGCCCCATTGCACCACGTGGCTCGTTGCCGGCAGCGAGCCGCAGAAGCCGTTGTAGTCGTCCAGCGTCATCCGCGCTCCCCGTGATATGAAAACGCCGCGCGCCCATACTGGACACGCGGCGTTGGATCAGGCCGCCGCCTCCGCGGCGACGATCGTCGGCCTGGAGCGGAAATTCAGCCGGTCGGAACCGGCCGTAACCTTGACCGTCGAGCCATCGAGAATCTCGCCAAGCAGGATCTTTTCCGCCAGCGGATCCTGTAGCTCCTTCTGCATCACGCGCTTCAGCGGCCTGGCACCATAAGCGGGGTCGTAACCCTTGGCCGCCAGCCACTCGATCGCCTCGGGATCCAGCGACAGCGTGATCTTGCGATCGGTCAGCAGGCTCTCCAGCCGCTTGAGCTGGATTTCGACGATGCGGTCCATGTCCTTGCGGCGCAGCCGGTGGAACAGGATCACCTCGTCGACACGATTGAGGAACTCCGGCCGGAACGATGCCCTGACCACGCCCATCACCTCGTCTCGTACGGCATCGACATCCTGGTCCTCGCCGAGATTGACCAGATATTCGGCACCGAGATTCGACGTCATGATGATCAGCGTGTTGCGGAAATCGACGGTGCGCCCCTGCCCGTCGGTGAGCCGACCGTCATCGAGCACCTGCAGCAGAACATTGAACACATCCGGATGCGCCTTCTCGATCTCGTCGAACAGCACGACCTGATAGGGCCGGCGCCGCACCGCTTCGGTCAGCGCGCCGCCTTCCTCATAACCGACATAGCCGGGAGGCGCGCCGATCAGCCGGGCAACGGAGTGCTTCTCCATGTATTCGGACATGTCGAGGCGCACCAGCGCCGTTTCATCGTCGAACAGGAAGTTGGCCAAAGCCTTGGTGAGTTCCGTCTTGCCGACGCCGGTCGGGCCAAGGAACATGAACGAGCCGATCGGCCGGTTCGGATCCTGCAGGCCTGCGCGCGCGCGCCGCACCGCCTTGGAAACGGCTTGCACCGCCTCGCCCTGGCCGACAACACGCTTGCCGATCTCGTCTTCCATGCGCAACAGCTTGTCGCGCTCGCCCTGGAGCATCTTGTCGACCGGAATTCCGGTCCAGCGCGACACGATATGGGCGACATGGTCGGGCGTGACCACTTCCTCGACCATGCCGGCCTTGCCGTCCTGGGCTTCGGCCTCCTTCAGCTTCTTTTCCAATTCGGGAATCTTGCCATAGGCAAGCTCCCCGGCGCGCTGGAACTCACCCTTGCGCTGGGCAATGGCAAGGTCGTTGCGCGCCTCGTCGAGCTGCTTCTTCAGGTCGGCGGCAAGCCCAAGCTTCTGCTTCTCGGCCTGCCATTTCGAAGTAATCTCGGTCGATTCCTCCTCGAGGCCGACAAGTTCCTTTTCCAGGCGGGCGAGCCGGTCCTTCGAGGCTTCGTCCGTCTCGACCTTCAGCGCCTCGCGCTCGATCTTCAGCTGCATGATGCGGCGGTCGATCTCATCCAGTGCCTCAGGCTTGGAATCGACCTGCATCCTGAGCCGCGAGGCGGCTTCGTCGACCAGGTCGATCGCCTTGTCCGGCAGGAAGCGGTCGGCGATGTAGCGATTGGACAGCGTCGCCGCCGCCACCAGCGCCGAATCGGAGATACGCACCTTGTGGTGCTGCTCGTATTTCTCCTTCAGGCCGCGCAGGATCGAGACCGTGTCCTCCACCGTCGGCTCGTCGACGAAAACGGGCTGGAAACGGCGGGCAAGGGCGGGATCCTTTTCGACATGCTTGCGGTATTCATCGAGCGTGGTCGCGCCGACGCAGTGCAGTTCGCCGCGCGCCAGCGCCGGCTTCAGCAGATTCGACGCATCCATGGCGCCATCGGCCTTGCCGGCGCCGACCAGCGTGTGCATCTCGTCGATGAACAGGATGATATTGCCGCTGGCCGAGGTGACTTCGGAAAGCACGGCCTTCAGCCGCTCCTCGAACTCGCCGCGATATTTGGCGCCGGCAATCAGCGCGCCCATGTCGAGCGCCATCAACTGCTTGTCCTTCAGCGATTCCGGCACGTCGCCATTGACGATGCGCAGCGCCAGGCCTTCGGCGATCGCCGTCTTGCCGACGCCCGGCTCGCCGATCAGCACCGGGTTGTTCTTGGTGCGGCGCGACAGCACCTGGATGGTGCGGCGGATCTCGTCGTCGCGGCCGATGACCGGATCGAGCTTGCCCGCGCGTGCGTCGGCGGTCAGATCACGCGCGTACTTCTTCAGCGCGTCATAGCCCTGTTCGGCACTCGCCGAATCGGCGGTGCGGCCCTTGCGGACGTCGTTGATGACCTGGTTCAGCGCCTGCGCGGTGACGCCGGCCTTGGCCAGGATTTCGGCCGTCTTTGCCGATTTCTCCATGGTAAGCGCCTGCAGCAGCCGTTCGACGGTGACAAAACTGTCGCCGGCCTTCTTGGCCAGGTCCTCGGCGGTCGAGAACACCTTGGCCAGCGGCTGAGCCAGATAGAGCTGGCCATTGCCACCCTCCACCTTGGGCATCGCTTCGAGCGCCGTCTCGACACCGAGCTTGACGTCGCGGACATTGCCGCCGGCGCGCTCGATCAGCGACGCGGCCAGGCCCTCGTCATCGTCGACGAGGACCTTCAGAATATGTTCGGGGGTGAATTGCTGATGGTTGCGGGAGAGCGCCATGGTCTGCGCGGACTGGATAAAGCCGCGCACGCGCTCTGAGTATTTCTCAAGGTTCATATCTGTCTCCTTCCATCACCGGCCCGCTTTGCGGCACCGGATCAGATTGCGGTGACGGACCCGCCCATTCGAGCCGGATCCCGTTCAGCCGAGATATGGTGCATGGGGCATGCTGTCTCAAGACGCATTGATGTCTGTCAATCGACAATATTCCACGTCAGCCCAAACGAAAACGGCGGGGATTTCTCCCCGCCGTTCAATGTCTTGCGGTGCCGTTCGATCAGTTGTCGATGTCGGCGATCACGGGTTCGGCGCTGCCGCCGTCGCCTGGAGCCGCGGCCGTCTCGCCCGCATCCGCATTGTCGCTGCCACCCTCGACCTGGTCGGGATTGGTGCGCGGACGGCGCGGACGCCGTGGGCGGCGAGCAGCACCGCTCTCGGCGGCCGCCTCGTTGAGTTCGGCTTGAGCGGCCAGGCCTGCCGGTGAAAAATTCTCGAACCGTGGAGCCGGCTCGGCTGCCGCCACGGTCTCGGACGGCGAAGCGGGCTCTGCCTGCACTTCAGTCTGTCCCGAGGCCTCGTTGCGCTGCTGCTGGCCGCCTTGTTCGGCCGAAGCATAGTCGCGCTGACCGTTCTGGCCGTAGCCGCCGTTAGGGCGACGATCGCGATGGCGCCCGCCATTGTTGTTGTCGCGGCCGCTGTTGTTACGCCCGCCATTGTCGCGCCCGCTATTGTCACGATTGTCGCGACCGTCCCGGTTTAGCGCAACCTCAGCCGGCATGCCCTCGATCACCGGCTGCGGGCCAGCGCCGTGGTTGACCACGGGAACCTGTGGATCGGAACCAGCATTGCCGGTGCTAATGGACGCCCCACTGTTGCCAGCCCCACTGTTGCCGGCCCCGCTGTTGCCAGCATTGTCGAACTCGTCGCGATCCTCATCGCCGTCCTCGTCGAACTCGTCGCGGTTCTGCTGGACGTTCTGGATCGGCATCTGCGCCTGCGCGGCGGCGATGATGCGGTTGTAGTGTTCGGCGTGCTGGAGATAGTTTTCCGCCATCACCCGGTCGCCGGAGCTTTGCGCATCGCGGGCCAAGGTGGCGTATTTTTCGGCGATCTGCTGAGCCGATCCACGGATCTTCACGTCCGGGCCGTTGCTCTCGTAGTTGCGCGTCAGGGGATTTGGTCCCTTGCGGTTGTTGTTATTGTTATTGTTATTGCCGCCGCCGCCATTGTTGTTGCGACCGCGCATGCGCCTGTTCTGCTGTTGTGGCCTCATTAGACTCTCTTCATAGTGAAATTTTCGAAAAACTCTTCACGAACGGAGGCGCTCATGCAGCCAGCCGTTTCGTTTCTTCACCGGCGTTCGCCCGCATCGATTGCGTTGGCGCCACGTGCCATCCTGTTCCGGTTACATCACTTGCCGGACGATTCCCGCACGAAGCTTGGGCGTCGTTTGCGCAAGAAGGCAGCTATTTCCAAGGAAACCGAATCGCTAAGAGCACTGCCTGCTTCGTCTCATCCGGTAAGGCGACCCTAGCTGCATTCCCCGGCATTGCCAAGCGGTTTTTTCGCACTGCGTCAAGGTGTTGCCCGTTGAAAAACAAGAACCCTGTCGTTTCCGCCGAGATCGCCAAACACCTCGCCGCCCGCGTAACCGGCCGCGCCAAATATATCGTTGACCTCGTTGCTTTGCGTGTGGCCGATCTCGACCGCAATCCTGCCTTCGGCTTCCAGAAACCTTGCCGCCTCGGCGGCGATGATCCTGTAGGGGTTCAACCCATCCACGCCGCCATCCAAGGCCAGGCGCGGGTCGAAATCGCGGACTTCGTCCTGCAGATTTCCAATGTCTTGCGAAGGTATATAGGGAGGGTTTGCGGCAATTACATGGTATCGGCCGGAAACTTTTTCGAACCAGTTCGACTGAACCGTCGTGAACCCGCCGCCGAGCCCGAATTGCCCGGCATTGCGGGCCGCCATTGCCAGCGCGCCGGCGGAAATGTCGACGCCGGTGGCGGTCGCGGCAGGCACGACGCTCAGCAGCGCCAGGGCGATGGCACCCGTGCCCGTGCCGAGGTCGAGGATGTGGCATACCCCCTCGCGTGCGGCCACCGCCTTGACGAAGGGCAGCACCGCCTCGACCAGTGTTTCGGTGTCCGGCCGCGGTTCCAGCGTCTCCGGTGACAGCATCAGGCGCAAACCGTAGAATTCGCGATAGCCCAGGATGCGATGCACCGGCTCGCCACCGGCTCGCCGTCTCAGAGCGTCATCGATCGCGGCGATGGCGTTTGCTTCGATCATGCGTTCGGGGTCGGCGATGGCCTGCGTACGCGTCGTGCCGGAATAGTGCTCGACGATCAGCCGCGCATCGAGCGCGGGATCGTCGACACCGGCCGCGGCAAGCCTGGCCCGCGCTTTCCGCAGCAGCGGCCCCAGCGCCTCGGGCGGATGCTCAGCCATCGAGGCCGATATCGGCCAGCAGCTTCGACTGGTGATCGGCGATCAGCGCGTCGACGACTTCGTCGAGTTCACCCATCATCACCCGGTCGAGCTTGTAGAGCGTCAGGTTGATGCGGTGGTCGGTGACGCGGCCTTGCGGAAAATTGTAGGTGCGGATGCGCTCCGAGCGGTCGCCGGAGCCGACCTGCGACTTGCGCGATTCGGAACGCTCCTCGTCCGCCTTGCTGCGCTCCATGTCATAGAGCCGGGCCCGCAGGATCTGCATGGCCTTGGCCCGATTCTGGTGCTGCGACTTCTCCGCCTGCACCACCATGATACCGGTCGGCAGATGGGTGATGCGGACCGCCGAATCGGTAGTGTTGACGTGCTGGCCGCCGGAGCCCGAGGCACGCATCGTGTCGATGCGGATGTCCTCGGCTCTGATGTCGATATCGACCTCTTCCGCTTCCGGCAGCACGGCGACGGTGGCGGCGGACGTGTGGATGCGCCCGCTGGCCTCGGTTGCAGGCACACGCTGGACGCGATGCACCCCGGACTCGAATTTCAGATGGGCGAACACACCCTTGCCCGAGATCGTGGCGATGATTTCCTTGAAGCCGCCGGCATCGCCGTCGCTCGCCGATACCGTTTCGAACCGCCAGCCGCGTTCGGCGGCGTAGCGCTCATACATGCGAAACAGGTCGCCGGCGAAGAGCGCCGCCTCATCGCCACCGGTGCCGGCGCGGATTTCGAGGATGGCGTTCTTGTCGTCGGCGGCATCCCTGGGCAGAAGCAGGATCTGGATGTCCTTCTGCAGCGCCTCGATGCGATCTTCCACTCCAGGCAGATCGGCTTCGGCGAGCGCCCGCATCTCGGCGTCGGTGCCCTTGTCGGCGAGCATCGCTTCGAGGTCGGCCTGCTCCTGCTCGGCCGAGCGCAGTTCCCTGACCTTGGCCACCATGTCCTGTAACTCGGCATATTCGGATGCCATCTTAACATAGGCATCCGGCGTCGGTCCGGCCGACATCTGCGCCTCGAGCATCTCGAAACGCTTGACGACTTGATCCATACGATCGCGGGGCAAGTTGACCATGATGCGGGTGCTACAACGGGATCGAGCGGTCGTCGGCGAAGGCCTGCAGCAACGCCCGCATCGGCAGCCCTTGCGCCGGCGCCATCAGATTGTCGTCGAAGAAAGCCTTCAGCTCCTCCAGCGGCAGCTCCGTCAGCATCGCCTTGACCGGGCCGATCGAGGCTGGCGACATCGAGATCGAGCGGAAACCGAGGCCAATCAGCGCCATCGCCGAGATCGGCTTGCCGGCCAGTTCACCGCATAGGGTGACGGGCGTATGATTGCGCGCGCCGGCGTCGGCGATCTGCTTGAGCACCCGCAGGAACGGCGCCGACAGCGTATCGAAGCGGTTGGCCAGTTGCGTATTGCCGCGGTCGACCGCCATGACGAACTGGAACAGGTCGTTCGACCCGACCGAGACGAAGTCGACCGCCTTCATCAATTCGTCGAGCTGGAACAGAAGCGACGGCACTTCCAGCATGGCGCCCAGTTTGAGACTGGTCGGCAGATGGTGGGCGAAGCGTGAGAGATGCCGCACCTCGCGGTCGATGATTTCGCGCGCCTGGGCGATTTCGCCAAGCTCGGTCACCATCGGCAGCATCAACTTGAGTTCGCGCCCGCCGCTGGCCTTGAGCAAGGCGCGGATCTGGGTGCGCAGCAAGCCTGGCCGGTCGAGCGTCAGGCGGATCGCGCGCCAGCCGAGCGCCGGATTCTCTTCCTGGATCGCGCCCTTGAAGTAGGGCAGCACCTTGTCGCCACCGATGTCGATGGTGCGGAAGGTGACCGGCTTGCCGCGCGCCGCTTCGAGCACGTCGCGATAGAGTTTTTCCTGGGCTTCGGCGCGTGGAAAGGTCGAGGCGACCATGAATTGCAGTTCCGTGCGGAACAGGCCGATGCCGGCAGCGCCCGCCTCCGCCAATTGCGGGAGGTCGACGGCAAGCCCGGCATTCATCAGCAGATCGACCTGGACACCGTCCCTGGTCGTCGACGGCTTCTTGCGCAGTTCGCGGTAGACTTCCTGCCGGCGCGCCCGGAACCGTACTTTTTCGGCATAGGCGGCTTCAAGATCGGATTGCGGCCGCAGATGGATCGCACCCTCCTCGCCGTCGACGATGATGGCATCGCCGTTTTCCGCCATGGAAACGGCGCCCTTCATCTGGCCGGCAACGGGAATGCCCATGGCGCGCGCGACGATGACGACATGGCTGGTCGCCGCGCCATCCTCGAGCACCAGGCCACGCAGCTTGTCGCGGGGGTAATCGAGCAGTTCGGCGGCGCCCATCGAGCGGGCGACGATGATGGCGTCCTTCGGCAGCGAGGCCGCGACATCCTCGGGCCCGCGGCCCATCAGCTGGCGCAACAGCCGGTTGGCGAGATCGTCGAAATCGCTCATCCGCTCGCGCAGATAGGGATCGGTCATGTGCAGCATGCGGGCGCGCATGTCGCTCTGCACCTTTTCCACCGCCGCTTCCGCTGTCAGGCCATTGCGGATCGCCTCTTCCAGCCGCCGCACCCAGCCGCGGTCGTTGGCGAACATGCGGTAGGCTTCCAGCACCTGGCGATGCTCGCCCTCGAAGGCGACGTCGCGGCGCTCCAGCATGTCGTCGATCGAGAGCCTGAGCGAACCGAGCGAGGCTTCGAGCCGGCGGACCTCTTCCTCGCTGTCCTCGTTGAACAGATTGGTGACGACGATGCGCGGCTCGTGCAGCACGACGTGACCAAGTCCGACGCCGTCGTTGAAGGACAGGCCGGTGAAGCTGACGGGCCGGCGCAGGTCGAGTTCGAGGCCCGGCCGGGTCAGCCGCGCCAGATCGCCGGTGGCGATCATCTCGGCGATGACCATGGCGGTGGTTTCCAGCGCCTCGACCTCGTCGTCGCGGTAGTGGCGCATGGTCTTGTTCTGGACAACCAGGACGCCGAGCGTACGCCCTGCCCTGAGCACCGGGACGCCGAGGAAGGAATTGTAGATCTCCTCCCCGGTCTCCGGCAAGTAGGCGAAGGCCGGATGTTCCTGTGCGTTGGACAGGTTGAGCGGCCTGGCACTCGCCGCGATCGTACCGACCAGGCCTTGTCCCAGCCGCAGTTGCGCGAGGTGGACAGCGTTCGGGTTCAGACCTTCGGTGGCGTAGAGTTCGAGCACCGAATCGGCGCGCAGCACATAGAGCGAGCACACTTCGGCGACCATGTTGGAGGCGATGTCGCGCACGATGCGGTCAAGCCGCTCCTGCGGCTCCAGCGGCTCCTGCATGAGCTCGCGGAGCCGTTTCAGCAAAACGCGCGGGCCGCTGGCCTGGTCACGCATCGCGGCTTCTTCTCCAATGAAACACTTGCCGCCGCAGTTTCCGCCGCGGCCGGCATGCACGCAACAACTGATTCAGTCTTGCTACTGCTTATCGAGACCGTAGACGGAATGCAAAGTGCGAACCGCCAGTTCGGTATACGGACCGTCGATCAGTATCGAAATCTTGATCTCGGAGGTGGTGATGGCGCGGATGTTGATCGCCTTGTCGGCCAGCGCCTTGAAGGCGGTGGCGGCAACACCCGCATGGCTCCTCATGCCGATGCCGATGACCGAAACCTTCGACATGCCGGCTTCCGACTGCACGACATCGTAGCCGATCTCGGCCTTCAGCCGGTCGAGCACGGCCAGCGCCTTGTCGACGTCGCCCGACGGCACGGTGAAGGTCATGTCGGTCAGCTTGCCGTCCTCGGAGATGTTCTGGACGATCATGTCGACATTGATGTTGGCCTCGGCCAGCGGGCCGAAGATGCCGGCGGCGACGCCTGGCCGGTCGCCGACACGGCGCAGCGAAATCTGCGCCTCGTCCTTGGCGTAGGCAATTCCGGTGACGACCTGCTGTTCCACGATCTCTTCCTCGTCGCAAATGAGCGTTCCCGGAGGATTGAGCAAATCCCCCATTCCGGGCGCATCGGGATCGTCGAAGGACGACCGCACGAAGGTACGTACCCTGTGCACCATGGCAAGCTCGACCGAACGCACCTGTAGAACCTTGGCGCCGAGCGAGGCCATTTCAAGCATTTCCTCGAAGGAGATCTTGGCCAGCCGGCGCGCCTTCGGCTCGATGCGCGGGTCGGTGGTGTAGACCCCGTCGACGTCGGTGTAGATGTCGCAGCGGTCAGCCTTGACCGCTGCGGCGATCGCCACGGCGCTGGTGTCGGAGCCACCGCGGCCAAGCGTTGCGATGCGGTTGTCCGGTCCGATGCCCTGGAACCCGGCGACGACCGCCACCTGCCCCTCGCCGAAGCGCTTGACCAGGAAGGCGCCGTCGATGTCGAGGATGCGCGCCGCGCCATGCGCGTTGTCGGTCTTGATCGGGATCTGCCAGCCCTGCCAGGAACGCGCATGCACGCCCATGTTCTGCAAGGTGATGGCAAGCAGGCCAGCCGTGACCTGTTCGCCGGAAGCGACGACCGCGTCATATTCGCGTGCGTCGTGCATCGGCGAGGCCTCGCGCGTCCAGCCGACCAGTTCATTGGTCTTGCCGGCCATCGCCGAAACCACCACCGCCACCTCGTGGCCGGCATCGACCTCGCGTTTGACGTGACGCGCCACGTTGCGGATGCGGGCGATGTCGGCGACGGAGGTTCCGCCGAATTTCATCACGATACGCGCCATGGAAGCGAAATGCCTTTGACTGGAGTGGCCCGGGCCGAAAACGGAAGAAAAGCGCCCGGCTTGCGCCGGCCGCTGGATGCGCGGCCTCCTTAGCCAAATGAGGAAGGTTTCGCAAGGCTGACGGCGGATTGCGCAACAATACGACATATTGCCTTCCAGGCCGGCGCCGCTTACCAAATGCTTGCCTGCGGGGAATTCCTTTTGGTTCGGCATAACAGATGATTGCTCGTCTTCGTCGCGCCATGCGATTGCAATCGCTCCCGATTGTCGCCGGCTTCGCCGTGCTGGCGCTGATCGTCGGCGCCCGTACCGTGCTCGTCGAGAGCCAGAGGGCCAATCGTGCCGCCGCGCGCGAGACAATCGAATATCAGGAGCAGCTTTCCGGGCTGCTTTCACTGGCGCAAGACGCCGAGAGTGGTCAGCGCGGCTACCTGCTCACCGGAGAAAAATCCTATCTGGAGCCTTACCGGAAGGCCGTCGAGGCAATTCCCGGACAACTGGCGCGGATCGAGAGCGCGGCCGCTCCCGACGATCGGATCGTCCAGCAGATCAGCCACATCAAGGAAGCGCTTTCGCAAGAGCAGGCTGAGCTGTCCCAGACGATAGCCCTCTATGATCGAGGCGATGCGGCAAAGGCCCTGCAACTGGTCCGCAGCGGTCAGGGCAAGGCCGCCATGGACGAAATCCGGGCCAGCATGGACACGATCCGGCGTATTGGCGCCGCCGCCGTGGCCGCGCGCGACGAGCATACCGATCGGGTCGAGGCCTGGTTGCGCATCGGCTCGCTGGCTGCGTTGCTGGCGATTTTCCTGCTTGGCGTCTACACCATCCGTCAATCCCGCCGCCGCTTCCGCGATGTGGTCGCCGTCCAGGAAGAGCTGATGCGCAAGAACATCGAGCTCGGCAACGAGATCCAGACGCGGGAAAAGGCCGAATCCCAGATACGCCAGATGCAGAAGATGGAAGCCGTCGGGCAGTTGACCGGTGGGATCGCTCACGACTTCAACAACATGCTGGCGGTCATCCTCAGCGCCATGAACCTTGCCCAGCGCAAGCTGAAACGGGGCGAACATGACATTGAAAAGCTTGTCGAGGCCGCGACGGACGCGGCCAGCCGTGCCGCCGATCTGACCTCCCGCTTGCTTGCCTTCTCCCGCCTGCAGCCTTTGGCGCCGCAGGTTGTCGACACCAACCGGCTGTTGACCGGCATGTCAGATCTTCTGCGCCGTTCCTTGGGCGAAGGCATCCGCATCGAAACCGTGCTGGCGGGCGGCCTGTGGAAAACCCATGCCGATCCTTCCCAACTTGAGAACGCGATCCTCAATCTGGCCGTCAATGCCCGCGATGCCATGGATAATGACGGCAAGCTGACCATCGAGACCGTCAACAGCCACCTCGACGAGGCTTATGCATCGACGCATGCCGAGCTCGCACCTGGCCAATATGTGATGATCGCGGTAACCGACACCGGTGCGGGCATGTCGCCCGAGGTCATCGCCAAGGCCTTCGAGCCCTTCTTCACGACGAAGCCGGCCAACAAGGGCACGGGACTTGGGCTGAGCCAGGTGTTCGGCTTCGTCAAACAGTCGGGCGGCCACGTCAAGATCTACTCCGAGCCCGGCGAAGGCACGACGATCAAGATCTATCTGCCCCGGTTTTTCGGACCAGAGGAGCCGGCATCGCCCACAGGGCGCGGCAAGAGCGCCGCCAAAGTCACCGAGACGATCCTCGTCGTCGAGGACGACGCCCGCGTGCGGGCTGCCACGACCGACGTCATGCGCGAACTCGGCTACACCGTCATCCATGCGGCAGGTGGACCGGAGGCCCTTGAGAAGCTCGCCGCGACACCCGGCATCGCCCTGCTTTTCACCGACATCGTCATGCCGGTGATGAATGGCCGCAAGCTCGCCGAAGAAGCGCTCGCGCGCCAGCCCGGATTGAAAGTCGTCTTCACCACCGGCTTCACCAGGAACGCCGTGGTCCACAACGGCGTGCTCGACCATGACGTGCACTTCCTGGCCAAGCCGTTCACCATCGAGCAGCTGGCGGCCAAGCTGCGCGACGTGCTGGACTCGAAATAGGCTGGCCTTTGGTCGGCCAGTCACTTTGTCAGCATTGAAAATTGTTGCCTTGACATTCGATGCCTCACGCCCGACTTCGTAGCGTCCGAGGAGACCAACCTATGCCTGAGCCCCGACGATCGACGATCGATGCCGGAGAAGTGGAACGCTTTTCCGCCCTTGCCGCCGAATGGTGGAACCCGAACGGCAAGTTTCGTCCGCTGCACAAATTCAATCCGGTCCGGCTTTCCTATATCCGCGACCAGATCGCGGCGCGCTTCGGCCGCGACCCGCGTGCGGCGCGGCCGTTCGAGGGCCTGCGTATCCTCGACATTGGCTGCGGCGGTGGCCTTTTGTGCGAGCCGATGGCGCGGCTCGGCGCCGAGGTGATCGGAGCGGACGCCTCCGAAACAAACATCGAAGTGGCGAAACTGCATGCCGCCGAGGGCAATGTGAGCATCGACTATCGCGCCACGACGGCGGAAGATCTCGCCGAGGCCGGCGAAAAATTCGATGTCGTCCTCAACATGGAAGTGGTCGAACATGTCGCCGACATCGACCTGTTCGTCGCCAAATGCGGCGAGATGGTCAAGCCCGGCGGCATCATGTTCGTGGCCACCATCAACCGCACGCTGAAGGCGCTCGGCCTAGCCATCATCGGCGCCGAATATGTGTTGCGCTGGCTGCCGCGCGGCACTCATCAGTTCGGCAAGCTGGTGCGCCCGGAGGAGCTGGAAAAGGCGCTGGACGGCGCCGGCCTGACCATCATCGACCGCACCGGCGTCACCTACAATCCGCTTGCCGACCGCTGGGCGCGGTCGAAGGACATGGACGTCAACTATATGGTGCTGGCGGAAAAGGGATCGGTCTGATCAGCCAAATCCTCAGCCTCAGCCGCCGCCGATACCCACTGCCGGAGCCGGCGGCGGGGCTAAAGAAACTTAGGCGGCCTGGCTCTGCGCCCTCGTAGCGGTCTGGCTCTGCGCCTTGGTGGTGATGAACACGCCGGCGGTGATGATGACCGCGCCGACCCAGGTCAGCAGTTGATAGTGCTCGCCAAGGAAGATCGTACCGGCAAACAGCCCAACGGCCGCAGCGACATAGCCGATCTGGCTGAGATAGACCGGGCCGCCCACCGCCTGCAGCCGGAAGAAGAAAGCAAACATCGCCGATGCCGAGGCCATCTGTGCCACGACGATGAGCGGCACGGTGCCGAGCTGGGCGAAGGCCTTGCCTCCAAGCAAGGTCAGGATGCCGACGAGCAGCATCGCCGCGGACGCCAGATGGCTGCCGACCGCGAGTTCGATAGGACCGGTTCCTTCCGGCCAGTCGATGGTGCGATAGATGTTGCCGGCGGCAAGGCTGACGGGAATGAGCAGGCCCATGATGACCCAGAAGACATCGGCCGGCTGGCCGGCCTCGCCACGCGTCACCGCCACCATGACCGCGCCGACGAAACCGACGGCGATGCCTGATATGCCCAGCATGTTGGGCCGCCGCACGCCGAGCAGGATCGACAACACCAGCGTGACGACGGGCGACAGCGTGAACATGATGCCGGTGTAGCCGGCGCCCAAATGCGGTATGGCCGAGAACATCAAAAGGTTTGGCACGGCATAAGACACTGCGGCGGTGACGAAGAAATAGCGAAGCTTGTGCGCCGTGAGCCGGATGCGCTGGCCGCGCAGCAGCAATACGACGAGAAGCACGCCGCCGGCGCCGAGCGAGATGACGAAGGCCCAGACCATGGCCGGCATGCCGGCCACCGTGGCGAGCTTGCCGAAAGGCAGAGTCAGGCCAAGCAGCCCCCCGGTGACGATCAGCAGGCCGAGCGCCGAATCCCAGAGAAGTTTCATGATCGATCCCTGTCCGCACGGCCCTTGGCCGGCATTGCATCTTGGGATAAGATAATGGAAAGATTCTTAACGTCAAGATACATTACGGTGAGATAGATGGACCGTGCAGGGAAAGCCATCGAGCAGTGGAAGCGGGAGCGGCCGGACCTAGACGTATCACCGATGGCCGTGATCGGGCGCTTGAATGAGGTCTCCTCGCTGATCGCCCGCGACCGCCTTGCGCCGCTCTTTGCCCGTTTCGGATTGCAGGCGGGAGAGTTCGATGTGCTGGCGACGCTGCGCCGCTCAGGCGCGCCTTACGCGCTGACGCCGACGGCGCTTTACGAGGCGACGATGGTGACCTCCGGGGCCATGACCAACAGACTGGATCGGCTCGAAACATCCGGCCTGATCCAGCGCGCGCCACACCCCAACGACCGGCGCGGCATCATCGTGCGGCTGAGCGACAAGGGCCTTGCGCTGATCGACGAGGCTGTCACCGCCCATGTGGCGAACGAGCATCAGATCCTGTCCGGCCTGACGCTGACCGAAAGAGAAACACTTTCGCGTCTGCTGGAAAAACTGATCAGCAGCGTGAGCTAAGTGCTCAGTTCCGGTCGTCCGGAAACACTGGAATCGGCATGAAATCGACGCCGTCCTCGGCAAGGCCCTTGGCCTCTTCCAGCGTCGCCTCGCCATAGATGCCGCGCGCATCGGTTTCGCCGAAGTGGATCTTTCGCGCTTCCTCGGCGAACTTGTCGCCGACATAGTCGGCGTTCTCGCGCACTTTCTCGGCCATCGCCTTCAGTTGCGCCAGCGCCTGCTTCTGCGCCTCGCCCATGGCAAGCGCTATGGTTTCCTGCTTGCGGGCCGTGGACACGGCGGGCGCCATCAGCGCTTTCTCGACCTTGTGCGAACCGCAGCTGGGGCAATCGACGAAGCCGCGCTTCTTCTGGGTGTCGAAATCGTCATTGCTGCGAAACCAGCCCTCGAACTCGTGCTCGTTTTCGCAGATCAGGGAAAAGCGGATCAAGAGGCGGCACCCCTGAGACGTGGCGCGTCAACCTCGCCGGCATTGATTGTGAAATCCCGCGCATTCTTCAAATTGGGGATCTTCTTGCGCGCCGCAAGCGATTGCGCCGGGTCGATCGCGGCGACGATCACCCCAGGCTCGTCATGCGCGGCTTCCGCGATGATGCGGCCCCACGGATCGATGATCAGAGAATGCCCATAGGTCTCGCGGCCATCCTCGTGCAGGCCGCCTTGCGCGGCGGCGACGACGAAGGCGCCGTTCTCGATGGCGCGTGCCCTGAGCAACACGTGCCAATGCGCCTCGCCGGTCTGGCGGGTGAAAGCGGCGGGCACGGAAAGCAGATCGGCGCCGGCCATCGCCTCGGCGCGGAACAGTTGCGGAAAGCGCAGGTCGTAGCAGACGGCGAAGCCGAGCTTCGCGCCCCCGATCCCGGCGACGACGGCCTCCGTGCCAGGCTCGTAGGCGGCCGATTCACGCCAGCTCTCGCCATTGTCGAGATCGACGTCGAACATGTGGATCTTGTCGTAGCTGGCGAGCGTCACGCCATCGGGGCCGAACAGGAGCGCGCGGTTGGCGAGCTTGCCGTCGGCGCGCAGGATAGCGGTCGAGCCGATATGCAGGAACACGCCGAGTTCGCGCGCCAGCCTGCGCGCGGTCGCGACGATGATGTCCTTGTCTTCGGAGGTGAAGGACGCGGCGCGCGCTTGCCTGTCGCGGATCAGCGCTCCGGTCATTTCCGGCGTCTGGATGTAGGTTGCGCCTTGGGCCGCGGCCTCACGCACCAATCGTTCGAGATCGACCGCATTGCGCTCGGGGCTCTCGCCTGAACGCATCTGGATTGCCGCTGCCTTGAAAACACCCATTGTCACACCTCAAATCGACGAGCCGTTGGCGAGCAATTTGTCCAGTCGACCCTCCGCCTCCAGATCATGGAGGTCGTCGCAGCCGCCGACATGCGTGTCGCCGATGAAAATCTGCGGAAAGGTGGTGCGCCCGTGGGCGCGCGACATCATTTCCTGGCGCAGCTCCGGCGAAAACGAGGCGTCGTGCTCGGTATAGGCGACACCCTTGCGCTCCAGCAGCCGCTTGGCCGCCGTGCAGTAGCCGCACATCATGCGCGTATAGATCGTGACATCGACCATGACGAATTCCGTTTCCGTTGCCGACTTATATAGTCGTGGACTCGTCCGCCCGGAAGTCCCCAGGCAACACGCGGGCAAAGGTCAGCACGTCGACGGCGGCAGCGCCTCCCTTTTTCAGCGCCTTGGTGGCGGCACGCACGGTGGCGCCGGTGGTGTAGACATCATCGATCAGAAGCACCCTGCGGCCTGCAATCTCAATCTCCGCCTCGGCGGGCACGCGAAAGGCGGCGCGCACGTTCTCCTCGCGCTCCTGCCGCTCCAGCCCGACCTGCTGGCGGGTGAGTTTGACACGACGCATGGCGGAAGGCGCGAAAGACAGCCCGCTGAGCTCGCAAACCGAGCGCGCCAGTTCCGCCGACTGGTTGAACCGCCGCCTGAAAAAACGGCGCCAATGCAGCGGCACAGGCACCACCACATCCGCGTCGGCGATAAGGTCGGCGCCCACGCGAACCATCCAGCGCGCCATCCAGGGAGCGAGATCGGTGCGGTCCTGGTATTTCAGCCCTTGCACCATCTGGCGGGCCACGCCGGAATAGGCGACCGCTGCCCGCGCCCGTTCGAAGGGCGGCGGATCGGCGATCGCCTCCGCCGACAGAAAACCATCCCCCATATGATGGGTGAACGGCGTGCCCATCACCGGGCACCAGGGCCGCTCCAGCAGCCGCAGCTTCGGCCAGCAGGCGCCGCACAGCACGCCGGGCTGCGAGACTTGCCGGCGGCAACCGGCGCAGACCGGCGGAAACAGGATGCGCGCCGGCCAGCCCAGAGCCGACCGGGCTGCCGACCCGGCCAGCTTCCTGATCTCGTCGGACTTGATCTTGGGCATCGGATCGGCCACGTGGTTGGTTTCTCGTCGCCCACCATACGAACCATATCAGGGCGCGGACATACAAGGACCATCCCTTGCAGCCTATAATGGATACCTCTCTGTGGCTGGCGCACAAGCGGCGCGCGCTCATCCATCCGGTTGACGGTGCCGACTTCCTCATGCATCGCGCCGCCGAGGATCTTGCCGACCGGCTGGGTGCCGTCGAGCGCAGGTTCGCCAAGGCGGCGGTGCTGTTTTGCCAGACCTCGGCCGCGGCCGACGTCCTTGCGCAGAGCGGCAAGGTAGCCGATATCGCCCGTGTCGAGACGGACGCGGCTTTCCTGAATGGTGCCGCCGGCCTGATTGCGCCGCTCGAGACCGTACCGTTCGAACCGCAGAGGCTCGATTTGGTGGTGTCGCTTTTGTCGCTGCAAACCATGAACGACATCCCGGGCATGCTGATCCAGATCCGCCGCGCCCTGCGGCCGGACGGACTTTTCCTCGGCGCCTTCGCGGGCGCCGGCACCCTGTCGGAACTGCGCGAAAGCCTGCTTGCCGCGGAGACCGATATCTACGGTGGCGCCAGCCCGCGCGTCATCCCGTTCACCGATGTGCGCGATGCTGGCGCACTGCTGCAGCGCGCCGGTTTCGCGTTGCCGGTCGCCGACGTCGAGACGGTGACGGTGCGCTATGCCAATCTGTTTGCGCTTATGGCCGACCTGCGCGCCATGGGCGAAACCAGCGCGCTTGCCGACCGCAGCCGGCGGCCGGGCTCGCGCAGACTGTTTGCCCGCGCCGCGGAAATCTACGCCGAACGCTTCTCCGACCCCGACGGTCGCGTCAGGGCAAGCTTTTCGATTGTCTGGATGTCCGGCTGGGCGCCCGACGCGTCGCAGCAAAAGCCGCTGAAGCCCGGTTCGGCCAAGGTTTCGCTAAAGACTATACTGGAGGGGCCTGAAGGGCATTGACCTGTTCGCAGGCTCTAGTGCGCGAAAGCGTTCGCAAGCCTGCTGCCGTTGTCGCTGAACAGCCAGGTGATCGAGTTGAAGACCTGGCCGATACCGCCGATGATGGTCAGCGACAGTACGCAGACAATCAGGCCGTATTCGACGGCCGTGGCGCCGTTTTCGTCCTTCAGAAAGCGCAGCAGCACTGTTTTCATCACCTCATTTCCCCCTTGCCACGATCTTACGGCCGATCTGTTAAGAAAGGTTAACGGCAAAGGCTTAACAGGGGATGAAATCGCCGCCTTTCGGCAATGCCTTAACCTTGTCAGCAGTCGCCGCTGCTTTTGCCATCGGAGCGGATAATGCAGACCCCACCGGGTTCGGCCTGCAGCACGCTGCGGCGCACTGTATACGTGCTGCGGTGGCTGATCGAACCGGTAGCCGTCATGTCGAGGCCGGGGAAACCATCGCGGGCCGTTTGCGAACGCGTCTGGCTGTCGAGGAAAGGGGTCGCGATCAGCGCCAGCGCCACCGCGGCCGACCCGAACAGCAGCGCGATCCGCAGGACGCCCATGCCGGCATCGGCGGCACGAAAACCGCGCTCGGGCCGGATCGAATCCCACTCCCTGTCCAGGCTCATTCCTCGCTCCCCAGCGAATTTGTGGCGGCCACGCGAAAAACGGCCATGCATCAATTTTTCATGATGAGATAAATCTTCCATTAACGCTGGCTGATATGGACCGCGGTCCATCAGCTCTCGATCGTCAGAGGAGATCGATCAGGAACGGGATCAACGGCGCATCGGCCGGCGGCATCGGATAGTCGCGCATCTGTTTCGGCCGCACCCATTTCAGCGCCTGCCCTTCCCTCGGCTGGGCGATGCCGCGGAAGCGGCGGCAGACAAACAGCGGCATCAAGAGATGGAAGTCGTCGTAGGAATGGCTGGCAAAGGTCAGTGGCGCCAGGCATGGGATTTCGGTTTCGATGCCGATCTCCTCATGCAGTTCACGGATGAGGCATTGTTCCGGCGTCTCGCCGGGCTCGACCTTGCCGCCGGGAAACTCCCACAGGCCGGCAAGCTGCTTGCCTTGCGGACGCTGCGCCAGCAGCACGCGGCCATCGGCGTCGACCAGCGCGCAAGCGGCGACCAGGAGCAGGCGCTTGCCGCCGGATGTCAGATCATTCATGGCCGGGCGGCCGGCGGTAGTGGTAGCGGTAGACTTCCTCGAAGCCGAGCGCGCGGTAGAGCGCCAGCGCCGGCGCGTTGCCGGCCTCGACCTGCAGCCAGGCCTCCCGCGCGCCGCGCAGCCGCGCCCATTTCAACGCCGACAGGATCAGGTTGCGGCCGTGCCCCTTGTTGCGCGCCGCCTTGTCGGTGGCGACCTCGAACAGGCCGGCAAGATCGCCGTCATGCACGCAGATCAACGTCGCCAGCGGCTCCGCCCCATCCTCGAGCGCGAACAGCCCGGCTTCGGGCTGGATAGCGCCGATGATCTCCGACAGGCCCGGCCGCAGCGATATGTCCGAGCCGCTGACCTTGAGCAATGCTCCGATGAAGCGGCTGATGTCCTTGAGCGGAATCTGGTCCATGGCGTCGTCGAGCCGCGCGTCCGCCAACTGCAGCCGCATGACGAGCGATTCGTCGAACCGGCTCCAGCCTTCCTTGTCGAGATGGCCGGCAAGATCGGGGCCCGACAGTGGCGACATGCGGAACGTCAATGGCCGGCCATAGGCGTCGAAGCGGCGGCTGGCGCGACCGATGCGGTCGGCGATGTGCTGGATGTCGCCGGGATCGAGTGGATTGACCGAGTTCAGCCGCTTGGCCGGATGTCCCGCGGTCAGGCGCACCACCCACGTGCCGTCATAGTGGACCGCGGCCGCGGGCCAGGCGCGAAAGCCGGCCGCCTCGTAGCGGCGCACGGTCGCGAGCATGCTTGCCGGATGACGCGAAACCAACGCGATCAGCTCCTGTAGTCGCCGTTGATGGCGACATATTCCTTGGTGAGATCGCAGGTCCACACCGTCGCCTTGCCGCGGCCGATGCCGATATCGGCGCGGATGCGGATGTCATCGCGCTTCATGTAGGCCGAGGTCGCTTCCTCCGAGTAGGCCGGGTCGCGCTCGCCCTCATGCGCCAGCCGGTTGTCGCCGAACCAGATCGACAGCCGGTCGCGGTCGGCGGGCTCGCCGGCCTTGCCGACGGCCATGACGACGCGGCCCCAATTGGCGTCCTCGCCGGCGACCGCTGTCTTGACCAGCGGCGAATTGGCGATCGACAGCGCGATGCGCTTGGCCGAGCGGGCCGACTTGGCCCCGGTGACGGTGACTTCGACCTGCTTGCGCGCGCCCTCGCCGTCACGCACCACTTGCAGCGCCAGCGACTTCAGCACCTTGCCGAGCGCCCGGCGGAACTGACCAAGGCGGGCATCCCTGGGATCGGTGATTTCAGGCGCGCCGCGCTTTGCCGCCTTGCCGGTGGCGAACAACAACAGCGTGTCGCTGGTCGAGGTGTCGCTGTCGACGGTCACCGCGTTGAATGTCTTGGCAGTGCCGCGCGACAAAAGGTCCTGCAGGACCGGTGCCGCGATCGGCGCGTCGGTGGCGATGAAGGAGAGCATCGTCGCCATGTCTGGCGCGATCATGCCGGCACCCTTGGAAATGCCGTTGATGGTGACATCTGCGTCGCCGAGCTTCACCGTCTGCGTCGCCACTTTCGGATAGGTGTCCGTGGTCATGATGGCCCTTGCAGCCTCGGTCCACAGGTTCGGCTTGCCATCGCTGACCAGCCCGGCGAGCAGATGGCTGAACTTGGATGTGTCGAGCGGCTCGCCGATGACGCCGGTCGAAGCCAGGAAAACCTCGCCTGGCGTGCAGCCCGCGGCCTTCGCCGCCGCTTCGCCCGTCATCGCGGTGGACTCGCGGCCCTTCTTGCCGGTGAAGGCGTTGGCGTTGCCGGAATTGACGACCAGCACCCGCGCCTGGCCGGCGCCAAGGTTCTGGCGGCAGAAATCGACCGGCGCCGAGGGGCATTTCGACTTGGTGAACACGCCGGCGACCGCGGTACCGGCGTCGAACACCATGGCCAGCAGGTCGGTGCGGTTCTTGTACTTTATCCCCGCTTCGGCGGTGGCGATGCGCACCCCTTCGATTTCCGGCATTTTGGGGTATTTCTTCGGCGCGAGCGGCGAAATCGTCGTGGACATGGAGACCTCGGGCGGGAAAATCGCAAGGGGAAGGCCGGTTTGCCCGATACGGCGCGCGGGCGCAAGCGCGTTTTCGTCGCTCCGGCCAGGGACAAACCCGGTCAGGATTAAGCTTGCATTTCAAATCCGTTGGCATCGCCGGGGTCCGTGGCGCTATGATCTTCCCCATGGGCAGGCTTGCGATCCTCGCTTGGGCATTTCTCGGACTTCTGCTGCTGCGCGCCGACGCCGAGCCGGGGCGGCGCGTCGCGCTCGTCATCGGCAACGGTACCTATGCCGAGGCCGGCACGCTGGCCAATCCGGTCAACGACGCGCTCGACATCGCCGACAAGCTGCGTTCCATCGGCTTCGAGGTCATCGAAGGCAACGACCTCGGCAAGCGCGAGCTTGAACACAGCATCGGCGAGTTCTCCGATGCGCTCGAAGGTGCCGGCGTTGGGCTTTTCTACTATGCCGGCCACGGCCTTCAGGTCGACGGCCGCAATTACATCGTGCCGGTCGACGCCAGGCTCGACATGCCGGTGAAGCTGCAGCTCGAAGCCGTGCCGATCGACGAAGTCCTCGACATCATGGAACAGCAGACCAAGGTCAGCCTGGTCTTCCTCGATGCCTGCCGCAACAACCCGTTTGCCCGCAGCCTGAGCCGCACCGCCACCACCCGCTCGGCGACGGCGCTGGCGGGTCTGGCGCAGTTCGATTCGACGCGCGGTTCCTTCATCGCCTTTTCGACCGCGCCAGGTGCTGTCGCCATGGACGGCAGCGGGCGCAACTCGCCCTTCGCCCAGGCCCTGCTGCGCCATGTCGCCGAACCCGGCCAGAGCATCAACGACATGATGATCGCGGTGCGCCGCGACGTGGTTTCGCAAACCCGCGAGGCCCAGCGACCCTGGGAGCAGGGATCACTGCTCGAACGCTTCGAGTTCGTGCCGGGCGAAGGACCGGTGAAGGCCCCGGAACCGACGGCCGCGCCCGCGCCCTCGACGCAAGTGGCTGCGCTCGAGCGTTCGGTCGGCGACGACAAAAGCGCGATCGAGAAGTTCCTGCGCGACGACTATCTGCAGCCTGACACCAAGGACATGCGCGCGGCCGTCAGACGGCTCTATGGCGCATCCGCCACCATCTTCGGCACGCCTTACGATGCCGAGACGCTTGCGAAGGTGAAGAGCGACTGGTTCGCGCAATGGGCTTCATGGTCGCTTGGCCTCGACCCCGGCAGCCTGGAGGTTACACCGCACGGCGAGGGCAGCGCCCAGGCCGTCTTTGCCATGAGCTACGACTACACGCCAAAGGACAAGTCGGCGGCGCGCGTGGCCGGCAAGGCGCGGGTGACGCTGGAATTGATCAAGACCGATAAGGGATGGCGCATCGTGTCCGAGACGTCGCAGCCGATGTGACGACCACCGCCTGATGACGGCGCCTCTGCATCCAAAAACGGATCGTTTCGTTTCATCACCGGATCACTTATCATGCCGGCGAATTGAACGAGGACGACAGGAATGGCCGAGGCGGCGGATACGGCGCGCAGATCGATCGGGGCGCGGCGCAATCCCGACAGTGCGGACGCCATTCTGGAGGCAGCCGAGGCCGTGCTCGTCGAGGCCGGCTATGCCGGCTTTTCGATCGAGGCGGTGGCGCGGCGAGCGCGCGCCGGCAAGCCGACCATCTATCGCTGGTGGCCGAGCAAGGCGGCGCTGCTGCTGGAAGTCTACCAGCGCCAGAAACGCGTCGACGTTCCCGATACGGGAAAACTGGAAGAAGATCTCGTCGGCTTCCTGGAGAACCTGTTCTTCCACTGGCGCGAGACATCGTCGGGAAGCGTGTTCAGGTCGCTGATCGCCGAGGCGCAGTCGGATGAGACCGCGGCCGAGGCTCTTGCCGGTTACGCCAGCGGACGCCGCGCCCACACCACCCAGATCATCGAACGTGCCAAGGCAAGGGGCGAAATCGCCAGCGATATCGATCCGGCCGTGGTCGCCGACCTCCTGGCTTCCTACGCGTGGCGGCATCTCCTGACCAACCGGCTCGACGAGCCCGAAGCGACGATCCGCAAGGTGGTCCGCTATCTCCTGCAAGGCATAGCAGCGCCCGGCAGATAGGCGCCCGCTGGCACGTGCCAACAAAAAGGGCGCGGCACCTTCCGGCTGCCGCGCCCTTTTCGAAGCTGTTCGGGCTTACTTGGCGCTTTCCAGCGTATCGACGGCCTTCTTGAGGTTGGCGTCGGGGATCTCGACCTTGGCACCGGCGCGCAGCGATTTGACCAGCGCGAAATACTTGTCGCGGATGACGGCCTGCTTGGCCTGGTCCTTGACGTCGTCGAAGGCCGGCGGCTGCTTGGCGCGCTTGTCCTCGAGCTTGATGACGTGCCAGCCAAACTGCGACTGCACCGGCTGCTCGGTGTACTTGCCGACATCGAGCGCGAAGGCCGCCTTGTCGAACTCCGGCACCATCTGGCCAGGCCCGAACCAGCCGAGGTCGCCGCCATTGGACTTGCCGCTCGGATCCGAGGTGTGTTCGTTGGCGAGCTTCTGGAAGTCGGCGCCGCCGTCGAGCTGCTTGATGATCGCCTCGGCCTCTTCCTTGGTCTTCACGAGGATGTGACGGGCATGCACCTCGTTGACCGGCGGGGTGTTGGCGATTTCTTGGTCGTAGCGGGCGCGAACCTCGGCATCGGTGACCTTGTCGACGACGCCCTTTTCGACCATCTCGCCATGCAGCGCGCGCTGCTGCAGGAAGGCCATGCGGCGCTGGAAATCGGGATCCTTGTCAAGACCGTCGGTAACGGCCTTGGCGGCCATGACACGGATTTCGATCGCCGCCGAAAGGGCGGCGGCGCGGCGCTGTTCAGGCGGCAACTGCGCGAACTGCTGCGACAGCTCGCCCTCGGCAAGCATCAGATCGGCTTCGGTCAAGGGCTGGCCGTTGACGGTGGCGATCACGGTGTTCGGATCGACCGGCGCCGCGGCCGGTGCGGCCGCATCCGCCGGGGCGGCCGGTGCGGGAGCGGTCTCCTGCGCCATCGATGGCGACAGGCAAAGAGCCGACAGGCCGAGGGCCAGGCCAAGGCTGGCAAGCGACGCACGGCTGAACAACAAGGACATAAGGATGACTCCGGTGAGGGATTGTAAGGAGGGCGGCTTCCAGATCAGCCAGATTATGGCGGAATTTGGCGCGACCGGCAGGGCCAGCGCGGCGTTGACATCAGTTGAGCCCCCTCTTATCTGTCCATCGACTTGGCGTCCAGAACCGTTTTCCGGGCGCTTTTTGTGTTTGCCCGCATTCAAGCGGTGCGTTCACGTGGATGTGATGGGGCCGGCCGGCGCCTGTCTCAAGATTGAGAATTCTATCGAAAGGACCATTGGATGGTCAGTCTCGGCGGTCTCGCCCGTAAGGTTTTCGGTTCCTCCAACGACCGTCGGGTCAAATCGACCCGCCCCCGTGTCGAGGCGATCAACGCCATGGAAAACGAGATGCGGGCGCTCTCCGACGCCGAGCTTGCCGGCCGCACGGAAAAATTCCGCCAGGACATCGCCAACGGCGCCAGCCTTGACGATCTGCTGATCCCAGCCTTCGCGACCGCCCGCGAGGCGGCGCGCCGTGTGCTTGGCATGCGTCCCTTCGACGTCCAGCTGATCGGCGGCATGGTGCTGCACAATGGCGGCATTGCCGAGATGCGCACCGGCGAGGGCAAGACCCTGGTCGCGACGCTGCCGGTCTATCTCAATGCACTCGCCGGCAACGGCGTCCATGTCGTCACCGTCAACGACTACCTCGCCACCCGCGACTCCGAATGGATGGGCCGCGTCTACAAATTCCTCGGCCTGTCGGTCGGCGTCATCGTCCACGGCCTGTCGGACGAGGAGCGTCGCGTCGCCTACGCCTCCGACGTCACCTACGCCACCAACAACGAGCTCGGCTTCGACTATCTGCGCGACAACATGAAGTACGAGCGCGCCCAGATGGTGCAGCGCGGTCACAATTACGCGATCGTCGACGAGGTCGATTCCATCCTGGTCGACGAGGCGCGCACGCCGCTGATCATTTCCGGTCCGCTAGAGGACCGTTCGGAAATGTACAACACCATCGACACCTTCATCATCAAGCTGCAGCCGCAGGATTACGAGATCGATGAGAAGCAGAAGACCTCGATCTTCACCGAGGAAGGCACCGAGAAGCTCGAGAGTATGCTGCGCGATGCCGACCTGCTCAAGGGCGAGTCGCTGTACGACGTCGAGAACGTCGCCATCGTCCATCACGTCAACAACGCGCTGAAGGCGCACCGGCTGTTCCAGCGCGACAAGGACTACATCGTGCGCAACGGCGAGATCGTCATCATCGACGAGTTCACCGGCCGCATGATGCCCGGCCGCCGCTATTCGGAAGGCCTGCACCAGGCGCTCGAAGCCAAGGAACATGTGGCGATCCAGCCGGAGAACCAGACGCTGGCCTCCGTCACCTTCCAGAACTACTTCCGCCTCTACAAGAAGCTTTCCGGCATGACCGGCACGGCGCTGACCGAAGCCGAGGAATTCGGCAACATCTACGGCCTAGAAGTCACCGAGATCCCGACCAACCTGCCCGTTATCCGCAAGGACGAGGACGACGAGGTCTACCGGACGGTCGAGGAGAAGTACAAGGCGATCGTCAGGGAGATCCGCGAAGCCAGCGCCAAGGGCCAGCCGACGTTGGTCGGCACCACCTCGATCGAAAAGTCCGAGCAGTTGGCCGAGCGCCTGCGCAAGGAAGGCTTCAAGGATTTCGAAGTGCTGAACGCCCGCCACCACGAGCGCGAGGCGGCGATCGTCGCCCAGGCTGGCAAGCCCGGCGCCATCACCATCGCCACTAACATGGCCGGCCGCGGCACCGACATCAAGCTCGGCGGCAATGCCGAGATGCGCATCGCCGACGAACTGGGCGACATGCCGGAGGGTCCCGAGCGCGAGGCGCGGGAAAAGGAGATTTATGCCGACATCGAGCGCCTGAAGGAAAAGGCGCTGGCCGCCGGCGGCCTCTACGTGCTCGCCACCGAGCGCCATGAGTCACGCCGCATCGACAATCAGCTCAGAGGCCGTTCCGGCCGCCAGGGCGACCCGGGCCGCTCGAAATTCTTCCTGTCGCTGCAGGACGATCTGATGCGCATCTTCGGTTCCGAGCGCATGGACGGCATGCTGCAGAAGCTCGGCCTCAAGGAAGACGAGGCCATCATCCATCCCTGGATCAACAAGGCGCTGGAAAAGGCGCAGAAGAAGGTCGAGGCCCGCAACTTCGACATCCGCAAGAACCTGTTGAAATATGACGACGTCTCCAACGACCAGCGCAAGGTGGTGTTCGAGCAGCGCATCGAACTGATGGACGGCGAAGGCCTATCGGAAACCATTGCCGAGATGCGCGAAGGCGTCATCGACGAGGTCGTAGCCAAGGCCATTCCCGAAAACGCCTATGCCGAACAATGGGACATCGCGGGCCTGAAGGCCGAGGTCGCCGAATTCCTCAACCTCGACCTGCCGATCGAGGACTGGGTGAAGGAAGAAGGCATCGCCGAGGACGACATCCGCGAGCGCATCTCTCAAGCCGCCGAAGCCGCGGCACAAGAACGCGCCGACCGTTTCGGCCCCGAGGTGATGACCTATGTCGAGCGCTCCGTGGTGCTGCAGACGCTCGACCATTTGTGGCGCGAGCACATCGTCAATCTCGATCACCTGCGCTCGGTCGTCGGCTTCCGCGGCTATGCCCAGCGCGATCCGCTGCAGGAATACAAGGGCGAGGCGTTCGAGCTGTTCCAGGCCATGCTTGGCAATCTGCGCCAGGCCGTCACCGCGCAGCTGATGCGCGTCGAACTGGTCCGCCAGGCCGCCGAAGCCCCGCCGCCGGAAGCGCCCGACATGTTCGGCACGCATATTGACGGCACCACCGGCGAGAATGATTTCGAAGGCGGCGAAACGGCTCTTCTGGTGCGCCAGGAAAGCAACGCCATCGTCGCTCCCGAGGATCGCGACCCCAACAACCAGGCCACCTGGGGCAAGGTCGGCCGCAACGAAGCCTGCCCCTGCGGCTCCGGCAAGAAATACAAGCACTGCCACGGCGCGTTTGCGTAAGAGCGCGCTCTTGCCTTCTCCCCGTCACTATACGGGGAGAAGGTGCCCGAAGGGCGGATGAGGGGCAGCGCTGACGTTCGAGATTGGCGTTTGTCTGCGACCAAAAACAATGCCTCGCCCGCTCCCGGCGTGCCGATTCGTTTTGCGGATGGCTTTTCTTCTTCCCGCATCCACAGTGCAAACTCCAAAGCCGGCGCCGCCCCTCATCCGCCTGCCGGCACCTTCTCCCCTTGAACGGGGAGAAGGAAGCGCCCCCACCCACGCTTTCTTAAGGTGTCTTCGCTACACCAAAGCGTGAAAAGAGGCGGAAAACGGAGAGAAATCGGGGTGCGCTTTTCCGCGGCCACGACTGCTGGGCGGTTCTTGCCGCAGCGTTTGGCGCTGCGCGTGGGGCCGCTGCTTGACCGCATCGACGCCGTGCTGTTCACCGCCGATGAGCGCGGCGAAGCCGGCCGCATGTCGGTCATCGCCTTCTCCATCCGCATCGTCAGCGCCGTCATCGCCTTCATCAGCCAGGTGCTGATGGCGCGCTGGATGGGCTCGTTCGAGTACGGCATTTTCGTCCTGGTCTGGGTGACGATGGTCATCGTCGGCAACCTCGCCTGCCTCGGCTTTCACACATCGGTCATCCGCTTCATTCCCGAATACCGCGAGCGCGGCCTGATGGACGAATTGCGCGGCATCGTCGTGGCCAGCCGTCTGTTCGTGCTGATCGCCTCGACACTGATCGCGGGCCTTGGCGCCCTCGGTGTCTGGCTGGCCGCACCCTGGATTGAAAACTACTACGTGATACCGTTCATCCTCGGTGTCATCTGTCTGCCGATGATTGCGCTGTCGGATTTGCTGCAGGGGCTGGCGCGTGCCAATTCATGGGCATTGTTTGCGCTGTCGCCGACCTACCTGATACGGCCGGTGCTGATCCTGCTGTTCATGGCGCTGATGCTTTGGGCAGGCTACGCCCCCGACGCGCGGACGGCGATCTTCGCCTCGATCGCGGCCACCTACGTCACCACGCTGTCTCAGTTGATCGGCGTCACCCAGCGCATGGAAAGGCAGATTCCGGCCGGCCCGATGAAAGTGCATTTCGCACAATGGTTCATCGTCTCGCTGCCGATCTTCCTGGTCGAGAGCTTCTTCTTCCTGCTCACCAATGCCGATGTGCTGATGGTCGGCGCCTATATGGATCCCAACGACGTCGCCGTCTATTTCGCCACGGTCAAGACGCTGGCGCTGGTGCATTTCGTCTATTTCGCGGTCAAGGCCGGCGTCGCCCAGCGCTACGCGCAGTTCACCCATGGCGAGCCGGAAAAACTTGCCGCCTTCGCCCGCGAGACGGTATCGTGGACCTTCTGGCCCTCGCTGCTGATGGCGTTCCTGGTGCTGGCGCTGGGCGAACCGATGCTGGTGCTGTTCGGCCCGGAATTCACCTCTGGCTATCCGCTCCTGTTCCTGCTTGTCTTCGGCGTCGTGGCGCGGGCCGCCGTGGGTCCCTGCGAAAGCCTGCTCACCATGAGCGGCAACCAGAATGTCTGCGCCGCCGTCTATGCCATGACCCTGGCCTTCAACATCGGGCTCAACGTGGTGCTGATCCCGCTTTTTGGCTTGTGGGGCGCGGCCATGGCCACCGCCTTTGCCATGATCTTCGAGGCCAGCGCGCTGTCCTTCACGGTCTGGCGCAAGCTCGGCATCGTCATGGCGATCTTCGTGCCAGCCAAAGGAGCCGCCTGATGGCCGCCATCCCCTTGCTCGAGGAAACCAGCGGCGGCCCCGCCGGCGCCATGGTGTCCGGCCTTGCCGGGCTGGCGCGCGACGCTGATCCCGCCCATATCGAGATCCTCGCCAACAACCGGCCCGAGCGCAAACTCGCCATCTACCCGGCATCGGCCGGCTTCGACCTGGTCGAGGAACTGGACTATCTCTGCGCCCGCACGATCGAGCCGAACGTCTTCTTCAACCCGCGCTTCCTGGCGCCGGCCATGCCCCGCCTGGAAGACCGCGAGGTGCGTCTTGCCGTGATCCGCGACGGTGATGAATACCGCAACCGGCTGCGCCTGCTGGTGCCGATCTCGGTGGAACGGCCGGTGGTGCCGCTCGGCGTGCCGGTCATGCGCACATGGTCGAGCCCGTTCGGCCCGCTCGGCACGCCGCTGATCGACCGCGACGATCCGGTCGGCGTGGTCGAGGATTTCTTCTCGATGCTGTCGCGCCCGCATCTGAAGCTGCCGAAAGTCCTGGTCCTGCCTGACATCAGGCTCGACGGTCCGGTGGCGAGCCTGATCGGCACCGTGGCCGAGACGCGCGGCCTGATGCTGGTCACCACGGGCCAGATCTCACGCCCCGTGCTGGAGAGCGAACTCGACGGCGACGATTATCTGAAGGCTTCGCTCAGCGCGCACCATTACCGCGAGTTCCGCCGCCTGAAGCGGCGCCTCGGCGATCTCGGCAAGCTCGAACATGTCGTGGCACGCGGCCCCGAGGAGATCCGCCACGCCATCGAGCACTTCCTGACGCTGGAAGCGTCCGGCTGGAAAGGCCGCGAGCGCACCGCCATGGCCATCGACCGCTTCCGCGCCGCCTTTGCCCGCGAGGCTGTGCACCGGCTGGCCGAACAGGACATGTGCCGCATCCATTCGCTGACGCTCGACGGCCGCACCATCGCTTGCCTGATCGTCTTCGTCGAGGCTGGCGTCGCCTACACCTGGAAGACCGCCTATGACGAGACGCTGGCCGTCTATTCGCCCGGCACGCTGCTGATGATCGAAGTCACCAGGCAGCATCTCGACGACCCCAACATCATGATGACCGATTCCTGCGCCGTGCCCGATCACCCGGTGATGAGCAGGCTATGGAGCGAGCGCAAGCCGGTCGGCACATTGGTGATCGGGTTGACCAGGGATGCCGACCGTCTCGCCCGCCAGGCCGCCTCGCAACTGCATCTCTACCGCGAGACCCGCAACATGGCGCGCCTGCTGCGCAACCGGATGAAGACTTTGCTGCGGCGACGGTAAGGGGTCCGTCGGGACGAGCTCGGCTGCGTTCAATCAGCTTGCGCTCTGATCTAAGTTGTCGCGACGGCATCTCGACGCCAACATCGTGGCGACCAGATGGAACATTGCGATCGGCTACAAGCATTCGCTCTGGCTGGATTGACGGGCACGCAGGTTGCCGCAACGGCGCCAGCCTGCTGCTCTGAATTTGTCCCGGATGAGCCGCAAGCACGAGATTCGGCGAAATACCGCCTGCGCCTGCTGTCAACAGCCATGGTCTCACCGAGTTCGCCTGGACCATCCGCGGGCAAGCAAAGGTGAATCAGCAGCTGAACATGGAATGGTGCCCCTAGCCGGGATCGAACCAGCACTCCTTGCGGAACTCGATTTTGAGTCGAGCGCGTCTACCAATTCCGCCATAGGGGCTCAGGCCGGGCGGCCTGGATGGGCGCGGACTATACGGTCGGAGGCCTGTTCGTCAACTGGCCTGTTGCAGATTTGCCGATGTCGGCGCGCTTGAACCCGCGCCTTACGATTCCGTAAACAGCGCTGCCATTGTGCGGCACGGAAAATCTTTCTAGACAGGCTCGCGTTCAAATGTCCGCGAAAGCGATGGCTGCGGCGCTTTAGGCCCTTGTCTCATGCATGCCGGTATCCGAGAACCGCAGCGTGCACGACATCCACTAGGAGAGCCGATGCTTCGCGGACTGTACGACTGGACCTTGTCACTGGCGGCCCGCAAATCCGCCGAATGGTGGCTGGCTTTCATCGCTTTCGTCGAAAGCTCGGTATTCCTGGTGCCGGCCGATGTGCTCTATCTGCCGATGGCATTGTCGCGGCCGGACCGGGCCTATCGCTATGCCTTCATCGCCACCGTCGCTTCGGTACTGGGCGGCATTGCCGGCTGGTTCATCGGCCACTACGCCTATGACGCGGTGGCGCGGCCTATCCTCGAATTCTACGGCAAGTATGACGAGTTCGAACAGTTGCGCTCCTCCGCGGGCGTAAGCATCGAGTTCATCGCCCTGATGCTGGTCACCTCGGGTGCGGCGCATCTGCCGCCGATCAAGGTGGTGACGATCCTGTCCGGCGCCCTGGGCGTCAACCTGGCGCTGTTCATCGTGCTGGCGATCATCGCGCGTGGCGGCCGCTTCCTGCTCCTGGCGTGGCTTTTGCGCCGCTATGGCGAGCCAATCCGCGAATTCATCGAAAAGCGCCTGGGCCTGATCGCCGGCGCCGCCGCGGTTGCCCTGATTTTGCTCTATATCCTGATCAAATACGTCGTCTGAGGCCCTCTCAAAACCGGTTTTGAGAGTGGCAGGCGGACCTGGCGGGCGGCGAACACAACGGACGATAGAACCATGACAGCGACCATGAATGCCGATACCGGACGCCAGCGGACACGCGCTGCCTTGTTTCTAGCGGTCGCAATGGCCGCGACCGTTGGCTCGGCGCTCGGCTTCCAGCATATCGGCGGCTACATCCCCTGCCATCTCTGTCTGGAACAGCGCACGCCGTATTACATCGGCGTGCCCTTGATGGTGCTGGCGGTGATCGCATCGATGCTGCGCGCACCGGCATGGGTGGCGCGCGGTCTGCTGGCCATCGGCGGCCTCTTGATGCTCTACGGCCTTTATCTTGGCGTCTATCACTCCGGCGTCGAATGGGCCTGGTGGCAGGGTCCGGCCGATTGCACGGCGGGCGCCGGCCCGGTCGACACCGGCGGCAAAGGCGTGCTCGACGCGCTCGACAAATTCGTGCCGCCCTCTTGCGACAAGGCGGCGCTGCGCATCCTTGGCCTGTCACTGGCCGGCTGGAACGCCATCGCCAGCCTGATCCTCGCCGCCGTCGCCTTCCGCGGCGCATTTTCCCGCGACTGACACGTCAGTGCCGTCGTGGCCTGGTGGAGACAAGGGCAATAGCGGACCGGGAGATAAGCGGAGATAAGTCTGCCAGATAGGCTCCCGCCTCAAGCCGTGTGCTGTCGTGGTGCGGCACCAAAGGTTCGACGAAAAGCGTGGCCAAATGCGCTTTGAGAGGTGTAGCCGACACTCGCCGCCACCTTGCCAACGCTCGAATAACGTTCGGCCAGCGCGGCCCGTGCGCGCGTCATTCGCCACCTGCGGACATAGGCGAGTGGTGCCTGTCCTACGCGATGGGTAAAGGCCGCCGAGAAGGCGGCCCGCGACATCCCGGCCACGCCGGCCAGATCGGCAACGGTCCACGGCCGCGCGATATCGGCATGAAAACATTGGATCGCTCGGCCAATGCGTGGATCCACCAACGCAGCAAGCCAACCGTGGGTCGTGTCCGAAGCCGATGCGAAAGTGCGGATCGCCTGGATCATAAGAACCTCGGCCAACCTGGCCGTGGCGACGTCGTTTCCCATCGCGGGCTGCCCTGCTTCCGCGTCCAACAGACCCAGGACCGCCGTGATCGCCGCGGCTCCAGTCGACGTGCTGGGGATGTGCATGAACGCCGGCAGCATATCGAGGAGAAAGGCAGCATTCCCTCGCGTAAAAGAAATTCCACCGCCGAGCGCCACCGCGTCGTCACCCCCCAGGCGCACAAGGTCATTTCCTTCGGCGTACAGTGACGAACCGTCGATCGGCATCAAGGCGGGATTGCTCGCAACCACATATTCAGTGAAGCCGATCAAGCAGCAGTCGCCCGCCTCGATCCGCTGGGGAGCAACATTGGGCAGCAGGAGCCAGCTCACCCCACGCAGAACAGCGACGAATTTCAGGCGCTCTCGCGCGGGAAACGCCAACGCCCAGTCGCCGGAGCCCTCCAAGCGCGTCCTCCGGGTCGCCCGCGCATCGAGCACCGTAAGTACATCCGATAGCGGATCGAAGGTTCGAGACGATTGCGACAAACTCATGGCCATTCAAGCATAGCACGTCCAGCCCGCTTTACCCATCTCTGGTGAAAAGGAGATGAACATGAGCATTGTTGGCAAAGTGGTGGCGATCACCGGGGCGAGCAGCGGCATCGGCCGCGCGACCGCAATTCTCCTAGCGGAAGCGGGTGCGACGGTGGTGCTCGGCGCACGGCGCGAGGACGCCCTGGCGGAGGTCGCCCGGGATATTGCCGCGGTCGGAGGCAAGGTGGCCTACAAGGTGACCGACGTGACCGTTCGTGCCGATCTTGAGGCCCTCGTGGGACTCGCGGTGGACCGTGAAGGCGGGCTGGATGTCATAGTCAACAATGCCGGTATTAGCCCTATTTCGCGCTTTGATGCCCTGAGGGTCGAAGATTGGGACGCGATGATCGACGTAAACCTGCGTGGCACGCTGTACGGGATCGCCGCTGCGCTGCCGATCTTCGCACGCCAGCGCAGCGGACATGTCATCAACGTGGTATCGACGGCCGGCATCAAGATCGTGCCGACGATGGGGGTCTATGCCGCGACCAAGAATGCCGTTCGGACAGTCAGCGAGACCCTGCGGCAGGAAGCAGGACCGCATCTGCGAGTGACCGAGGTGTCGCCTGGTATGATCGCGACCAATCTCGCCGACTCGTTCACCGACATGGCGGTCAAGGAGACCATGGCGGCGCGGATCGGGGCTATCGCCATCCCGCCTGCCGCGATCGCGCGGGGCATCGCATACGCCATCGATCAACCTGATGACGTGGATGTGGGCAGCATCGTCATCCGGCCGACCGCTCAGGATTGAACGCCCATGACACGATGCGGCGCTCGGTAGACACGCCAGTAGCTACTCAGACCCCAAAATCGGGGCGGCCAGCCATCCGAATGTCGAAAACTCAAGGCTCCAGTTCGACGTCCCAGTAGAGATAATCCATCCAGCTTTCATGCAGATGGTTGGGCGGGAACAGCCGGCCGTTGTTGTGCAGATCATGCACCGTCGGCTGGTAGGGCTTCTGCAGAGGAAACATCTTGGCATGCGCCGGCATCATGCCGCCCTTCCTCAGATTGCAAGGCGAACAGGCGGCGACGACGTTCTCCCATGTCGTCGCGCCGCCGCGATGACGGGGGATGACGTGGTCGAAGGTCAGGTCCTCGGGCGTGCCGCAATACTGGCACTGGAAGCGGTCGCGCAGGAAGACGTTGAAGCGGGTGAACGCCGGGTGCCTCGACGGCTTCACATAGGCCTTCAGGCTGACCACGCTCGGCAGCTTCATCGAGAAGGTCGGCGAGGACACCGCATGCTCGTATTCGGCGACGATGTTCACCCGGTCGAGGAATACCGCCTTGATGGCGTCCTGCCAGGACCAGAGCGACAAGGGGTAATAGCTGAGCGGACGGTAATCCGCATTCAGCACCAGCGCTGGAAGCCCATCCGGAGATACGGCAACCGTCACCTTGTTGACCTCCTTGGTTCGCACATGATCCCGAAAATCGAATTCGACTTTCGGAAAGGGTCACGTGCTGCTTCAAAAGCCCGACCGTTCGGCGCGGATACTGTAAGCCTGACATGACAGGGATGTGAAGCGGATTGTCGCGGGCGCGGCGTGCCAAAAACACATGATTTTTATGCTTTTTTGCGGATTCAGGCCGGCGGTGCGGCGTCTCGGCCCCTGGTTTCGCGATAATAGGACCAGAAAAGCCGCGATGCGACACCTCGCCACGGGCTCCATGATTCGGCCAAGGCGATCAGTGTTTTCTCAGGCGGGCGCGGGTCGATGCCGAGCGCGTGGCCGACGGCGCTCTGCAGGGCGACGTCACGCGCCGGGAAAATATCGGGGTGTCCGGCGGCAAACAACAGATACACTTCCGCCGTCCAGGGGCCGATACCAGGCACCGCCGTCATTGCCGCGATCGCTTCCCCGGCGTCGAGCGAACAGAGATGATGCAGGTCGAGGCCGTCGGCCACCGCTTGGGCGGCCGCGACAAGACCACGCTGCTTGGGCCGCGACAGGCCGGCCTCGCGAAACATGTCCTCGCCGGCGGCAAGGATAGCCCGCGGCGTTAGCGGATCGACCAGTTTCGTCAGCCGGCCGAAGATGGCATCGGCACTCGCCCGGGAAACTTGCTGCGACACGATGATCGAGGCGAGGCTCCTGAACCCGGGCTCCGAAAGCCTGAGCGGCACCTCGCCGGCCATGCCGCGCACTTTTTCCAGGCGCGGATCGATGATGCAAAGCGCATCCAGTCCCCGTTCAACGTCATCCAGTGTCGCGATGCGCTGCATGGTATCCTTGTCCGCGAATGTGCCGCAAAGTAGCAACCGCCAAAACCGCAGCACAACCCGATTGCCGCCCGAGACATGACGCTCCTGACATTCCGCTTCGCGCCCAGCCCCAATGGCGAACTGCATCTGGGCCACGCCTATTCGGCGTTGCTCAACCAGAAGCTCGCAAAGGCGTCAGGCGGCCGTCTGCTGCTGCGCATCGAGGATATCGACACCACACGCTGCACGCCGGAGTTCGAGGCGGGCATGCTTGCCGACCTGAAATGGCTGGGGCTTGGCTGGCAAGAGCCCGTGCGCCGCCAGTCCGAGCATTTCGCGGAATACCGGACGGTGCTCGAGCGCCTGATCCGCGAGGAACTGGTCTATCCCGCCTTCATGAGCCGTGGCGAGATCAGGGCTTTCATCGCCGACAGCGAAATGCGCGGGCGCGACTGGCCGCGCGATCCCGACGGTGTGCCGCTCTATCCGCCAGCCGACAAGGCATTGCCGATGAAGGAACGCAGGCGGCGGATTGCCGAGAATACACCCTTCGCCTGGCGGCTGGACGTCGGCGCCGCCATGGCGCGTGCCGGCAAGGATCTCGCATGGGCCGAATTCACCGATGAGACGCTATCCGCGACGCACCTGGTCGAGGCCCGTCCGCAGGACTGGGGCGACGTGATCGTGGCGCGCCGCGACATCCCGACCAGCTACCACCTCGCCGTCATCGTCGACGACGCGCTGCAAGGCGTCAGCAATGTCGTGCGCGGACAGGACCTGTTTTCCGCGACCGGCGTGCAGCGACTGCTTCAGGAGATTCTGGGATTGCAGCCACCCGCCTATTTCCACCATCGGCTGGTCCTCGGGCCGGACGGGCGAAAACTGTCGAAGAGCCTTGGCGATACCGGACTTGCCGCCTTGCGTGATGCCGGCACGACGCCAGACGACATCAGGCGGACGATCGGGCTCTGACCCCAGCAATCCTTGGGAGACACCTTTTTGAGCCCTTCACCCGTTGAATTCCGGTGATGTATGGATCAACGGTTTGGTTTTGCGCGCCAGGTTGAACAGGGTTAGAGCATCGCCACGGTCAATTCTCACCAGTACGGCGGTCTCCGGAAAAATGCACAGCATCAAGCGGTTCATCCCCGCCACCTTCGTTGTCTTGTGGGCAACCGGCTTCATCGGCGCCCGCTACGCCATGCCGTGGGCGGAGCCATTCACCTTCCTCGCGGCGCGTTTCGTCATAGCCGCCATCCTGCTGGCAGTGCTGATGCTTGTGCTGGGCTCGAAGCGAGCCACCCGCGAGGAGGCGCTGCATGCCACCGGTGCCGGCGTGCTGATGCATGGCGTCTATCTCGGCGCCGTCTTCTGGGCCATCCACAGGGGTATGCCCGCCGGATTTTCGGCCCTTATCGTCGGCTTGCAGCCGCTGATCACTGCGGTGCTTGCCGGCAAGTTCCTGGGCGAGGCCATCCTGCCGCGCCACTGGCTTGGCCTTGGCATCGGCCTGGTCGGCATCGTCATTGTGCTGTGGCCAAAACTCGGCGCGCTCGGCGGCGGCGTAACGGTGGCGACGCTGACCGCCTCGCTGGTCTCGGTGCTCGGCATGAGCGCCGGAACCATCTGGCAGAAGCGCTTTGCCTCCGGCGGCGACCTCGTCGCGGCCACCATGTGGCAATATGTCGGCGGCGCCTCGCTGATGACCGTGGCCGCGCTCGCCTTCGAAACGCACGCCGTCGTCATCAACGGCGAACTGATCTTCGCCATGGCCTGGCTGGTGCTGGTGCTGTCGCTCGGCGCAATCTTCCTGTTGATGGTGATGATCCGCGACGGTGAGATGTCGAAAGTGGCGTCGTTGTTCTACCTCGTGCCGGCGGTGACGGCCATCATCGCCTGGGCTCTGTTCAACGAACAACTCAACGCACTTCAAATCGCCGGCATGGCGATCACCACCTTTGGCGTGGGCCTGGCAACGGCGCGACCGGCCAGGGGAGGAATTGCAGAACTGAGGAATTGAAGAATTGAAGAAGAAGTGCACGGCGCCGGATATGGCGCCTTTTTCTCCAATTCCTCAGTTCTTCAACTCCTCAATTCCTCATTCCTTCAATTCCTCCGTTCTTCAATTCCGCCGGTCAACCCACCCGGGCACGCGCCTCCAGATAGCGGCTGATCGCGGCGTTGAGTTCGCCGCCGAGGATGAAGATCGCCGAGACGATGTAGAGGAAAACCACCGCGATCATGATCGAGGCGAGACCGGCATAGGTCGTCACATAGGACGAGAAATGGTCGAGATAGGTGGCAAACATCGTCGAGCCGATAAGCCACGCCGCCAGCGTGAAGATGATTCCCGGCACCAGCGAGACGAAACGACGCTTGCCGGCCGGCAGCCAGTAGTGAACGGCGAAAAGTCCGCCGATGATGACGGTCGAGGCAATGACGTAACGCCACAGCGTGATCGTGCCCGTATAGGGTTTGATCCACTCGAAATGGGCCTCCGCCAACCGCGCCAGCAGGGGCGCGAACACCAGGAGCACGCTGATCGCCAGGAACCCGGCGGTCGCGATCAGCACGAAGAAGATGCTCTGCACCCGGCGGTAGATGATGCCGCGCGTCTCGGTGACCCGATAGGCGCGGTTGAGCGACGTGCGCAGCGCCTCGATGCCGTTCGAGGCGAAATAGGCGGCAAGCAGCACGCCATAGGTCAACAGGTCGCTGCGCCTGACGGTCAGCACGTTGAGCACTTCATGCGCGATCGGTTTGGCGATCTGCTCGGGCCATGTGTCGAAGACCAGATGCACCGCCGTGTCGGCAAAGGCCTGGGCGCCGAGGAAGCTGCCCAGCGTCGTGGCGAAGATCAGGAACGGAAACAGCGCCATCAGCGAGGTGATCGCCAGATGGCTGGCCATCGCCCAGCCGTCATCGGTGTTGAAATGGCCGAGCGCGTCGTAGAGCACGCGACGCAGGGCGACAATATTCCGCAGCAAGAACGCGCGCTCCCTTCGATTGTCTCGACGCCGCGAATATGGGAAGGGAATGCGGCAAATGGCAACCCTTCGTCAAACTCCGAATTCTCCAGCGGCAGAGTTGCGCACCATCATCGTCACCGGTGCGTCTTCCGGCATAGGCGCCTATTGCGCCCGCGCATTGAAGGCCGAGGGCTGGCGGGTGTTCGCGACGGCGCGCAAGCCGCAAGACATCGCCGCGCTCGAAGCGGACGGAATTGAGGCTTTCTATCTCGACTACACGGAACCGGGATCCATCGCCGCCCTGGCATCGGCCGTACTCGAGCGCACCGGCGGCAAGCTCGATGCCCTGTTCAACAACGGCGCTTACGCCCAGGCCGGCGCCGTCGAGGATCTGTCCGTTGCGGCGCTCAAAGAGCAGTTCGAGGCCAATTTCTTCGGCTGGCACGACCTGACCCGCCGTCTGGTTCCGGTGATGCGCCGCCAGGGCCACGGCCGCCTCGTCCATTGCTCGTCGATCCTGGGTCTCGTGCCGGTGCGCTTCCGTGGCGCCTATTCGGCATCCAAGCACGCCTTGGAAGCCTTGATGCTCTGCCAGCGCCAGGAACTAACCGGCAGCGGCATCCATGTCTCGCTGATCGAGCCGGGGCCGGTGAAATCGAAGATCGCCAGCAATGGCTTGCCCTGGTTCCTCAGGAATATCGATCACGAGAATTCCGTGCATCGCGCCGACTATGCCGCGCAGCTGGAGCGCATGCGCGCCGGCGGCAGCCAATCAGCACTGAAGCCCGGGCCGGAAGTGGTCCACAAGGCGCTTCGCCACGCACTTCTGTCGCGGCACCCGCGCCCACACTATGTGGTAACAATGTCGGCCAGGATCGGGGCCGTGCTCAAACGCATCCTGCCGGCCTCGATGCTGCACCGCCTGCTCGCCCGGCGCGCTTGAACAAGAGAAGAACTGGAAACGCAAAATGGCCACCGTCTTCAACATCCTTGCCATTCTGGTCATGGCCGCCGTGGTGGTCGTGCTGATCAGGGGCCTCATCAACATGATGCGCGGCGGCTCCGGCGTGACGTCCAACAAGCTGATGCAGGCCCGCGTTCTGCTGCAGGCCGTGGCGCTGGCGCTGATCCTGCTGGCCGTGTATTTCACCCGCAAGTAAGGGCCTTTCGGAGGCGATGTGGTCAAGCTCAACAAGATCTACACCCGCACCGGAGACGACGGCACAACCGGCCTCGGCACTGGCGAACGGCGGCTGAAATCCGATCTCCGGGTGGACGCCTATGGCACGGTCGACGAAGCCAATGCCTGTATCGGCATGGCCCGCGTGCATACCGCACAGAGCCATCAGGCGATCGACGCCATGCTTGGCCGCATCCAGAACGACCTTTTCGACCTCGGCGCCGACCTCGCCGTGCCTGATGACGGCAAGCCGCTCGGCTACGAGCCGCTGCGCATCGTTGCCGCCCAGACCGACCGTGTCGAGCACGACATCGACCTCCTCAACAAAGACCTCCAGCCGCTGAAATCCTTCGTGCTGAACGGCGGCACGCCGGCGGCGGCCGCCCTCCATCTCGCCCGCACCGTGGCCAGGCGAGCCGAGCGGCTGATGGTGGCCCTGGCGCAGGACCCGGGCGAACACGTCAATCGCGACGGGCTGAAGTACATCAACCGCGTCTCGGATTTCCTGTTTGTCGCCGCTCGGGTGGTCAATGACAATGGAAATGCCGACGTGCTATGGGTTCCCGGCAAGAACCGCTGAAACGGACCGGAGGGCGGGAGGGGCCGACGACCGATGTTCATCCCGCTTTACGACACCAACAGGCTGCGCCATATCAGGCTGCAATATGTAACGATCGGGCTGATCGTCGCCAACGCCGTGATCTATTGCGCCACGGCGCTCGGCGGCAAGGACTTCACCAATGCCGCCGTGCTTGGCCTCGGCTTCATCCCCTCCGTCGTTCACGACACGGCCGAACTCGACCCCCGCTTTGTCATCATCCCCGAGAGCCTGAGCTACCTCACCTACTCCTTCCTGCACGCCGACATTTTCCATCTCGGCGGCAACATGCTGTTCCTTTGGGTGTTCGGCGACAATGTCGAGGACGCGCTCGGCCATATCAGATACCTGATCTTCTATTTCCTGTGCGCCATCGCCGGAGCCGCTTTCCAGGGGCTCATCGCCTGGGATTCACAAGTGCCGCTGATCGGCGCCTCGGGCGCCATTGCCGGCGTGGTCGTCGCCTACCTGATCCTCTATCCCAGGGTGAAGGTGTGGGTGCTTGCCTTTGCCCGCATCCCTTTGCGCATTCCAGCCTTCATCCCGCTCATACTGTGGGTGGCGTTCCAGGTCGTCATGTTCGCGGCCGGCGGCGAGGATCGGATCTCCTGGGCGTGCCACATCGGCGGCATCATTGCCGGCGCGGTCCTGGTGCTGGTCCTGCGCAGTCGCGGCGTGCCGCTATTTGCCCCCGCCGATGAGGATGCCGTGGCTCCGACCCCCGAACAGCCGCCGGCCGTTGGCGAACCAGCGACGCCCCAAACGTCCGCCACCACGGCGCGCTGGGGCCGGGGAAACCCTTCTGGCCCAAACTGAACCGATTTGAGCAGCTTCCAGCGTATTGACGGCAAGGGTCGCCACAATTACGGAAACGTCTCCGTCGCAGCCCAAGGCGGGCAAAGACCAGAATTTCCATCCGGCCAGAATTCCGTCTGGCCGGAATTCAGTCAGGAATGTCGGCTTTCGACAACTCAGAAAGGGCGCAGGCTGCTATAGCGCGCCCAACTAGCGTGAAGAGGTGACAGGCAAATGAAGATCCTTGTGCCCGTGAAGCGGGTTGTGGACGCGAATGTGAAGGTTCGCGTGAAGGCCGATGGTTCGGCTGTGGAACTCGCCAACGTCAAGATGGCGATGAACCCGTTCGACGAGATCGCGGTCGAGGAAGCGATCCGGATCAAGGAAGCCGGCAAGGCCGAGGAGATCATCGTCGTGTCGATCGGCCCGCAGCAGGCGCAGGAAACACTGCGCACCGCGCTCGCCATGGGCGCCGACCGCGCCATCCTGGTCAAGACCGACGAGCAGACCGAGCCGCTCGGTGTCGCCAAGGTGCTGAAGGGCGTGGTCGATGCGGAGAAGCCAGGCCTTGTCATTCTCGGCAAGCAGGCGATCGACGACGATTCCAACCAGACCGGCCAGATGCTGGCCGCCCTGCTTGGCTGGGCCCAGGGCACCTTCGCGTCCAAGGTCGTGCTCGAAGGCGACAAGGCCAAGGTGACGCGGGAGGTCGACGGCGGCTTGCAGACGGTGGAGCTGAAGCTGCCGGTGATCGTCACCGCCGACCTTCGCCTCAACCAGCCGCGCTATGCCTCGCTGCCCAACATCATGAAGGCCAAGAAGAAGCCGCTGGACGAGAAGAGCCCGGCCGACTACGGCGCCGACGTCAAGCCGCGCCTGAAGGTCATCAAGACCGAGGAGCCGGGTGGCCGCAAGGCGGGCGTCAAGGTCAAGAGCGTCGCCGAACTGGTCGACAAGCTCAAGAACGAAGCCGGCGTTTTGTAAGCGATCGGGAAAGGAACAGATAAAATGGCAATTCTCCTCATCGCCGAACACGACAACGCCACCCTTTCCGACCAGACCGCCAAGGCGCTTTCGGCCGCCCTGCAAATCGGCTCGGACGTTCATGTGCTGGTGGCCGGCAAAGGCGCCAAGGCCGCTGCCGATGCAGCCGCGAAACTGAAGGGCGTCGGCAAGGTGCTGCTCGCCGAGGCCGACGAACTCGCCGAGCGCCTGGCCGAGCCGACGGCGGCACTGGTCGTCTCGCTGGCTGGCGCTTACGACACGATCATCGCGCCGGCGACGTCCGCTGGCAAGAACATCGCGCCGCGCGTCGCCGCCCTGCTCGATGTTGCGCAGGTTTCCGAGATCATCGAAGTGGTGTCGCCTGACACCTTCAAGCGGCCGATCTACGCCGGTAACGCCATCCAGACGGTACAGTCGAGCGACACCAAGAAGGTGATCACCGTGCGCACCGCTTCCTTCCAGGCGGCACCCGAGGGTGGTTCGGCTTCGGTCGAGACGGTTCACGCGGCGGCCAATCCCGGCCTGTCCACCTTCGTCGAGAACAAGCTGTCGGAGACCGACCGTCCGGAGCTGACCTCGGCCAAGATCATCATCTCGGGCGGCCGCGCGCTCGGTTCCTCGGAAAAATTCCAGGAAGTCATCCTGCCGGTCGCCGACAAGCTCGGTGCCGCCGTCGGTGCTTCCCGAGCCGCCGTCGATGCGGGCTATGCGCCGAACGACTGGCAGGTCGGCCAGACCGGCAAGGTGGTCGCCCCCGATCTCTACATTGCGGTCGGCATCTCCGGCGCCATTCAGCACCTCGCTGGCATGAAGGATTCCAAGGTCATCGTCGCCATCAACAAGGACGAGGAAGCTCCGATCTTCCAGGTTGCCGACTACGGCCTCGTCGGCGATCTCTTCGTCATCCTGCCTGAGTTGCAGAAGGCGCTTTGACGCTTCCGCGCAACCGTATTAAATTACCAAGGGTGGGGTAGACGAAGTCGCCCCACCCTTTTAGTTTGCACCGCACAATAAGCAGGCCACAAAAGGCTGAGAGCAATTCCAGCGGCAGTGCGCAGGGGTTTTTGCGCCGGGAATTGCGGGAAAACAAAGAGATGGGGCGGTTCGCGATTGTGGCGAAAAACGCTCCGGACGGGATCGGGTAATGAGCAAGATCGAGACGATCGGCATCATTGGTGCGGGCCAGATGGGCGGCGGCATCGCCCACGTCTCCGCGCTTTCGGGCTACAAGGTGCTGATCTACGATATATCGCCCGACCGTATCGAAAAGGGCATCGCCACCATCAGCGGCAACATGGCCCGTCAGGTGGGGTCCGGCAAGCTAGACGAGAAGCTCCGCAACCAGGCCATGGCACGCATAGCGTCGGCACCGGCGATGGCCGATCTTGCCGGCGCCGATCTGGTGATCGAGGCGGCGACCGAGGACGAAACCGTCAAGCGCAAGATCTATGCGCAGCTCTGCCCGCAGCTCAACCCCGAAGCGATCCTGGCGACCAACACCTCGTCGATTTCGATCACAAGGCTGGCCGCGCAGACCGACCGGCCGGAGCGCTTCATCGGCATTCATTTCATGAACCCGGTTCCGCTGATGAAGCTGGTCGAACTGGTGCGCGGCATCGCCACCGAGGACCAGACCTTCGAGGCGGCGAAGACCTATGTGAAGCAACTCGACAAGACGATCACGGTCTCGGAGGATTTCCCGGCCTTCATCGTCAACCGCATCCTTCTGCCGATGATCAACGAGGCGATCTACACCCTCTATGAGGGCGTCGGTTCGGTCGATGCCATCGACACCGCCATGCGGCTCGGCGCCAACCATCCGATGGGACCGCTGCAGCTTGCCGATTTCATCGGCCTCGACACCTGCCTGTCGATCATGCAGGTGCTCCATGACGGCCTGTCGGATTCGAAGTACCGGCCCTGCCCGCTGCTGGTCAAATATGTCGAGGCCGGCTGGCTCGGCCGCAAGACCGGACGCGGCTTCTACGACTATCGCGGCGAGCACCCCGTTCCAACACGCTGACGCGTCCGCTCACGAGGCCGCGGCGAGCGGCTTGGGCAGTTCCAACCTGTCGTCGCTGATCTTGCCGTCCGGCGCCACGGAAAGGCATCCGCGCCCGGCCGCCTTGGCCGCATAGCAGGCGGCGTCGGCCCTTGCGATGATCTCGTCGACTTCGCCGCAATTGGCGCAGATCGCCGCTAGCCCGATGCTGGCGCCGATCGCGTGGGGCCGGCCATCCCAGGTGAAGTTCAAGCCGGCTATCGCATCGATGATGGAGCGCGCCGCGATCCTCGCGCCGGGTGCGGAACCCGACTTCAGAATGACAGCGAATTCGTCGCCGCCCAGGCGCGCGACGATGTCTTCAGGACCAAGCACGCCGCGCACCGCCTCGGCGACCCGCTTCAGCAGGGCGTCTCCCGCCGCGTGACCGCCCGTGTCGTTGACCAGCTTGAAATGGTCAAGGTCGATGAACATGAACTGATGGTGGCCGCCAGCCGTCGAGCCGTCCTTGCGTGCCTGATCGACCAGTCCCTCCATGGCGCGGATGAAGCTCGAGCGGTTGGCAAGCCCGGTCAGCGCATCATGGGCGGCGGCATGGGCAAGCTGGCGCTGCAGGGCGCGCGCATCGGTGAAATCCTGGAAGACGATCACCAGACCGCCGAACTCGTTGCGTTCGTTGATGATCGGCGACACGACCTGGCGGATGCTGCAGCGTGTGTCGTCGCGACGGATGAGGACCGCGCGGCTGTTCTGGTCGGAGCGCGCCTCTTCGCCTGTCGCCGGCCGCGTCATGCCGATCCTGTGGCCCGTCTCCTCGTCGACAGCCCAGTAGACATGGCTCAGCGTCTTGCCCAGCGCGTCGTCGCTGGAAACGCCGGTCAGCTTTTCGGCCACCGGATTCATGAAGGTGACGCGGTTCGCGGCATCGGTGCAGATGACCGCATCGCCGATCGATTGCAGCGTCACCTTAAGCCGCTCCTTCTCGTCGGCCAGCATCGCCGCCGAGACGATGAGCCGTTCTTCGGCCTGCTTGCGCCGAGTGATGTCGGTCAAGCTGCCGATCGCTCTGATCAACTGTCCGTTGGCATCGCGCTCGATGGCCTTGCCACGGTCGAGGATCCAGATCCAGCGGCCGTCCTTGTGGCGCATCCTGAACTCGGCCTCGAAGAATTCCGTCTGGCCGTCGAGATGGTCGCGATCGGCCTCCGCGACCGTGGCGCGGTCGTCCGGATGGATCATCGTCAGCCACCGGTCGGGGTCGCCATCGAGCTCGCCATCCCCATAGCCGAGCATCTTGACCCAAGTGGAGGAATAGGTGGTGCCCCCCTTGCGGATGTCGAAATCCCAAACACCTTGACCGGCGCCGGCGAGCGCGAAGTTCCAGCGCGTTTCGGCCTCGGCGATGCGCCCTTCGGCCTGCTTGCGCGCGTCGATATCCTCGATCTGCGAGACGAGATAGAGCGGGCGCCCACTCCTCCCATCGCGAATGACGGAGCCGGCAAGGTTAGCCCAGACGGGTGTACCGTCCTTCTTGAGATAACGCTTCTCGAAGTGGAAAGTATCGACGGTGCCCGCCCTCAGGCCGGCCATCGTTTCGCGTCCGATCTGCAGATCGTCGGGATGCGTGATCTGGAAGAAGGTCAACGCCTCGATTTCCTCGCGGCTGTAGCCAAGCATGGTGGCGAACGCAGGGTTGGTCTGGAGAATACGCCCGTCGAGGCTGACGATGGCGATGCCGATGGCCGAGTCCTCCATGGCCCGGCGGAACCGCTGCTCGCTCTCCGTGATCTGCCGTCGATCCTCCGAGATTCGACCGATGAACAGATAGGCCAGGAAAAGCGCGCAGACCGTCACCGCGACCGATATTTGAAGGCAAAGTCTGAGTGCTTCCACGCCAAGGTCCAGCCTTGACGTCACAAGCGAGGCGGCCACCACGGCAAGACCGGCCGCAAGCAGCGCCAGCGCTGCATGCTTGTACCGTCCCGACCCGATGATACTTCGCAATGTCACGATTTATGCCACCCCCGTGGGCAATCGCTTTTTTCCATCGAACCCTGAAGGATCGATTTTAAGGAAAGGTTGCGTCCGGGGCATCGGCGATATGGACAACCGGCAAACAATTGCCGGCATGATTAAGGATCGGTATTCACGGTGTCTGGACGCGGGTATCCCGCTACCAACGCACGAAAAACCGCCCGCCGAGCGCGCCAAGCAAAGCAAGGGCCGCGATGGCGATCGTGTACCAGGTGGCAACGAAAAGCGGCGAGTCGTCGAAGCAGTGCGCCGCATAGAAAGTCGCCGCCAGCCCGCCGGCAAGCAGCCCCGCGACCGCGCCGGCAAGCACCGGCCGTGTCGGCGCGCCATAGCGCAGCATCCACAGGAAGATGGCCAGCGGGCCGATGCCTATCAGCGGGATGAAGCTCATGCAGATCATCATGTTCGAGCCGATCATGCGCGTGCCCCACAGCGCCTGCGGCACCATGAAGAGCTCCAGCACCACGGCCACCGCGACCAGCAGCGGCGCGGCGATCATCGCCGCCATTGCCCGGCCTGTCGCCGCACCCGGCGTCGACAGGGCTCGGATCAGGGCGAAGGCGCTGATGGCGAGCACGATGGTGAAAACAAACTTGGACAGGAAGCGCATCGTGTGCGCGGCAACCATGAAGTCGGGGCGCGGCCCGATCGTCATCATGAAAACAGCGGCCGCGACGACGACGGCCGCGCCGGCCGCGAGCCACCAGGCCAAGCGCAATGGCATTGCTTTGCTGCGGGCATCGGCGTCGAGCGCCTTGATGAGATCGTCGGTCTTCATGTCATTCCCGTCCGAACCGCCCCTGTCCGAATCGCTTGGCTATGGCGGTAAGTCCTCGATGCAGCGACACACGCACCGCCGTCTCGCTTATGCCGAACTTCGCTGCCGTCTCGCCGATCGAGCGGCCCTCCACGGACACGGCCGACACCACGGAACGCTGTGCCGGCGGCAGGCCGTCGAGCGCCCGGTTGATGTCGCGTTCGCTGACCGTATCGGTCTCCGGCTCGGCAAAAGTCTCGGCGATTTCGTCGACATCGATCTCGATGCGCCGCCCGCGCCGCCGGAACGCGTCGATCAGCTTGAAACGGGCAATCGCATAGACCCAGGGCAGGACCGGCGCGTCCTGGCGCCAGGTGTGCCGTTTCACATGAATTGCCAGCAAGGTTTCCTGCACGACGTCCTCGGGGTCGACCCCGCCCTGCACGATCTTGCGCCTGACAAAGCCGCGGATGAGCGCGGCAATCCGGTGGAGAAAGTCGGCATAGGCCTTTTCATCTCCCGCGATCGCGGCCCGCATCAGCCGGGAAAGCTCGGCCTCGTCCTTGCCGCTCACAAGAGTTCACTCCCCGATCTTCGCGCCTCGGCGCTGGTTTGTTACGTGGACGGCGAAATAATGTCCAAGCCAAACTACGGGCAAATCACGAAAGTTTGCGGGACGGTCCGCGAAATTCCCTGATGGGTTCCCTGGTTCCCAGCCCAGGCGCGAGGAACAGCGCGGACCAAGCTTTGTTGACGTAGGGTAAACCCTTCTGTAGCGTCAAAGGATCGGAGGGCGGCCGAAATGGATTTCATTGAACGCTTTGGATTTTCTCCCGACAATGGCTCGGGAACTTTCGAGGGCAGCCTTGTCATTGCAGCCATAGTCCTTGTCGCTGCCATCTACTTCTACCGGAGACAGAGATCACTGAAGAAATAACCGCTGGAAAATCGGCGGGGACACGTCCGCCAGGAAAAACATTACCGTTGCGTCCTCTCAGCGTGGGAAACACGACATGGCAGGATCTCTGGTCAACCACATCAGAACCGCGGCCCTGCTGTTGTTCGCCGCCGAATTCTGGAAGCGTCTTGCCACCGGGCTGAAAGTGCTGTTTGCGACGATTCGCATGCTGCTATGCCGGCTGGCCAAGGGCCAGCGGCTGCCAAGCCCGGCGCAGAACGATTGCTGTATCCAGCTGCCGCCCGACATCTACAAGCGCGCCGATCCTCTTCTTTATGCCCAGTACTATCTGATGGCGCAGGGCCTCGCGGTCACCTGGGACAATCCCGACATCGACATTTTCGACGGCGCCGCGCCGGTTACCGGCGCGCTCCAGCCAGCACACATATATCGCGTTCGCGTCCGTGTCTGGAACGGGTCCTACGACGCCCCGGCCATCGGCGTCGGAGTGGCGCTGTCCTACCTGTCCTTCGGCGCACAGACCGTTTCCCGTCCGATCGCCAACACCGCCGTCAATCTCGGCGCCAAGGGCACGATCGATTGCCCTGCCTATGCCGAGTTCAGTTGGACCACGCCCGCCACCAGCGGCCACTATTGCCTGCAGGCACAGCTTTCCTGGGGCGATGACGCCAACCCCAGCAACAACCTTGGCCAGAAGAACGTCAACATTGCCGAGATGCGCTCACCGGCAAAGTTCGTCTTCAGCGTCCGCAACGAGGCCTCGGTCGTCCGGCGTTTCCAGATCGAGGCGGACTGCTACGGTCTGCCGAAGCTGCGGCCATGTGCCCCGTCACGCGGCGAAGGTCGCGACGGGACCACCGACACCCCGCAGCCGCGGCTCGGCGAGAGCAAGGCACGCTGGGCCAGGGCCCTCGAGGAACAGGCCTATGGCCGGTTTCCCATCCCGGACGACTGGTCGGTCAGGATCGTTCCAAGAACGCTTTCACTGCAGCCGCGCCAGATCACCGAGATCGCCGTCGAGATCGAAGCGAAGGACGCCGCCTTCCGTGGCTCGAAGACCTTCAACGTCCATGTGTTCGCGATCGGCGAAAGCGGATCGCGCACCATGACCGGCGGTGTGACGCTCACCGCCACGAAAGGCTGAGGCGTTCCGATGGCCTACAAGCACTATACGAGCTGCTTTCTCTATCCCGCCGGTGGCAAGCCCTACAATGAGGACGACCGGCTGGCTTTCCTCGCCGGCCAGGCGCTGCAGATCATCGTCATCACCGGGCTGGCAGCCGCGTTCGGGTTGCTGCTGGGGCCGGTCGGTGCGGCACTTGCCGCGGCAATCGCATTTCTGGCGTCCGCCACCGCGACGATCGACAAGGCCGCCGGGGAATGGCTGAACCATCGCCTGGTCTGCCTCGACAAGGACAATCCGAAATGCGCGGTCGGCATCGTCTCCTACAATCCGTTCCGCAGCGATCTCGGCGCCTTCGACAACGACCAGTATTTCGACCTCATCCTGATGCCGCATCCGACGACCGAGATCCTCAACGCCGAGACCAACGAGGCGGCTTTGGCCGCCGCCAATCGCTACAATGCCGACGGCACCGTCGTCACGGAATTCGCCGCCAGCATCGCGGCCCATCCGGCCAACGACATTCTCAATGACGGCTTTCAGGGTCATGAGCTTCTGTTGCCGCGCGATGACCTGAAGACCGACCTGGGCTACGCACCCGCCGACGACCATGCCCGCTGGGGCCTGCACTGCGAGGCCGAGGGCGATTTCTGGATCAAGATGCGCCAATGGGCGCCGGCCATCGTCATCCTGCTGACGGCGGCTCTGGTCGTAACGGCGGCCGCGGCGGCCGCCGGCGCCAGTGTCGGGGCGGCTGTCGGCTGCGCCATAGGATCGTTCTTCCTGGGTGCGCTGGGCTGCGCCATCGGCTCGTTCCTGGGAGGATTGCTCGGGGCGGCCATTGGCGGCGCCATCGGCGGCGCCGCGTCCTACTTCGGCGGGGTCAAGCCGGTCCTGCAGGGACTGTTCAACTGGAACCCCGGCAATGTCGAGGACGCCAATGTCGGCGACAAGGCGCTCGGCCCGATCAGGATGGGCGATCATGTCGCCGTCCTCGGCGAACATGTCTATGACGGCTATCACAAGGGCTGGCACGAGTTTCATCCGCTGATGGCGGTGGTCAAGTTCGATGCGGCCGCGGGTGTCGACGCAAAACACTATCTTCAGTGGAACCCGGACTTTCCCGACATGGGCACAGTCCCGCCCAAACCGCCGGGCGAGGCCACCGACCTCACCGCGCAGGATATGCGTGACGGGCTTGGCAGCACGGCATTCAGGACACGCTGCGAGAACCTGCGCAGAACCTGGTGCGCCATGCTGAACGACGCGTTCGATCCGGAGACCAAACGAACACAGCAGGGCCTGGATCAGCGCTGGACCATTCATCCCATGGTCGATGGCTGCATTCCGCAGGAGCAGCCACCGGCACCGCATATCGGGTGAAGTCAAATGCGTCCGACACGCGAAACCGTGATGATGCCGATTGGCTTTCAATCTTGACTAACCCATTCATGAATTGATACTCGGACGCACCCGCAGTGCGGGCAACCCGAGGAGTACCTTATGAAATCCCCCCTTCTTGCCCTGGCCAGCGTAGCGGTGCTTGCAATCAGCCTGGCCGCCGGTCCGGCAACGGCCGAAGATGCCGGCATCATCGTCTATAATGCCCAGCATGAAAGCCTGACCAAGGAATGGGCCGAAGGGTTCACCAAGGAAACCGGCATCAAGGTCACCTTGCGAAACGGCGGCGACAGCGACTTCTCCAACCAGATCGTCTCCGAAGGCGCCGCCTCGCCCGCCGACGTGTTTTTGACGGAGAATTCGCCGGCCATGGCGCTGGTGGAGAATGCCGGCCTGTTCGCGCCGGTCGACGCCGACACGCTGGCTCAGGTCCCGCAGGACTATCAGGCGGCCAGCGGCAAATGGGTGGGCGTGGCCGCGCGCAGCACCGTTTTTGCCTACAACACGACCAAGCTCAAGGCTGATCAGTTGCCCAAGTCGATGCTCGATCTCGCCGATCCGAGCTGGAAAGGCCGCTGGGCGGCTTCGCCTTCCGGCGCCGATTTCCAGGCCATCGTCAGCGCGCTGCTGCAACTCAAGGGCGAGGCCGCCACGGCCGACTGGCTGAAGGCGATGAAGGAGAATTTCACCGCCTACAAGGGCAACAGCACGGTGATGAAGGCGGTCAATGCCGGCGAGATCGAAGGCGGCGTGATCTACCACTATTACTACTTTGGCGATCAGGCCAAGACCGGCGAAAACTCCAAGAACGTCGCGCTGCACTATTTCAAGAACCAGGATCCGGGCGCTTTCGTGTCGGTTTCCGGCGGCGGCGTGCTGGCTTCGAGCAAGCACCAGAAGGAAGCCCAGGCCTTCCTGAAATGGGTGACCGGCAAGGGTGGCCAGGACGTGCTGAAGAACGGAACCTCCTTCGAATATGCGGTCGGCAAGGGCGCCCAGTCCAATCCGAAGCTGGTGCCTCTGGCCGACCTGCAGGCACCGAAGGTCGATGCCACGACGCTCAACTCCAAGAAGGTCACCGACCTGATGACGGCAGCCGGCTTGCTTTAGTTGGCGTTCGTCCTAATAAGAACGCCGGACCGTGCTCCCGCGGACTCTCTTTCCGCGGGAGCGTTTTGTTTTTCGAGATTGCATTCGTCGATGACGACACGTTGCCTATCCGACCGCGACCGTGGTCCTTCAATTGCCGCCGCCGGGCGGCAACGGCGCGGCGTGTGAGCTGATGCAGTCCGCGGTCCATCTCGCGCGCCCGGGCCCGCCGCTCAAGATGCGCCGGCGGGCGCAACGGCGGGCGGCGCCCTGGCTTGTCGCCGCCGCCATATCTGTCTCCCTGCTGGCGCTGCTGCCGCTCTCTTTCATCCTATGGATCGCGGTGCAGACCGGCTGGGAGACCGTCTCGGCGCTGATCTTCAGGCCACGTGTCGGCGAGCTGCTGGCCAACACCGGCCTGCTGGTGCTGTTGGCCGTACCGATCGCCATCACCTTGTCGTTGATGCTGGCCTGGCTGACCGAACGCAGCGACCTGCCCGGCGCCCGGCTCTGGGCCTGGCTCTGCGTGGCGCCGCTCGCCATCCCCGCTTTCGTCCATTCCTATGCCTGGATCACCATGGTGCCGGGGCTGCACGGCCTGTGGGCGGGCGTGCTGGTGTCCGTTATCGCCTATTTTCCCTTCCTTTACCTGCCGGTATCGGCGGCGCTGCGCCGCCTCGATCCTGCCCTGGAGGATGCCGCGGCGGCGCTTGGTCTCGGACCCTGGCGCGTGTTCTGGCGTGTCGTGTTGCCGCAGCTCAGGCTCGCAATATGCGGCGGCTCGCTGCTGGTCGGACTGCATCTGCTGGCCGAATATGGCCTCTACGTCTTCATCCGCTTCGACACCTTCACCACCGCGATCGTCGACCAGTTCCAGTCGACCTTCAACGGCCCGGCCGCCAACATGCTGGCCGGCGTGCTGGTGACCTGCTGTTTCGTGCTGCTCGGTCTCGAAGTGCTGGTGCGCGGCGAGGAACGTTATGCCCGTGTCGGCTCGGGTGCTGCGCGGTATCAGCAACGCATCGGCCTAGGCCGCGCCACCATCCCGAGCCTTGCCTTGCTCCTCGTCACCACGCTGCTGGCGCTTGGCGTGCCGTTCATCACCATCGGGCGCTGGCTCCTCGCCGGCGGCGCCGATGTCTGGCGTCTCGACGAGATTGGACTGGCACTCGGCCAGACGCTGTTCCTGTCCCTTGCCGGGGCGCTGCTTGCCACTGTCGCGGCGATGCCGATGGCCTGGATCTCGATCCGCGCGCCGGGACCGCTGCAGCGCCTTATGGAGGGATGCAACTACATTGTCGGCTCGCTGCCGGGTGTCGTCATTGCGCTGGCGCTGGTCACCATCACCGTGCGCATCGCCCTGCCGCTCTACCAGACCCTGTTCACCATCCTGGTCGCATATGCCTTGATGTTCCTGCCGCGTGCCCTGGTCAGCCTGCGCGCCTCGATCGCCCAGGCACCGGTCGAGCTCGAGCGCGCCGCGTCGAGCCTTGGCCGGCGGCCGCTCAACGCGCTGTGGTCGACGACAATCCGCCTGTCGGCGCCGGGTGCCGCGGCCGGCATGGCGCTGGTGGCGCTCGGCATCATGAACGAGTTGACCGCGACCCAGATGCTGGCGCCGAACGGCACCCGCACGCTGGCGATGGCGTTCTGGTCCTACAGCAGCGAGATCGACTACGCCTCGGCCGCCCCTTACGCCTTCATCATGGTGGCGATGTCGCTGCCCCTGACCTGGCTGCTCTATGTCCAGTCGAAGCGGATGGCCGGACGATGAGCTTTCTTGAACTCCGCAATCTGCACAAGCATTACGGCCCGGTCGCCGCACTGGCCGGCGTCGACCTGAATGTCGCCAGCGGCAGCCGCACGGCGATCGTAGGACCTTCCGGCTGCGGCAAGACGACCCTGCTGCGGCTGATCGCCGGCTTCGAGGCGCCGGATCAGGGCCGCATCGTGCTCGACGGGCAGGTGCTGGCCAATGGCGGCGCCGCCGTTCCGGCGCATCGCCGCGGCATTGGCGTGGTGGCGCAGGACGGCGCCCTGTTCCCGCATCTGACCATCTCGGACAATATCGGCTTCGGCATGGGCCGGGGCGACGACAAGCGCGCCGAGCGCATCGTCGAACTTGCCTATATCGTTGGACTGGACAAGGCGATCCTGAAACGCCGCCCGCACGAACTCTCCGGTGGTCAGCAGCAGCGCGTGGCGCTGGCCCGCGCCATGGCGATGAAGCCGCGGCTGATGCTGCTCGACGAGCCGTTCTCGGCCCTCGACACCGGCCTGCGCGCCTCGATGCGCAAGGCCGTGGCCGAACTTCTGGAGGCGGCCGGCATCACCACCATCCTGGTGACGCACGACCAGGCCGAGGCGCTGTCCTTCGCCAGCCAGGTGGCGGTGATGCGCGATGGAAAATTTTCCCAGGTCGGCACGCCGCGCGAACTCTATCTCAAGCCGAAGGACAGGATGATCGCCGAGTTCCTCGGCGATGCCATCATCCTGCCGGCCAGCGTCTCGGGCGGCTTCGCCAGCTCCCCGCTCGGCCGCATCGCGGTCGACACGCCGGACAGCCGCGATATCGTCCGCATCATGCTGCGGCCGGAACAGATCGGGCTGAAACGCACCTCGCGCGAGGGCATGTCGGGCACATCGGACATGCTGTTCGGCGAGGTGACGGAATCGGAGTTCGCCGGCTCGACATGCACGGTCGCGGTTCGGCTTCTGAACAATTCCGATCCGCCGGACGCCGCCGCCATCGGCGGCACGCCGCTGATCCTGCGCAAATCCGGCATGGACGCACCGGCGGTCGGCGAGATCGTACGACTGACCGTATCGGGCAAGGCGCATGTCTTCGCTTGAGAGCGACGGCTGAAGGCGCTGAACCCCAGCGAAGTGGCCAGCTCACGCCGTGATGCGTTCGCCGGTTTCCGCTGAATAAATCGGCCATTGCTCGAGAAAATCGCAACCGTGCACCACCACGCACTGGTTGGCGCTGCCGACGAGGATGACGGCGTAGGACGGCGGCGCCTGTTCGACGATCTCGCTCGATCGGTCGAGGGCAAGCTCGAACCGGGCATGTAGGCCGCGCTGCGCCGAGAACGGAATGCCGGCAACGGTGCCGGCAATGTCGCGATGGACATGGCCGAAGAAGATGTGTCGAACGTTGCCATGGCCCCGCAGCAGGCCGAGCAACCGCTCGGGCTGTTCGAGCGCCAGCGGATCGAGCTGCGGCAGGCCGAGCGCGACCGGCGGATGATGCAGGAAGACGTAGGCTGGCCTGCCGCCGGATTGTCCCAGCCGGGCTTCGAGCCAGGCGAGCCGGCTGTCGCACAGTTCGCCTTCTATGCGTCCTTCCGCCAGGCAGTCGAGAAACAACAGCACCTCGTTGCCGGTATCGTGGACCGACTGCACGAAGCCGTTTTCGTCGACCGGAATTTCGGGAAACACGGCCACGAGATTGGCCCGCCGGTCATGGTTGCCCGGCAGCAGCCTGTACGGCATCGACAGCGTGCCAAGCGCAACGCGCAGATCGGCATAGCTCTGCGGCGCACCGGTCTCCGTCAAGTCGCCGGTGAAGACGCAAAGCGCGGCGTCGGGGTGATGCGCATTGATGTGCGCGATGCACCGATCCAGCCGCTGATGCAGGTCCGCCCCATAGCGGCGCTCACCTCGCCGGCCAAGATGCACGTCGGTGACCTGGATGATTTTCATGCGCGTCTCTTGGCTGAGCGTTTGGGAAATCAAAGCGCCGGCTCGGGCACGGAAGCCTTGAAGACATCGAGACGGGTCCCTGTCTCCGACGAGAAGAAGTGCATGTCGTCCGGCGAGATCTTTAGGCCGACGGTGCTGCCGGGTTCGGGATGAACGGCCTCCGAGGTCATCACCGAAAACGGCGCGCCGTCGAGGTCGACATAGATCACCCGCCCCGCACCCAGTTCCTCGACCAGGTCGACAGTCGCATCGAGCGCGCCCGGCGTTCCCGGCGCCACCAGCCGGACGGCTTCCGGCCGGATGCCCATCGCCACCTTCGTACCGACCGGCAGGCCGGCGCGAGCCATGCCCAGGCGCCGGCTGCCGCCGAGCAGCGACAGCCCGTCGAGTTCGACGGTGCCTTCAAGAATGTTCATGGCCGGCGCGCCGACGAAGGTAGCGACGAAGCGGCTGGCCGGGCGGGTGTAGATCTCACCTGGCGTGCCGACCTGTTCGACCCGTCCGCCATTCATCACCACCAGCCGGTCGGCCAGCGTCATCGCCTCGACCTGATCGTGGGTGACGAAGACAGAGGTGGCGTTCAGCCGGCGATGCAGTTTGCGGATTTCCGAGCGCATCTGCACGCGCAGCTTGGCATCGAGATTGGACAGCGGTTCGTCGAACAGGAAGACTTTCGGTTCGCGGATCATGGCCCGGCCCATGGCGACGCGCTGCCTCTGACCGCCCGAAAGCGCCATCGGCTTGCGGTCGAGCAGATGCTCGAGCTCAAGCGTGCGGGCCACCGCCTGGATCCGCTGGTTGCGCTCGGCCGAGGGAACACCTGATACCTTCAGCGAATAGCCGATGTTCTGCGCCACGCTCATATGCGGATAGAGTGCGTAGTTCTGGAACACCATGGCGCAGCCGCGCTCACGCGGCTCGAGCTTGTTGACCACCGTGCCGTCGATGGCGATCGTGCCGTCGGAAATCTCTTCCAGCCCGGCGATCATGCGCAGCAAGGTGGACTTGCCGCAGCCGGATGGCCCCAGGATGACGACGAACTCGCCCGATGCGAAGTCGAGGTCGACGCCATGCACGACCTGCGTCTTGGCATAGTTCTTCTTGACGCCGCGTATTGCGATGGAGGCCATTCTTCTGTCTCCCTGTTATTTCTCGGTGGCGATCAGGCCGCGCACGAACCAGCGCTGCATCAACACCACGACAATCATCGGCGGCAGCATGATGATGAGCGTTCCGGCCATGGCGATGTGCCATTCCGGGGCGCCACCGACATTGGGGATCAGCTGCTTGAGCTCGGTCACCGCCATCGCATGCGACTGGTCGGTGGTGATGAGCAGCGGCCACAGATACTGGTTCCAGGCCCACAGGAACATGATGGTGCCGAGCGCGGCCATATTGTTGCGCGACAGCGGCAGCAGCACGTCGATGAAGAACCGCAGCGGCCCGGCACCGTCCATGCGCGCGGCCTCGGTCAACTCGTCCGGCACGGTCAGGAAGAACTGCCGGTAGAGGAACGTTCCGGTCGCGGTGGCGACCAGCGGCAGGATCAGGCCGCTATAGGAATTGAGCAGCCCCAGGCTCAGTGCAACCCGCACGCCCGATACTTTCTCGATCAGCCAGGACAGCCCGGTCAGGTCCAGGATCGTCTGATAGGGCTCGAGCACGTTGGCGACCACGGCGTAGGTCGGCACGATGCGCACTTCGAGCGGCAGCATCAGCGTGATGAAGATCAGCCAGAAGATCAGCATGCGGCCAGGATAGCGGAAGTACACGATCGAGAAGGCGGTGAGCGCCGAGATGATCACTTTGCCCGCCGCGACGCCGAACGCCATGATGAAGCTGTTGAGCAGCTTGGGGCCGAGATCGGCCGTCACCCAGGCCGTCTTGATGTTGACCCAGAAGTCACTGCCCGGCAACAGCGACATCGGCACATCGTTGACGTCCTTGAGATTGTGCGACGCGGCGATCGCCACGATGGCGAACGGCGCGACACAGAAAACGAAGCCGACGAACAGGATCAGATGCGTGAAGAAATTGAGGAACGGGGTGCGTTCGACCATGATCATCTCACCTGTAGTGCACGCGCCGCTCAATGAAGCGGAACTGGACAATGGTGAGGGCGACGATCAGCACCATCAGGATAATGCTCTGCGCGGCCGCGCCCGAATAGTCGAGGCCTTTGAAGCCGTCCGAGTAGATCTTGTAGACCATCAGGTTGGTGGCGTTCGCCGGTCCGCCTGATGTCATGATGTCGACGATGCCGAAGGAGTCCTGGAAGCTCTCGGTGATATTGATTACGAGCAGGAAGAAGATGGTCGGCGTGATCAGCGGGAACTGGATGTCCCAGAAGCGCCTGAGGACACCGGAGCCGTCCATCGCCGCCGCCTCGATCAGGGATCGCGGGATTGCTTGGAAGGCCGCGAGGAAGAAGATGAAGTTGTAGCCGACATATTTCCAGGAAAAGGCGACGATGATCGAGGCCATGGCATCGGTGCCATCGAGGCCGGGATCCCAGAAGCCGGGCCAGACCTGGTTGACGACGGCCATGAAGCCGGCTTCCGGCGCCAGGATGAACCGAAATGCCAGGGCCAGCGCTGGCGCGGCGATGCCGTAGGGCCAGATGAGCACCACGCGATACAGCCACGAGCCGGCAAGCTGCCGGTCGGTCAAGGCGGCCAACACCAGCGCGATGAACATCGCCAGGCCGGTGCTGATGGCCGCGAAAATCAGGCTGGCGGTGATCGAGTTCCAGTAATCGGCGTTGGACAGGATCGAGCGGAAATTGTCGAGGCCGACCCAGATGTTGCCGCCGCCCCAAGGCTGCTGCAGCGTCAGCGACCAGTATACCGCCTGGCCGGCCGGCCAGTAGAAGAAGGTGAAGATCAGGAACAGCTGCGGCACCGCGAACAGGATACCGATCGTCCATCTGCTGAAAGTGACGCGTTTTTCCATCGGTCCGCCGACGCCGCTCAAGCGGCTCGCTTGGTGCAAGGTGAGACTAATAACGAAATGGCCGCCCGTCGACCCAAGCATGATCCCGGAAACTGGAAACCGGTTTCGCGATCATGCTCAACGGGAGTCGCCGGACGGGCCAGTGCATTTCAGCGGATCAGGGCAGCGTCTTGCCCGGATAGGTCTGCTGGAAGCGGTCGAGGATGGCGTCGCCATTCTTGACCAGCGTGTCGAGACCCTCCTGGACGCTGACCTTGTTGGCGAAGATCGCCTGCATCTGCGTGCCGAACTCGGCGCGGATCTGGGTGAAGTTGCCCAGGCGCACGCCACGGGTGATCTCGGTCGGCTCCGACGCGGTCAGGCTGGCGATCGCGACTTCGCGGCCCTTGTAGGGCGCCTTGTCGTAGAACCCTTGCGACTTCAGGTATTCGAAGCCCGACTTGGTCACCGGGATGTAGCCGGTGTTGGTCGACCAGAACAGGGCGGTCTTGGGGTCATGGATGAAGTTGAGGAAGGCGGCCGCGCCCTTGTATTCCGCGTCCGACTTGCCGGAAAGTACCCACAGTGAAGCGCCGCCGACCAGCGAGTTCTTGCGCTCGGTACCGGCGTAGACCGGCAGTTCGGCGACATCCCACTTCATGCCTTCCTTCTGCGTGCGGCCGACCGTGCCGTGGTCGCCGACCGAAGTCAGAATGACCTGGCAGGTGCCGGTGGCGAAGGCCTGCACCATGTCCTGGCCGAGATCCTTCGACTTGATCTTGATCAGGCCGGCGTCATACCACTTCTTCAGATCGGTGACGTACTGGACGAATTTGGTCTTGTTGACTTCCAGACGGGCATCGAGACCGTCATAGCCATTGTTCTTGGTGGCGATCGGCTGGTTGTGCAGCGCGGAGAACTGCTCCATCAGCTGCCAGCTTTCATTGGCCGAGATGTTGATCGCCATCGGGCATTCATAGCCGGCGTCCTTCAAGGCCTGGAGATCGGTGGCGACATCTTCCCATGTCTTGGGCGCTTCGGTCTTGCCGATCTTGGCGAAAGCATCCTTGTTCCAGTACATCAGCGGGGTCGAGGAATTGAACGGAAAGGACAGCATCTCGCCCTTCGACGTCGCGTAGTAGCGCGCGATGCCGGGGAAATAGTCGGCGTAGTCGATCTTGTAGCCGTTTTCTTCCATCAGCTTGTCGGCGGGCTTGTAGGCGCCCGACAGCATCATGGTGGCGGTGCCGACGTCGTAGACCTGGACGACGGCGGGCTGCTTTCCGGCGCGGAAGGCGGCGATGGTGTTCTGCAGCGTCGCGTCGTAATTGCCCTGGCTGGTGCAGGTGACTTCATAATCCTTCTGCGACTCGTTGAAGTTCTTGCACAGCGTATCGACGACGCGGGCAAGATCGCCAGAAAGGCCGAACCAGAAATCGAATTTTACCGGTTCCGCGAAGGCAGGAACCGCCACCGCCGTGCTGAGCACGCCTGCGGCAAGGGCAGCGAGGCCCCGCTTGATGATCGTCATGATTTCTTCCCTCTTGAATGACTGTTGACAAGGGTCTGCGCAAGTCCTTGCCCGCTCTCTTAGAGAAGGTATGTGACAGTTCTGTTGTGGCCTCCCGGGCCTGTGGACAGCCGGTCTTTCCTCCCCCTCGGCGGTTGCGCCGGCATGAAAACGTCACACCGGCGCCTTAGGTAGCTAGGGCGGCTGTCAGGGACGTAAAGGCCGTCATGGTTATCCGGCTAAAGGGATGATGAAATGCTGGTGAAGCAAGCGCCATGAGCCGCTGTTCGCGGCCCTTGCCGAGCGCGGCTATGATTGGCAGGCGGCCAACGACATGGACCTGTCCACCCAGCGCCGGCCTGCCGGCATGCCGGTCGGCCGCATCGACTGGTTCTTCACACGCGGCCTCGCGGCCAGCGCGCCGGCGGTCCCTCCGGCGGTGTTGCCGGACGGCAGCCCGAGCTCGGATCATGAAGCCCTGACCGTGACCGTTCGCCTGAAATAGCCGCCATCTTCAAGTCGATGCGGCTGAACCGGTCGGTGCCTTTGCGGCCAGCCTGCGCCACGAAGGCACGCTATGGTTGCAGGCGACTTTATCGATCCTTCAACAGCCAAGCATTAATCAGTCATATTTCTTTTTTTATTTCCTGTGGGCTAGGGGGAAATAAGATGCTGACGGTCTATAACTGCATCGTGCACCAGCACGATCTGCGACTGGTCGCACTGGCAGCGCTGATCTGCGGAATTTCCTGTTTCTCTGCTGTAAACCTGCTTCACCACATCAGCCGCTCGACGGACCGTAACCGGCTGGTCTGGCTGATGATATCGGCGACTTCGACGGGGTTCGGCATCTGGGCAACGCATTTCATTGCCATGCTCGCCTTCACGCCGGGCATCCCCAGCGCTTACGATCCGGGGCTCTCCGTGATCTCGCTCGCCGCCTCGGTCGCATTGACGGCGGCCGGCATGTGGATCGCCACCTTGCGGGACGAGATCGATTACCATCTCGTCGGCGGCGCCATCCTGGGCGGCGGCATCGCAGCCATGCACTACGTCGGCATGGCGGCGTTCGAGGTCCAGGGGCGGATCGAATGGAACCTGATGCTTGTCGCCGTTTCCCTGCTGGCCGGTATGACGCTTGCGGCACTGGCGCTGCATGTCGTTCTGCGCCGCCCTTCCTTGTCAGCGACATCCGCCGGCGCGGTGCTGCTGACGCTGGCTATCTGCACCTTGCATTTCATCGGCATGGGCGCCGTCTCGATCTTTCCCGATTCCTCGATTGTCATATCGCAGTACACGATCGCGCCGACCTCGCAGGCTTTCGCGGCCGCGGCCGCCACCCTGGTGATCCTGGTTCTGTCGGCATCGGCGTTGTGGATCGACCTGCGCTTCCGTCGCCAGAAACTCGAGGTCGACCGCATGCATGGCCTGGCCAATGCAGCCGTGGAAGGCCTGATCGTCTGCGATGGCAGTCGCATCGTCAGCGCCAATGACAGCATGGGCAAGCTGACCGGCGCGCCGGCTACGGCCCTGAACGGCATGCAACTGGGCGAACTTTTCGACGAACGCGCAGCATCCGATGCGACCAGCCTGGAGGGCCAGCCGCAGGAAGCGGAGTTGAGGAGCCGCGATGGGACGAGAATACCCGTCGAACTGATCGCCAGGAGCATCGATTATTGCGGCAAGCCCCACAATGTCATCGCCGTACGCGACATACGCGAACGCAGGAAGGCGGAGCAGGAGATCCTTCGCCTTGCCCATTTCGATCCGCTGACGGGGCTTGCCAATCGCCGCAGTTTCTCCAGCCGTCTCGACGCGGAGATCGCATCGATGAACCGCGTCGCCACTGCCGACGCAAACATCAAGGGCCGGCATCTTGCGCTCTTGCTGCTCGACCTCGACCGCTTCAAGGAGGTGAACGACCTCTACGGGCACGGCGCCGGCGATGCCATGTTGCAGAAAGTGGCAAGCTGCGCGTCCGGCGTTCTGCGCCACGGCCAGATGCTTGCGCGCCTGGGCGGCGACGAATTCGCCATCATAGCCCCCAATTTGCCCGACCCGCAGGCGGCGGGCCGCATCGCCAATGCGGTACTCGCCGCCATGCGTGAGGAAAACCGGGCAGCGGTCGGTGGCGGGCTGGTCTCGGCCAGCATCGGCATCGCGGTCTATCCGCTCGATGCCGAGGACCAGACCAGCCTGATCAGCCATGCCGATACGGCACTCTATCGCGCCAAGACCGAAGGCAGGGACACGTTTCGCTATTTCGAAGCCTCGATGGGCGCCGAGGCTCGCGACAAACGCGTGATGGAGCACGAATTGCGCCAGGCCGTCGTGCGCGGTGAATTCTACCTCGTCTACCAGCCCCAGAAGGAGATCAGCAGCGGCAAGATGGTTGGCTTCGAGGCCCTGATCCGCTGGCGCCATCCTGAGCGTGGCGAGGTTTCTCCGGCCACTTTCATTCCGGTGGCCGAGGACAGCGGCGCGATTGGCCAGATCGGGGATTGGGTGCTCGAAGCGGCCTGCGAGGAAGCCGCGCGCTGGGAAAACCCGCTGACGGTCGCCGTCAACGTCTCTGCGGTGCAGCTCCACAACCCAAATTTCAGCCGCAAGGTCCACGAGACCTTGCTGAAGACAGGCCTTGCCCCGACCAGGCTCGAACTCGAGATCACCGAAACCGCGCTGGTGAAGGACATGCCGCGTGCGCTGGCAACCCTGCGCCAGGTCAAGTCGCTCGGCGTGCGCGTAGCCATGGATGATTTCGGTACCGGCTATTCCTCTCTTTCCAACCTGCGCGCCTTCCCCTTCGACAAGATTAAGATCGATTCCTCCTTCATCAAGGCGGTCGACACGAACGGCCAGGTCGCGGCGATCGTGCGCGCGGTGCTGGGGCTGGGGCGCGGCCTTGGCCTGCCGGTTCTGGCCGAAGGCGTCGAGACGCTTGGCGAGTTGAAGTTCCTTGACGCCGAGGCTTGTGAGATCGGCCAGGGCTACTATCTCGGCAAGCCGGCGCCGATCGAGGCGTTCGACGACCTGACCGGCCACGGCAAGCCCACTCCGGTGCGTGCCGGCCGCCAGGATGGCAGCCTCGTGCTGCTCAAGCCGAGCGTGCGCTCGGCTTGAACCGCGACATGCGTTGGCTCACGACCCGAGCGCCGTCTCGACCAACCGCTTGGCGTCCGGCCCGGACCATTCAGCCGGACCGTTCATATGGGCGATCAGGCAGCCTTCGCCGTCGATCAGCATGGTGACGGGCAGGCCGAGCGCCAGACCGCGCGTCTTGAGGTCGTTGAACAGTGTCATCGTCGAATCCCGGTAGTAGCCGAGCGTGTGCACACCGGTATCGGCGAGAAACTTCTTCGGTTTCACATCGTCGCCGGCATCGACGTTGACGGCGACGACCTGAAAGGCGTCGCTGCCTTTCTCTTTTTGCAGCGCATCGAGCGCCGGCATTTCGGCACGGCATGGCGCGCACCATGTCGCCCAGAGATTGAGCAGCACCGTCTTGCCGGCATGGTCGGCGATCGTCATCGGCTTGCCGTCCGGCCCGTTGAAGGCGAGGCTCCTCATCGACTGCGGCGGATCGGCCGGCAAAAGTGCCGCGACCTCACCGGTGGCCGCGGCCGCCACCTTCTTGGCGCGATCGCTCTTGGCGGCGCAGGCGACGTCGTCCTTGCTGTCGCCGGCGGCCACCTGCGCCGGTGCGTTGTTGCCAGACCGGCTCTCGCTGACATATACCGCGACCGCGCCGGCCAGCGCTCCCGCCACCAGGGCGGCGAGGATCAGGCGCGGGGCCGGGAAAAATCTGTTTCCGTCTGCCATTTTCTCAAAACTGCTCCGAGGCACGGGTTTTATAGCGATGAGCGACAAGAAGACCAGCAACCAGATGTGGGGCGGACGATTTGCCTCGGGTCCGGCCGCGATCATGGAAGCCATCAACGCGTCGATCTCGTTCGACCGCAAACTCTACGCGCAGGATATTCGCGGTTCGATCGCCCATAGCGAGATGCTGGCGCAGACGGGCATTATTTCGGCTGCCGATCAAGAAAAAATCGCTCACGGCCTGAACACGATCCTGAAAGAGATCGAAGCTGGCACGTTCGAGTTCTCGACCAGGCTGGAAGACATCCACATGAATGTCGAGGCCCGGCTCGCCGACCTGATCGGCTCGGCGGCCGGCCGGTTGCATACCGCCCGCTCGCGCAACGACCAGGTGGCGGTCGATCTGAGGCTCTGGGTCAAGGACGAGTGTTTTCGCGTCGCCGAGGCGTTGAAGGGGTTGATCGGGGCGCTGCTGGAACGGGCCGGGGAGCATGCGGCGACCGTGATGCCGGGCTTTACCCATATGCAGGCGGCGCAGCCGGTTACCTTCGGCCACCATTGCATGGCCTATGTCGAGATGTTTTCGCGCGACCTGTCGCGCGTGCGCGACGCCATCGAACGGATGGACGAGAGCCCGCTCGGCGCCGCCGCCCTTGCCGGCACCAGCTTCCCGATCGACCGTCACCAGACCGCCAGGGCGCTCGGTTTCCGCGAGCCGATGCGCAATTCGCTGGACAGCGTCTCCGACCGCGATTTCGCGCTGGAGTTCCTCGCCATGGCCGCGATCTGCGCCACCCATCTGTCACGGCTGGCGGAAGAGATCATCATCTGGTCGACGCCGCAATTCGGCTTCATCAGGCTGTCGGATAGCTTTTCCACCGGCTCTTCGATCATGCCGCAGAAGAAGAACCCCGACGCCGCCGAACTGGTGCGCGGCAAGACCGGCCGCGTCAATGGCCATCTGGTCGGCCTGCTGACGGTCATGAAGGGCATGCCTTTGACCTATGGCAAGGACATGCAGGAAGACAAGGAATCGGTCTTCGACGCCGCCGAGACGCTCGACCTGATGCTGGCCGCGATGACCGGTATGGTCTCGGACATGACGGTCAATGCGGCCGCGATGAAGAAGGCAGCCGGCTCCGGCCACGCCACCGCCACCGACCTCGCCGACTGGCTGGTGCGCACCTTGGGCCTGCCGTTCCGCGAAGCCCATCATGTCACCGGACGCGCAGTGGCACTGGCCGAAGAGAAGAAGGTGAGCCTGGAGAAGCTTGCGCTGGAGGATCTGCAATCGATCAACCCGGGCATCACTTCCGATATATTCTCGGTGCTGGCGGTGCAGAACTCGGTCAAGAGCCGCACCAGCTTCGGCGGCACCGCGCCGTCGGAAGTGAGGAAGCAGATCCGCGCCTGGGAAAAGCGTATCGCCAAGGCGTGATCTCGGATATTGCGATCAGCAATATCCCGATGTTGCGACCAGAAATATCCCGATGTTGCGATCGGCAATATCCGGGGTGCAATACGTTGAGAACTCGGCTAAAAGCGGCGGCTGGCAAACGTTTCGGACGGATGGATCGATGACCGGAAGCAGGATTTTGGTAACGCTGACGCTGCTTGCGGCGCTTGCCTCCGTGACCGCCTGCGGCCGCAAGGCCGGCCTCGATACGCCGTATGAGGCGGCTGTCCAGGCGCGCAAGGATGCCGAGAAGGCCCACCAGCCCGTGCCGCCGGAACCGGAAAAACCGGTCGTGGACAAGAAGTTCATCCTCGACCCGCTGATCTAGCGCCCGCCAACTTCCGGAACCACTCTCGTGAACCATTTCGACTACCGCGACGGCGTGCTGCATGCCGAGGACGTGGCAATCCCTGATATCGCCGCACAGGTCGGCACGCCGTTCTACTGTTACTCGACGGCGACCCTGACCAGGCACTACCGTGTCTTCGTCAAGGCCTTTGCCGGGCTCGACGCGCTGGTCTGCTACGCCATGAAGGCCAATTCCAACCAGGCCGTGCTGCGGACCCTGGCCAAGCTCGGCGCCGGCGCCGACGTGGTCTCGGAAGGCGAATTGCGCCGGGCACTGGCCGCCGGCGTCCCGGCCAGCAAGATCCTGTTTTCCGGTGTCGGCAAGACGGCGCGTGAAATGGACTTTGCGCTCGAAGCTGGCATCCTTTGCTTCAACGTCGAATCCGAGCCGGAGCTCGAACTCCTGTCGGCCCGCGCCTCGGCTCTCGGCAAGGTGGCGCCGGTGTCGCTGCGCATCAATCCCGATGTCGACGCCAGGACCCACAAGAAGATCTCAACCGGCAAGGCCGAGAACAAGTTCGGCATTCCGTGGCAGCGGGCGCGCCAGGTCTATGCCCGCGCGGCAACGCTTCCCGGCATCAAGATCACCGGCATCGATACCCATATCGGCAGCCAGATCACCGAACTGCAGCCTTTCGACGACGCCTTCGCTTTGCTGGTCGACCTGGTCGGCGCGCTGCGCGCCGACGGACATGCGATAGAGCATGTCGATCTCGGCGGCGGCCTCGGCATTCCCTATCGCGTCGACAACAACCCTCCCCCCTTGCCCGACGCCTATGCCCAGGTCGTCCGCAAGCATGTCACCAAGTTGGGCATGAAGGTGATGTTCGAGCCGGGCCGGCTGATCGTTGGCAATGCCGGCATCCTGGTCTCGGAAGTGATTTTCGTGAAGGAAGGCGACGCCAAGAACTTCCTCGTCGTCGACGCCGCCATGAATGACCTGATCAGGCCGACGCTCTACGATGCTTTTCACGAGATCAGGCCGGTCGTGCAGCCGCCGGCCGACACGCCGCGCATGATGGTCGATGTGGTCGGCCAGGTCTGCGAGACCGGTGACTATCTCGGCCTCGACCGCGACCTGCCGAGGCTGAAGGCGGGCGATCTCGTCGCCGTTTCCACTGCCGGCGCCTATGGCGCGGTCCAGGCCGGCACCTACAACACACGCCTGCTGGTGCCGGAGGTGCTGGTCGACGGCGACCGTTTCCATGTCGTTCGTCCGCGCCTGACCTATGACGAACTGATCGGGCTGGATTCGGTGCCGGACTGGCTTGCATAGAAGCCGCCCTGGCCGCGATGCTATAGCCGGTTCTGGATGAGCGCCCTTGTGTCGGCGATCCTGTCCTCGTCACGGCGGTAGAAGGTCCATTGCTTGATGCGCTTGGTTCTGAGCAGGCCGGCCTGGGTAAGCACACGCATATGCTCGGAAAGCGTCGCCTGCGTGATGCCGAGCTTCTCGGCGATCAGCAGCGCGCAGACGCCGTCCTCGACCAGATCGCCATCCGCCTGTGCCCGGAAATGCGCACGCGGATCCTTGAGCCAATCAAGAATCTGTAGCCTGCGTTCGTTGGCGATCGCCTTGAAGACATCAACCTCTTGCATTTAGCCATTTTGCCAAGTTACTAATTGCTGTCAATCCCGAGGAGATTTTGATGTCGCAGGGCAACACCGTCACACGCGAACGCATTGCCGCGATGGAACCGCGTATCCGCCCTTATGTCAGGCACACGCCGGTGCTGCGCATCGACATGGCCGACTTCGACCGGCCGCCACTGGCGGTCGACCTCAAGCTCGAATGCCTGCAGCATTCCGGCTCGTTCAAGGCGCGCGGCGCCTTCACCAACCTTCTGGAGCGGCCGGTTCCCGACGCCGGCGTCGTTGCCGCGTCGGGCGGCAACCATGGCGCCGCTGTCGCCTACGCCGCCATGCGGCTTGGGCACAAGGCGACCATCTTCGTTCCCGAAGTGAGCCCGGAGGCCAAGCTGGACCGCATTCGCGGCTATGGCGCCGACCTCGTCGTCGGCGGTGCCCGCTATGCCGAAGCGCTGGCCGCCAGCGAACGTTTCGCCGAGGAAACCGGCGCCCTGCAGATCCACGCCTTCAACCAGGAGGAAACGTTGATCGGCCAGGGCACGCTCGGGCTCGAGATCGAAAGCGATCTGCCTGAGATCGACACGCTGCTGGTCGCCGTCGGCGGCGGCGGCCTGATCGGCGGTATCGCCGCCTGGTATGCCGGCCGCATCCGCATCGTCGCCGTCGAGCCCGAGGGCGCGCCGACGCTTCATCGCGCCTTCGAGGCCGGCCGTCCGGTCGACGCGCCGGCCGAAGGCATCGCCGCCGATTCGCTTGCGCCAAAGCGCGTCGGCGAAATGATGTTCCCGATCGCCGAAGCCTTCGTGGAACGCTCCATCCTGGTCAGCGATGACGACATCATCGCCGCCCAGAAGGCGCTCTGGAACCGCGTGCGCATCATCTCGGAACCAGGTGGGGCCGCCGCCTTCGCCGCGATCCTGTCCGGCCGCTACGCGCCGACGCCGGGCGAACGGGTGGCCGTGCTGGTCTGTGGTGCCAACGCAAACCCCGCCAATTTCTGATCGCAACCATTTCGGCCGGCTTCACGTTTTCTCAAACCGCCTCGCCTTTGCCGTGTTTGCTGGTATTCTTCGAGTCGTGAGGCTTGGGCCATCCTGCCCCGCCCCACGGCATGGTCCCGAAAACTCGAATCCGGTTTTCGGAACAGATCATGCTCAAGGAGATAGAGCCCATACCGGTCCTTTCAGGACGGAACAGAGCTCTAGGAAGGGCCGATGACGCAACGACCCATCTTCAGCAACGATCGCGGCCTGGCCGGACGCCTTGCCTTGAGCCGGCTGGCGACGCGGATCGCGATAATGGTCGAGCGTGGCTGGCCGCTGCTGCTCCCGCTCATCATTGTCGTCGCTCTCTTCCTCAGCGCCTCCTGGTTCGGCATTTTCCCCCGGCTGCCGGATGTGGTGCGCGTCGGCCTTGTCGCCCTGTTCGGCCTGGCAGGGCTGGCCGCGCTCTATCCGCTGCGCTTTTTCCGCATGCCTGGCGCCGCCGAGGTCGATCGCCGCATCGAGGCCGCCAACAAACTGCTGCACAGCCCCGTACAGGTGCAGAGCGACCGGCCCAGCGGCCAGGAAAGCAGCTTTTCGCAGGCGCTCTGGCGCGAGCACCAGAAGCGCATGGCTGGAAAGCTCGACAGTCTCGGCGCCGACCTGCCACGCACGCGCGTGCCGGAGCGCGACCCCTGGGGACTTCGCGCCGTGGCGGCGCTGCTGCTCGTCACCGCCTTTGCCTTCTCCTTCGGGCCGACCGGCGGCAGGATAGCAGACGGTTTCAGCGCACATGGCACGCTCGACGCCATGCCGCCGCGCATCGACGCCTGGGTGACGCCGCCGGCCTATACCGGCAAGCCGCCGATCTTCCTGACCGCCGACGCCAACCAGGCGACGCCAACTTTCCACGTCCCCGAGGGTAGCGACGTCTCCTTGCGCGTCACCGGAGGCTCGGGCGAGGAAACGCTTGCCTATGCTGACCAGGACGGCAACGCCCGCGCCATCGACCCGGCCAGCCCGCAAGCCGCCGCCACGGCCAAACCGGCCGCAAGCCCGGCACCGTCCAAGGTGCGCCAATTCACCGGCAAGCTGACTGGCGATGGCATGCTGACGCTGAAATCGGGCGACGACCAGCTTGGCCGCTGGGCCTTCGCCGTGATCCCTGACAAGCCGCCGCAGATCCGCTTCGTCGGCGAGCCCAAGCGCGCCGCCAACGGCGCCTTCGAGCTCAACTACCAGATCGACGATGACTATGGCGCCGCCACCGCCAAGGCGGTCTTCGCGCTGGCCGATCCGCAGGCGCCAGGTGCGCATCCGCTCTATGGTCCGCCCGACATGCCGCTGACGCTGCCGCGCCGCGGCGGCAAGTCGAATGCCGCCCGGACCACGAAAGATCTGACCGAGCATGTCTGGGCCGGCGGCAGCATCAAGCTGACGCTGGTCGCCACCGACGACGCCGGACACACCGCGTCCAGCGAAACCAAGACGCTCTCGATGCCCGAGCGGCCATTCGCCAACCCGCTGGCGCGCGCCGTGATCGAACAGCGCCGCCTGCTCGCGCTCGACGCCAATGCCAGGCCGCGCGTGCTCGACCTGATGGACGCCATCACGCTGCGGCCTGAAGACACGTTCGACAACATGTCCCACTACCTCGCCATCATGAGCGCGATGAGCCGGCTGAAACTGGCCGGGAACGATGATCAGCTGCGCGGCGAGGTCGCCTATCTCTGGGAAATCGCGCTCGGCATCGAGGAGGGCAATCTATCGGCCGCCGAAAAGCGGCTGCGCCAGGCGCAGCAGGCGCTCCAGGACGCCATCAAGAACGGCGCCAGCGACGCCGAGATCGAGAAGGCGATGAAGGAACTGCGCGAGGCGATGAACCAGTTCCTGCAGGAATTCGCCGAACGCGCCAAGCAGAACCCGAATGCGCCGCAGATGCAGCAGAACGGCCAGGAACTGCGCCAGAGCGACATCGACCGCATGATGGACCAGATCGAGAACCTGGCGAAGTCGGGCGACCGCGACAAGGCGCAGCAATTGCTGTCGCAACTGCAGGACATGATGAACAACCTCCAGGCCGGCCGCCAGCAGCAGGGCGGTGAGCAGGACAGCCAGATGCGCCAGCAGATGGACAAGCTCGGCGAGATTTTGCGGCGCCAGCAGGAGATGATGAACGACACGTTCCGCATGGACCAGATGCAGCGCGGCGAGCGACAGCGTGGCAAGAATCGCGACGAGCAGCTCGGCGAAGGCAGCGGCGAGAACCAGGACAAGCCAGGGGTTGGCGAGGACCGCGATCCGCTCGCCAGGCAAAAGCCGATGACGCCGCAGGAATTCGCCGATGCGCTGAAGCAGTTGCAAGAAGGCCAGGGGCAGCTGAAAAGCGATCTCGAACAGCTGAAGAAGGGCCTCGAAGGCATGGGCATGGAGCCCAATGAAGGATTTGGCGAAGCCGGCAAGTCCATGGGCAGCGCCGAGCAGGCGCTTGGCGAGGGTCAGGGCGACGAGGCCGTCGGCCACCAGGGCCGGGCGCTCGAGGCGCTGCGCAAGGGCGCCAAGGACATGATGAAGCAGATGCAGGCCATGCAGGGCGACCAGGGCGGCAGCCAGGAAGGTGGCCGTCAGCAGGACGCCGACCGTGACCCGCTCGGCCGGCCGCGCGCCAGCCAGGGTCCCGATTTCGGCGATTCGGTGAAAGTGCCCGATGAGATCGACGTGCAGCGCGCGCGCCAGATCCTGGAAGCGATCCGCAAGCGGCTCGGAAACGCGCTCAGCCCCGATATCGAGCGCAGCTATCTGGAACGGTTGCTGGAACTGAAATAGTAAACGGCGGAGCAACCGAAGACGTCTATGACGCCGGTTGGACCTGCCTGTTGACGAACGCCTCGCGGATCGCCTCCTGCATGCCGTCGATCGCTTCACCGGAAGCGTTCGGGTTGCGGTGCATCACCACATTGGAGGAATCGATGTCGCCAAACCCATCCGCGGACGTCAGTTCGCGGCAGTCCGCCGGAATGTTGCTGCGCGAAATCGGCGCGATCGCCAACCCTGAGGTGACGGCAAGCTTCAGGCCGCCATTGGTGTCACTGGTATAGGCGACGCGATAGGCAAGGCCGCGCTGCTCCAGCGATTTGATGGCGAAGTCCTTGCACCAGCCGGCGCGGTTGTAGAGCGCGATCGGCAGCGGCTGTTCCTCATGCATGTGATGCAGGTTCGACGTCACCCACACGGTCGGGTCGTGCATCAGCACCTCGCCGCCGGAAAGGTCCTGCCACTCGAAGACCACGGCGAGATCGAGCTCGCCCGCGGCGAGCGCCGCGACCTGCGCCCACGAATGGGCGTAGCGCACCGTGACTTCGACCTTGGGATGGCGCTTCGAGAATGCGCCGAGCGCGCGCGACAGGATGGCGTGGCCATATTCCTCCGGAATGCCGATGCGCACCGGCCCGCCCAGCGGCGCCGCCGCCATCGACGCAGCCGTCTCGTCGAGCAGCGAGACGATGCGGCGGGCATTGACGATGAGTTCGCCGCCACGCCGCGTCAGTGCGACGCCACGTGAACCGCGCTCGAACAAGGTGTCGCCGACCAACTCCTCGAGCTTCTTCATCTGCATCGACACGGCCGACTGGGTGCGGCCGGCCTGTTCGGCGGCCCTCGTGAAATTGCCGGCCTCGGCGATGGCCACGAAGGTACGCAGGAGATCGCTGTCGAGGGTTGGCCGCATGGCATCCATCATAAGTAAATTTGATTGCTGGCATCATTCCAATTCGTTTGCAACATGTCAAACGTCGACCGATAGTCGCCTCACCCATTGGATATGCAGCCGCGAAATCGGCTGCGGACCAATCGAAGAGTCCTCACTCGTGCCCGCTGCCCGAAAACGGTGGCGGGTTCTTTTTGATCTGGACAGGGGTGCCGGATCGTATGCGCGGGAGCCTGAACACGGATGCACAATAGGATGGTGCGCGGCATCCTGAGCCTGTGCCTGGGCGTGCTGGTGTTCTCGCTGCAGGACCCGCTCGTCAAAGCCGTGTCGAGCGGCTATCCGGTGACCGAGGTGATGGCGATCCGCTCGATCGTCGCCTTGCCGATCCTGATAGTTCTCGTCCACGCCGATGTTGGCTTGCGGGCCATCCTGTCGCGGCGCTTCGGCCTGCTGACCATACGCGCCTTCATCCAGTTCACCTCCTACACGGTCTATTACCTGGCCATCGCCGCCCTGCCGCTGGCCGACGCCGTGGCGCTCTATTTCATGGCGCCGCTGTTCATCATGGCACTGGCCGGGCCGTATCTTGGCGAACGCGTTTCCTGGCGGACGCTGGCGACCGTGCTGATCGGATTGCTCGGCGTGGTCGTGATGGTGCGTCCAGGCGCTGGGCTGTTCGATTGGGCGGCCTTGCTGTCGCTGGGCTCGGCGGCGCTCTACGGCTTCTCGCAATTGATGGCCCGCAAGATCGGCGACACCGAATCGTCTACCGTCATGGCCTTCTACCAGAACGGCGCCTATCTCGTCGGCGCCGCCGTGGTCGCCGGCACGTTCCACCTCGCCGGCATAACCCACGCCGTCCATCCGAGCCTCGAATTCCTGGTGCGGCCGTGGATCTGGCCGTCACTGCCGGATTTCCTGAAAATGGCGGCGTGCGGGTTCGTCGCCTCGGCCGGCATGATCCTGCTCTCGCAAGGCTACCGGCTGGCACCGGCCAACCGCGTCGCCACCTTCGAATATACCGGCATCCTGTGGTCGCCGCTGTGGGGTTTCCTGTTCTTCGCCGAGGTACCACGCTCGACAACCGTGATCGGCGCGGCGCTCATCATCGGCGCCGGCCTGCTGGCGCTCAACACCGAGCGGCGGACCGCTCCGGCGCCGGCGCTTGTCGCCAGGGATCCAGCCTGATCAGGCGAAGCAGATCAGCGCCCGTTCGACGCGCGAACGGATCTCGGCCAGCGTGAAGGGCTTTTGCACGACATCGAGGATGATGCCGTTCAATTCCTCGGCGCGCTCGCGCTGGTCGGCATAGCCGGTCATCAGCATGATCTTCATCGCCGGGAAAAGCGCCGCGGCCGCAACCGCCATCTCGATGCCGTCCATCTCCGGCATGCGGATGTCGGAGACGACGAGATCGTAGCCGCCGTTTGCGGCGCGGATCAGCGAAAGCCCCTGCGCGCCATCGGCGGCGATATCGATTGCGTGGCCGGCGCGTTCGAGCGCGCGGGCTGCCAGGGTGCGGACGGACTCATCGTCCTCGACGATCAGAAGCTTTGCCATGGCCGGCATATTTGGCGGTGAAAAGTTGACTTTTCCTGAAGGCGGGACGGGTCAGCAAGTCTTTTTGGGGAGTGGCTCAAACGTCGCCTTTGACGACACCCACGAACGGCAATTCACGAAAGGCGTGCGCAACGTCCATGCCATAGCCGACGACGAAATAGTCGGGGCAGTCGAAGCCGACATAGTCGGCATTGAGCGCGGTCTGGCGGCGCATGCGCTTGTCGAGCAGCACGGCGATGGAACAGCTTTTCGCGCCACGCGACAGCATCAGGTCGCGGGTGAAGCTCAGCGTCTTGCCCGATTCCAGAATGTCGTCGATCAACAGCACGTCGCGGCCGGCAACCTCGTTGTCGATGTCGCGCAGCACCCTCACCTCGCCGCTGCTGGTGCCGGCGCCATAGCTGGAGATGAAGATGAACTCGACTTCCGGCGACAGGCCGACATCGTGCATGGCCCGGATCAGGTCGGCGGCGAAGATGAACGAGCCTTTCAGCACCGAAATCACCAAGAGATCATGATAGTCGTGCCCGGCGATCTCCTTGGCGAGTTCGAGATTGCGCCGCGCGATCGCCGATGCCGAAAACAGGACTTCGATGTCCTTGCCGCGTACGATGGGCATTGATGGTCTTCCCCGGTGTCGCCTACTTGGCGAAAGTAACCAAAACGGTTCTTACGCCGTTCTTAGGCACGTCGAGCCGGCTGGCAAAGCCGAATCTTTCGCCCGACGCCAGCGAATGGCCGGATGTCCCCAACGTATAGCGGGTCGTGCGCCCGTCATTGCCCGTCACCCGGATTTCGAGCGGCGGCAGGGTCGCGGGGCTTGTTCCGTCATTGGCGGCCTCCCCATCGACGAACAGCACCGGATTGGCGCCCGAGACGTCGACGCGTGAGGTGACGCCTGAAATGGTCAGCGCCGACGCTTGCGCGCCGGCCAGGAACGGCGCCTGGCGCACCAGCGCGTGGCCACCGGAAACCCAGAACGCGGCAAGGGCTGCACCGATGCCGGCGATCCAGAAAATCGGACCGCCGCGCGAGGCCGGCCGCTGCTCCGCCGGCGCTTCCGGCTTGCGCAGCATGTCCATGCCCTCGATGGGCGGGGTGAGAATCAGGCGCGGCAGCGGCGAAACGTTTTCGACCGGTGAAACGGGCCGCGACACCACAACATAGTCCGCATCGACGATATCTGCCGCCGGACCGCGCACGATCCGGTCCGCCATGGCAATTGCCGGCGGTTCGGTCATGATTTCGCCGGAAACCGGGCGCGCGGTTCGTTCCTCAGCCATCATGGCCCCAGCATTGCGGCACGTTCGCTTTTCGTTTCTTTTGCGTAAACACAAATGGTTAACGCTTCCCCACCGGAGCCCTCTTGAAGAGCCGAAACAAGCCAGGAATTAACCGCCGGTTAACCATGCCGGCCGATGGTCTTTTCACAGAACAGGCTGGCTCGCCGCGGCCAGGAACCTCAGGTCGTCGAAATTGATTCGCTTCGAAAATGTCGGCCTCCGCTATGGCATGGGTCCGGAAATCCTCCGCGACATCTCCCTGCATATACCGGAGCGCTCCTTCCAATTCCTGAGCGGGCCTTCGGGCGCCGGCAAGACGACGTTGCTGCGCCTTTTGTTCATGTCGCTGAAGCCGACGCGTGGGCTGATCACCATCTTCGGCAAGGACCGCTCCCGCATCTCACGCACCGAGCTGCCGCACCTGCGCCGGCGCATCGGCGTGGTGTTCCAGGATTTTCGCCTGCTCGACCACATGACCACTTACGAAAACGTCGCTTTGCCATTGCGCGTGCGCGGGCGCGAGGAGGCGAGCTACCGCACCGACGTCACCGAGCTCTTGAAATGGGTGGGGCTCGGCGAGCGCATGCATGTGCTGCCGCCGGTCCTGTCAGGCGGCGAGAAGCAGCGCGCCGCGATCGCGCGCGCCCTGATCGAACAGCCGGAAATCCTGCTCGCCGACGAGCCGACCGGCAATGTCGATCCGCCGCTGGCGCGGCGCCTGCTGCGGCTGTTCATCGAGCTCAATCGCCTCGGCACCGCGGTGGTGATCGCTACCCACGATCTCGGCTTGATGGAACAGGTCGACGCGCGCCGCATGATCCTGGCCGGCGGAAGGCTGGATATCTATGACTGATCTGTCCGCCGAGCATTTCGAAGAGCAGGACGCCGAGGCAGCCGTCGCAAGACCGCGCGCCCAGCGCAAGATGGCGCCGATCGTGCCGGCGCAGAACATTGCCGGCCGCGCCTTGGTGCTGGTCATCGCCATCATGACCTTCCTGTCCTGCCTGACCTTCGGCGCGGTGACGCTGGTGCGCGATACGGCCTCGGTATGGGAAAACCAGATTTCGCGCGAGGCGACCATCCAGATCAAACCGACCGACGGCCTCGACATGGAGGCAGCGCTTACCCAGGCTTCGCAGATCGCCAGCGAATTCCCCGGCGTGAAGTCGACCCGGATCATCGACCGCGAAGCGACCGCCAGGCTGCTGGAGCCCTGGCTAGGTTCGGGCCTCAATATCGACGACCTGCCGGTGCCGCGCCTGATCATCGTCACCATCGACGAGAACAGCCCGCCAGACTTCGCCGCCATGCGCGCCGCGATCGCGCCGAAACTGCCGAGCGCATCGCTCGACGACCACCGCACCTGGGTCGACCGGCTGGTAGCCATGGCCCGCACCACGGTGACCATCGGCATCGCCGTTCTGGCCCTGATGCTGTCGGCAACCGTGCTGACGGTGGTCTTTGCCACCCGCGGCGCCATGGCCGGCAACGGCCACATCATCGAGGTGCTGCATTTCGTCGGCGCCGAAGCGCAGTTCATTGCGCGCGAATTCCGCCGGCATTTCCTGGTCACAGGCATGAAGGGCGCGGCTGCCGGCGGAGCGGCGGCGGTGCTCGTCTTCATCGTTTTCTCCTGGTGGTCGTCGCGCAACATGGCAACACCACAGGCCGATCAGGCAACCGCTTTGTTCGGCAACTTCGCCATCGGCTCGGCGGGTTACCTGGGTGTCGTCCTGATGGTGCTGGTGATTGGCGCGCTGACGGCGGCGACCTCACACGCCACCGTCGTCGCCTATCTCAGCGACATCGACGTTCGCCAACCCGACGCATGAAAGGAGTTCGTCTTGGCGTGGATGGAACGAGCGCGATCACGGATGGAGAATTTGCGTAACGCAAAGTGCGTCTTTTACCTACCAAACGCCGCATTTCGGGATTAACCATATGGCTATGGACGTGCGGGATTCGACCGGGACGGCTGGACAGCTGCCAGTGGTGGTTGCCCGTTGGCGCGGCCATGGCAAGGTTAGCCGTTTAAGGACCGCCCTGCGTCTCTTCGCTCTCTCCCTGCTTATGCTCGCAATGGTGTTCGCTGGCGGCTTCGGCTGGTTTGCCAGCAAGGTCAGTCACCTGACCACGCCCGCCAACCCGGCCAAGGCCGATGCCATCATCGTGCTGACCGGCGGCCAATCGCGGCTCGACGCCGCGATGGAACTGCTCGCGTCCGGTAAGGGCGAGCGGCTCTTGATCAGCGGCGTCCATCCCTCGGCCAGCCGTCGCCAGCTTCAGGCGGCGACCGGCGGCGACAAGAAACTGTTTTCCTGCTGCGTCGACATCGATCGGGCCGCGCTCGACACGATCGGCAATGCCGAGGAGAGCGCCAAATGGGTGGAAAACCATGCCTATGGCACCGTGATCCTGGTCACCAACAACTATCACATGCCACGCAGCCTGCTGGAGATGGGACGGCTGTTGCATGGCGCCAAGCTTGAGCCCTATCCGGTGGTCAATTCCAATCTCGACAATGGCGGCTGGCTGACCAAGCCGCGGGCGTTGCGGGTGCTGTTCACCGAATACACCAAATATCTGCTGGCGCTGGCACGTGGTATTATCCCGGTGAAGCCGACGCCCGAAGGCATCGCGCTGGCCGAAACCGCCGCCGGCGGCTGAGCCCGCGTCATTCCTTGGCGCCAGCCCCCGAAACGCCCTTGAGGCGCGCGATCTCCTGTTCAAGGTTCTGGATGCGCCGGTCGCGCTCGGCAAGCGCCGCCGCCACATCAGCCGCCTCGAAGCGCTGCGGTATATGTTGCGGGCAATTGGCGTCCCACGCCGAGACGGTGAACAGGATGACCTGCTCGGGACGCGCCTTGTAGTCCGGCGGCATCAGCCTCGCTGTCAACTCGGCATCGTCTTCGACAATGCGTGCCGTACCCCAGATCTTGATGCGCTGGCGCATCATGTAATCAATCAGGAACAGGAAGGCCCTCGGATTGTCGGCCAGATTGCCCTGCGTGATGAACTGCTTATTGCCCAGAAAATCCGCGAAGCCGACCGTCTTCTCGTCAAGCACCTTGAGAAAGCCGGCAGGGCCGCCGCGGTGTTGGATATAGGGCTGGCCATCGCCATTGGCAGTCGACAGGAAGACGCTGGTCTGCATTTTGATGAAAGCGGCAAGGTCCGGTGTGATCGCCGATTGCCAGCCGCCGCGCTCCTCGACGCGGGCATAGGACTGGCGCGAACCCTTGCGCGCCTGGATCGCCTTGACTGTCGGCGTGAAGGCGACATCGCTCGTAAAAGCGTGTGCGTTCATCGAGACCTCCTTACATGTTTCTAGAGCCCGAGCTCCGACAGCGTCGGGTGCTCGTCCGGCCGCCGGCCGAGCGGCCAGTGATATTTGCGCTCGGCCTCGGCAATCGGCAGGTCGTTGATGCTGGCGATGCGCAGGCGCATCAGCCCGTGCTCATCGAATTCCCAGTTCTCGTTGCCATAACTGCGGAACCATGAGCCGCTGTCGTCGTGCCATTCATAGGCGAAGCGCACGGCGATGCGGTTGTCGTGGAAGGCCCACACCTCCTTGATCAGCCGGTAGTCGAGTTCGCGGCTCCATTTGCGGGTCAGGAAGGCCTGGATAGCATCACGCCCTTGCAGGAATTCGGCGCGGTTGCGCCAGCGGCTGTCCGCCGTATAGGCAAGCGCAACCCGCGCCGGGTCGCGCGAGTTCCAGGCATCCTCCGCCATGCGCGCCTTCTGGGCTGACGTCTCGGCGGTGAAGGGTGGAAGCGGCGGGCGGCTCTCAGACATGGGATTCCTCTGCGGCATGAAGGGTTGGGACCGACGGGCACCGCCACTCCTATCCGGATTCAGGCAGCATCTCGGGCGCAAACAACCGGAAAATCAATGTCGGTCTGGGCAACCTCATTGATATAGTTGGTCCAGACGTTCAGGGCGACATGCTGGACGATCTCGATGATCTCCCCATCGTCATAGCCTGCGAGCCTGACAGCGGCGAGATCCTCCTGGCCGACCTGTCCTCGGCTTTGCGCAACGCTGGCGGCAAAACGCACCGCCGCAGCTGCCTTGGGGTCCGAGGAGCCGCCGTGGCGGTTGGCGATCATCTCGGCATCGTCGAGCCTGGCGAGCGTCTTGCCGAGATAGCTGTGCGCGGACAGACAATAGTTGCAGCCATTGATCTCGGCGATCGCCAGCGCGATGCGCTCGCGCGTCGGCGCCGCAAGCCGGCCCTTGGCCAAAGCTCCCATCATGCCGAGATAACCTTCCAGCGCGGCCGGACTGTTGGCGACCATCCGAAACAGGTTCGGCACGACACCGAGCTGTTTTTCCATGGCCTGCAGCATCGGCTGCGCGGCGGCGGGAGCGGTTGCGATCGACGAAGGCGTGGCAATGCGGGGCATGAAGATTTCCTTGTTGAGATGCCTCGCTTATATGCAGCCTTCCATGTTGCGGATGTAGATGCCATATTTGCAATCAACCCTTCCATTTTCTGGAAGAAATGATGGATCGTCTTGAAGCCATGTCCCTTTTCGTCGCGGCGGCGGAAGGCGGCAGCCTTTCCGCCGCCGCGCGCCGTTCGGACGTTCCGCTGGCAACGGTCAGCCGCAAGGTCTCCGAGCTGGAGCGGCACCTGAAGACACGGCTGTTGAACCGCTCGACGCGGCGGCTCACACTGACCGATGCGGGCCATGCCTATCTCGCGGCCTGCCGCCGCATTTTGGACGAGGTCGGCGACGCCGAACGCACCGCCGGCGGCGAATACAGCGCCCCGACAGGGGAATTGATCATCACCGCGCCGATTGTCTTCGGCCGCCTTCACGTTCTGCCCGTCGTCACCGACTTCCTGGCCGCCTATCCCCTGGTGGATATCCGCCTCACGCTCGGCGACAGGATAAGCCAGTTGGCCGAGGACCATATCGACCTCGCCATCCGCATCGGCAGGCTGCCGGATTCGCGCTTGGTCGCCATAAGGGTCGGCTCGATCGGTCATGTTGTCTGCGCAAGCCCGGCCTATCTGGCCGCGCACGGCATTCCACGGACCCCTGGAGAGCTCGAGACGCACAGCTGCATCACCTTCGAGGGCCTTGGCTCGCTTGCCACCTGGACCTTCAGCGTGGACAAGGCTGATTTTATCGTACCGGTCCGCTCGAGGCTCCGGGTCAACACCGCCGAGGCGGCGATCGATGCGGCGATCGCCGGTGTCGGATTGACGCGGGTGCTTTCCTACCAGATCGTTGCCGCCGCACGATCAGGAACACTGCGCCCCGTGCTCGGGGATTTCGAACCCGAGCCTTGGCCGGTAAACCTGGTGCATGCGGGCCAGGGCCGGCTGCCGGTGAAACTGCGCGCCTTCCTCGACTTTGCCGCCCCACGCCTGAGGGAACGCCTGGCGCAGGCAACCTGGTAGGACGGGCAGCATCGCACCGTTTCCTTTTTCCCCGCGCTTGGTGTAACCAACGCACACTTCCTCACCGGACCTCCCTCCATGCTCTATGTCAGATCGCTGGCGTTCAATTTCGTCTTCTACGTCAATCTGATCGTCCAGATGATCCTCTGGACCCCCTACTATTTCCTGTCACCTCGCCACCGTGCCTGGTTCGTGCCGAAATTCTGGTCGCGCACCTCGATGTGGCTCTATGACAAGATCGCCGGAACGAAGAATGACATCACCGGGCAGGAAAACCTGCCCGAGGGTTCGTTCATCCTGGCGCCCAAGCACCAGTCGTTCTGGGACGCTATCGCCTTCTTCCCTTACCTCCAGGACCCGCTCTACATCCTGAAGCGCGAGCTGACCTGGATCCCGTTTTTCGGCTGGTACATCTTGAAGATGCGCATGATCCCGGTGCATCGCGGCAGCCGCTCCAAGGCCTTGAAGGCGGTGGTCGCCGCGACCAAAGAAGAAATGGCGCGCAACCCGCGCCAGTTGATCATCTATCCCGAGGGCACGCGCCGGGCGCCGGGCGACGAGCCGGCCTACAAATACGGCATCGTTGAAATCTATTCGCAGCTTGGCGTTCCGGTGGTGCCGGTCGCCCATGTCGCCGGCCTCTACTGGCCGCGCCGCAAGTTCCTCCGCTATCCCGGAACCATCAAGGCACGCTTCCTGCCGCCCATACCGCCGGGTCTGGGCAAGGAAGAGTTCATGGCGCGGCTGATCGGCGAGACGGAAGCCGCCTGTGACCAGCTTCTTGTCGAGGCATCACGCGCGCCCAACCCGCCGGCCCTGCCGACAACGGCGGCAAAGCGGTTGCGGGAACTCGGCGCGAAGCTTGACGGCTCCGCGGCCTGATCGTCAACCGTACACAGCCAGCACCGTGGTCAACAGCAGCGTCGCGGCAAAGACCAGATTGATGATCCGCGAGGCGACAGGCCTGCGCAGGAAGCGTGCGAACGCCGCGCCGGCAACAAGCCACACGGCGTGGATGACGACGATCATCACCGCCAGAACAGTCAGTTTCGTCCACAGGCCGAGCTCGACATCGCCCTTTCTCGACGAGGTGCCGGCGAACACGGCAGCGATCGCCACATAGGCCTTGGGGTTGGCGACCGCCAGGAGAAATCCAGCCAGCCAGGTTGGGCGCGAAGCCTCGGCGGCGCGTGCGGCCAGCGCCGGCGCGGTGGCGATCTTGAAGGCGAGATAGAGAATGTAGGCCGCCGACGCGACAACCAGCAACGGCGCCAGCTTCGGCATCGACCCAAGCACCGCCATAACCCCGGTCGCCACAACCAGCAGCACGGCGATCGTGCCTAGGACGATGCCGCCGGTGTAGCGAAGCGAATCGCGCAGGCCGAAGGCGGCGCCGACGGCGGTAACGCTTATCGTCGCCGGCCCAGGGCTGCTCATGACGACGGTGGCGGCCAGCAACAGCGCAAGCAATTGGCGCCAAGGCTCCGGCTGCGAAAGAAGCGATCCGTCCATCTGGTCCTCCGCCCTGAGCCCGTGCGAAGGACGGTATGGCAAGGCATGAGGATCGTCTTGGACGTTCGTGCGTCCCGTCTTGCCGGCAGCCCTCAGGCGCTGGCTTTGTCGAGCTCGGCCATATCGTCGGCGCTCAACTTCAACGACACCGCCCTGATCAGGCTGTCCATCTGGCTTGGCTTGGTGGCACTGGCGATCGGCGCGGTGACGCCCGGCCGCGCCATGGCCCAGGCAAGCGCCACTTCCGCCTGCTTGGCCGAATGCCTGGCGGATACGGCGTCGAGCGCCGCCAGAATGCGCGTGCCGCGTGGATTGAGATAGCTGCCGACATCCTCCCCGCGCTCGCTCTGGCCAAGATCGGCTTCCGTGCGGTACTTGCCGCTCAAGAAACCTTTGGCCAGGCTGAAATAGGTGATGACGCCGACATCCTCGGCCACGCAGAGGTCGCGCAGCGGGCCATCGAAGGAGGAGCGGTCGTAGAGATTGTATTCCGGCTGCAGCACCTCGTAGCGCGGCAGGCCGCGCAGGCTTGCCACGTCAAGTGCAGCACGCAACTGGCCGGCATCGAGGTTGGAACAGCCGGCATAGCGGATCTTGCCCTTGGCGAGCAGTTTCTCATAGGCGCCGAGCGTTTCCTCATAGGGCGTCGTCGGATCCGGCCAGTGCGACAGATAAAGATCGATGAATTCGGTCTGCAGCCGCTTCAGCGATGCATCGACGGCCTTTTCAATATAGGCGGCGGACAGATCCTTGTGGCCCTGCCCCATATCCGAGCCGACCTTGGTGACCACCACGACCTTGTCGCGATTGCCGCGGTCCTTCATCCATTTGCCGATGATGGTTTCCGATTCACCGCCCTTGTTGCCGGGAACCCAACGCGAATAGGCGTCGGCCGTATCGATGGCATTGAGGCCCGCGCCGACGAAGCGGTCGAGCAGATCGAAGGAGGTCTTCTGGTCAGCGGTCCAGCCGAAGACATTGCCGCCCAGAACCAGCGGCGCGATGGAAAGGTCGGTGCGACCGAGACGGCGTTTCTGCAAGACGGATCTCCGTGATGATTGGGGCCGGGCGATGCCGCCCGCTGGCTGGTTCGGAGCCTAACCTAGGTCTTGCCGCATCGAGGTCAAAGGCCCTGGCCACCGTTTTCCGCAGAGCCAGCGCTTCACAAAGACGCTATCCCCCGTTTCACCTCCTCCAGCCAGTGGTCGCGGATGCCCAGTGCTTCCAGATGCTTCAGCGTACTCAGCACATAGTCCTCGTTGTTGCCCGATCGGCCGACCGCGCCACGCACCACGGCCGCTGCATCCGCCGCGTCCATCGCCCCGGCATATTGCTCATGCTTGCGGTCGACGATGTAGGCCACGGCCTCGACCGCGCCGCCGCCGTCGAGACGAACCTTGAGCGTCCGCTCGAGATAGACGCTGGTGACAAGCTCGCGCTCACGCAGATAGGCAATGACCTCGTCGCGCAGTTCGCCGGGCACGCGGAAGGCGAGGCCGACGCAGGACCCGCCATGGTCGAGGCCAAGCACCAGTCCCGGACGCTGACGCGTGCCGCGGTGCACGAAGGAATAGATGCAAAGCGAGCGGCGATAGCCATGCAGGCGGGCACGCCGTGTCTCGACATGCGCGAAACCGGGCCGCCAGATCAGCGAACCGTAGCCGAACACCCAAAAATCGCCCATATCACCGCGCCTGATTGCAAAAGAATGGCAACACCGCACCGGAAACCGGTGTTTTTTCCGCCCGTGTCCGTCTACCTATCGTCTCTGTCCACTGGTGTTCCCGGAATCGAGAATCCGTTCACACCATCCATGCGTTAATGAGAGCCAAAGCATGACGTCAAGTGACGAACGCCGACCGGGTAACCGTCGCCGCCTATGGTGGCTTGCTGCGTTCATCCTGGTGCTGTTCGCCATATACAGCGCCGGCTGGTTCTATCTGGCCAACAGGGTCAGGTCGGAGGCCGACAAGGCGGTTGCCACGCTCAATAAGAGCGGCATCCAGGCTGGCTGCGCCAACCTCGAGGTCAGTGGCTATCCGCTGAGCTTTGCCGTCTCTTGCGACAATCTCGCCTACGAGGACGATGCCAAGAACATTGCCGCCTCGGCCGGCTCCTTCAATGCCACCGCCCAGATCGTCCAGCCCTTGTCGCCGGTTGCCAATCTGCGCGGTCCGCTCCGAACCTCCGTCCCGGGCATGATGCCGCTCTGGATCGACTGGGACAATCTGCAGGCCAACGTCAAACTGTGGTATCCGCTGCCGCGGCGTATAGCGCTGCAGGCCGAGGGCCTGTCGGGCCAGACCGACCCGGCCGACGACACCGATCCGGTCGAGTTGTTCAGTGCCGGCAAGGCATCAGGCCAGTTGCAGCCGAATGGCGCGGATCTCGACTATGTCGGCAGCTTTGGCGATCTTGAAATCGATCCCGACGCGATCGGCGGGCGCGTGCTGCCGGCGCTCGATGCCAGCGGCGACGTGACACTGAAGAACGGCGTGGCACTGGTCGGCACGCAGGTGAAAAGCCTGCGCGGCCAGAGGATCGAAATCCGTAATCTCGATCTGTCGTCGGGGACGGGGCGTGTCACCGTTTCCGGACCGCTGTCGGTCGATGCAGAAGGCCTGGTCGATGCCGATCTGATGATCAGGATCAAGGATCCGAAGGCCGTGGCATCCATCCTTGCCGGCGCCGTGCCCGAGCAGAAGAATGCGATCGAGCAAGGTTTTGGCGCCCTGGCTCTGCTCGGCAGCGAGCCGTCGATGCCGCTGAAGGTGGTCAAGGGCAAGGCCTCGCTCGGCTTTATCCCGCTGGGCAAGATCAAGCCGGTGCAATAGCACCCATGGCAAGACCCGTGAGGCTCTTGAGTGTTGGAGCGCTGACGCTGGACACCATCCTGCGCGTCGAGTCGCTTCCGACGCATCAGGGAAAATTCATCGCCTCGGACGGCGTCCAGATCGCCTCGGGCATGGCCACGAGCGCGGCCTGCGCCGCACGTCGTCTCGGCGCCGAGATATCGCTATGGGCGAGTGCTGGCGACGATCCTGTCGGCGATCAGCTGATCGCTGGAATCGAGGCCGAGGGCGTCGATTGCAGCCATGTGCGCCGCGTCAGCGGCGCACGCTCGGCGCTGGCCTCGATCCTGGTCGATGCGCATGGCGAGCGTATCATCGTGCCGTTCTACGACACGCGCGCGCAGGCTGATCCCGAAGCCTTGCCGTTTCCCGACATCACGGCGTTCGATGCCGTGCTGGCCGACGTGCGCTGGCCGGGTGCAGCGGCACTTGCCCTGAACGCGGCGCGCGTCGCGGGCAGGCCGGCTATCCTTGATGCCGATATCGCGCCGCTGGCGGTGCTGGAGCAACTGTTGCCGCTGGCCTCGCACATCGTCGCCTCCGAACCGGCAGTGCGTATCATCTGCGGCCACGCGTTGGATCTGGAGACCGCTTGCGAGGATCTCGCCTCCAGCACCGACGCCTTCGTCGCGGTCACCGGCGGCGCGGCGGGTACCTGGTGGTTCGATCGAAGCGCCGGATCATCCCGCCATGTCGAGGCGCCGAGGATCAAGGCGGTCGACACGCTGGCCGCCGGCGATGTCTTTCATGGCGCCTTTGCCGTTGGGCTGGCGGAAGCCATGGCGATCGAGCACGCACTGCGCTTTGCGAGTGCCGCCGCCGCGCTCAAATGCCTGCGCTTCGGCGGCAGGCTGGGCGCGCCGGATCGGGCGGAAACGCTCGCCATGATGGCAGCGACCTGGCCTGAAACAGCTTAGCTCTTTGCCGGATGCTCGACCGCCTGGCGGCCAAAGTCCGGCGCGTCGATATCCTGGCCCGCCTCGATGATCGAGCGGCGCACGGCGCGGGTGCGGGTGAACAGGTCGAAGAGTTTGTCGCCATCGCCCCAGCGGATCGCGCGCTGCAGGAACGCCAGATCTTCCGAGAAGCGCGCCAGCATTTCCAGGATGGCATCCTTGTTGTGCAGGCACACGTCCCGCCACATGGTCGGATCGGAGGCGGCCAGACGCGTGAAATCGCGAAAGCCGGAGGCGGAATATTTGATCACTTCCGTCTTGGTCACCGATTCCAGGTCGTCGGCGGTGCCGACGATGTTGTAGGCGATGATGTGCGGCAGATGCGAGACGATGGCCAGCGTCATGTCGTGATGCTGCGGATCCATCGTGTCGATGTTGGCGCCGCAGCGGCGCCAGAATTCCGACAGCCGTTCCAGCGCCTCCGGATCGGTGCCCGGCACCGGCGTGAAGATGCACCAGCGATTGTCGAACAGGTCGGCAAATCCGGCATCCGGGCCGGATTTTTCGGTACCCGCCAGCGGATGGCCGGGAATGAAATGGACGCCCTCAGGCACATGCGGCTGCATCTGCGCGATGACTGAGGCCTTGGTTGAGCCGACATCGGTGAGGATCGCACCTTTTTTTAGCGCCGGCGCAATCTCCTGCGCCACCGCACCGGATGAGCCCACCGGCACCGAGACGATGACCAGATCGGCATCACGCACAGCTTCCCTGGAATCGGTGGTGTAGGAATCGCCTAGTCCCAGTTCCTCGGCTCGCTTGAGCGTTGCCACACTGCGCGTCGAGATCGCGACATGGCGAGCCAGGCCTTCGCGGCGAATGACGCGGGCCAGCGACGAGCCGATCAGGCCGATGCCGACCAGCGCGATTTTTTCGAACATCGGTGATGCCATGGTGTGTAACTTTTCAGGCGTTCTAGCTTTTCAGGAATGTCTTGAGCGCGGCGACAACGCCGCGATTGGCCTCTTCGGTACCGACGGTCATTCGCAGCGCGTTGGGAAAGCCGTAGCCTGAAACGCGCCGCAGAATATAGCCGCGCGCGCTCAGATAATCATCCGCCGCAGCCGCCGAATGCCTCTGGTCGTCGGGAAAATGAATGAGCAGGAAATTGCCGACGCTGGGCGTCACGCGCAGTCCGAGTCCAGTCATCTCCTCGCTCAGCCAGGCGAGCCAGGTCTCGTTATGCGCCACGCTGCGCTCGACATGGGCGCGGTCGCGGATCGCGGCGATGCCGGCCTCGATCGCGGTCGCATTGACGTTGAAGGGGCCGCGCACGCGGTTGATCGCATCGACAATGTGCATCGGACCATACATCCAGCCGATACGCGCTCCGCCGAGACCGATCTTGGAGAAGGTGCGGGTCATCACCACGTTCTCGGCGCTGCCGGCCAGCTCGATGCCGGCTTCGTAATCGTTGCGGCGGACATATTCGGCATAGGCCGCGTCCAGCACCAGCAGCACGTTTTTCGGCAGTCCGGCATGCAGGCGACGCACCTCCTGGAACGGCACATAGGTGCCGGTCGGATTGTTGGGATTGGCCAGGAACACGATTTTCGTGCGCGGCGTCACAGCCGCCAGCATCGCATCGATGTCGGCGCGCTCGTCGGTCTCCTTGACCACGACCGGGGTGGCGCCGGCCGACTGGATGTAGATCTTGTAGACCATGAAGGCGTGTTCGGTGAACATGGCCTCGTCGCCGGGCGCGAGATAGGTCTGTGCCAACAGGCCAAGGATCTCGTCGGAACCGTTGGAGCAGATGATGTTCTGCGCGTTGAGGCCATGCACCTCGGCGATCGCCTCGCGCAACCGCCTGGCGGTGCCGTCGGGATAGATGTCGAGTTTGCCGGCGACCTCACGCGCGGCCTCGATCGCCTTCGGCGACGGGCCAAGCGGGTTCTCGTTCGACGACAACTTGTAGACCTTGGCGACCCCGGCCGGCGCCGTGCTCTTGCCGGGCACATAGGCGTCTATGTCCATGATGCCCGCGCGGGGGGTTGGACGTGCCTGATCCGGTGTCTGGTTCATGTCTTGCAAAATCCGTCGAAAATGCCTCCATCCGGAAGCCGCTGCGGAAATACAAGCCATGGCCGGCAATGTCGAGAGGCGGCACTAGTGCCAGCCGCCGCCATTGACGGCGAGGCGGGCGGGTTCTAGAAGTGCGGTGACAGTTCCGTGGTGATTTGGCCGGTCGGCTTGCAGCCACGTTAAACAATTCGCTAAAGGGCCGTTTGCGTGACGTAACCGGCTTTGCGAAGGCAATGCCGGTTTTTTATTGTCCGCTACCGGCCCGGACGACCGCATCGGCGCCGCGAAAATCAGCGGAGATTTTCGCAAGAAACGATGCAGCAAGAGAGATTAGGAATGGCCGCTCTGCGCGCAGCAAGGACCAACAACGAGGTCGACAATCCGTCGAGCCTGGTGTTGCGTTTCGGACCCGACAAGCCGCTCAAGCTCGATGCCGGCACGGTGCTGTCGCCGTTCCAGATCGCCTATCAGACCTATGGCGTTCTGAACGATGCCCGTTCCAATGCCATCCTCGTCTGCCATGCACTGACCGGCGACCAGCATGTCGCCAACACCAATCCGGTGACCGGCAAGCCAGGCTGGTGGGAAGTGCTGATCGGCCCCGGCAAGATCATCGACACCAACCGTTTCTTCGTCATCTGTTCCAACGTCATCGGCGGCTGCCTTGGTTCCACCGGGCCGGCTTCGACCAACCCCGCCACGGGAAAGCCCTATGGGCTCGACCTTCCTGTCATCACCATCCGCGACATGGTGCGTGCGCAGCAGATGCTGGTCGACCATTTCGGCATCGAGAAGCTGTTCTGCGTGCTGGGCGGCTCGATGGGCGGCATGCAGGTGCTGCAATGGGCGTCGAGCTATCCCGAGCGGGTGTTCTCGGCACTGCCGATTGCCACCGGCGCGCGCCATTCGTCACAGAACATCGCCTTCCACGAGGTCGGGCGGCAGGCCGTGATGGCCGATCCGGACTGGCATGGCGGCAAATATTTCGAGCACGGCAAGCGCCCGGAAAAGGGGTTGGCGGTGGCGCGCATGGCCGCCCACATCACCTATCTGTCGGAAGCCGCCCTGCACCGCAAATTCGGCCGCAACCTGCAGGACCGCGAAGCGCTGACCTTCGGCTTCGATGCCGATTTCCAAATCGAGAGCTATCTGCGCCACCAGGGCATGACCTTCGTCGACCGCTTCGACGCCAACTCCTACCTCTACATGACACGGTCGATGGATTATTTCGACCTTGCCGCCGACCATGGCGGCCGGCTGGCGGACGCCTTTGCCGGCACGAAGACCCGCTTCTGCCTGGTGTCCTTCACGTCGGATTGGCTGTTCCCGACCGAAGAGAGCCGCTCGATCGTGCACGCGCTCAACGCCGCCGGCGCCTCGGTTTCCTTCGTCGAGATCGAGACCGACCGCGGCCACGACGCCTTCCTGCTCGACGAGCCGGAACTGTTTGCCGCCATCAACGGCTTTATCGGTTCGGCCGCGCGCGCCAGGGGGCTCGGCGCATGACCCCGAAACGTTGCGGACTTTTCGGACCATCGTCATGCGCCACTCAGGAGGCGAAGCCATGAGCGTCAATGGCAGCCAGCGTGTCGACCTTGAGGTCGTCGCCAACCTCATCCCGCCGCAATCGCGCGTGCTTGACGTAGGCTCCGGCGACGGCTCGCTGCTCGAATTGCTGCAGGAAACCAAGCAGGTCGACGGCCGCGGCCTTGAGCTTTCGCAGCGCGGCGTCAACGAATGCGTGGCGCGCGGCCTCTCGGTCATCCAGGGCGATGCCGACAAGGATCTCGAATTCTATCCCGACAAGGGTTTTGACTTCGTCGTCCTGTCGCAGACCCTGCAGGCTACCCGCAACCCGAAGCTGGTGCTCGACGAACTGCTCCGGATCGGCAATCGGGCGATCGTGTCCTTCCCCAATTTCGGCCATTGGCGGGTGCGCCTGTCGCTGTTCGTCAAGGGCCGCATGCCGGTGACCAAGGATCTGCCCTACTCCTGGTACGACACGCCCAACATCCACTTCTGCACCATCCGCGACTTCGTCAATCTGTGCGAGGAGCTTGGTGCGACGGTGGAAAAGGCGACCGCGCTCGACGCCAACGGCCAGAAGATCGGCCTGTCGATGCCCTGGTGGTTCTGGAATTTCTTTGGCCAGCAGGCGGTGTTTTTGTTGAAGCGATAAGGCTGCCGTCGGCCTCCTACGCGAGGATATCCGTGGGCTTGTGCGGATGTTCCACGCCGTCGGCCAACACCACATGGACGCAACCGCCAAGAGCTTCCGCCAATTCCAGCGGTGGCAAAAGTGTTGCGGTTGAAGCGCTAGGCGCCGGAATTCACCATTCCCTTGTCGTCAGAACGACGGCACAATGGGTGACATAACAGGTTGTTTTTTGTAGCGTCGCACTTAATCCGATGAGGGCCAGCCAGGGGGAAGTCCGATCCATTCAACCATCCTGAAGAGCTATCGGAAAGTGCATTTTCGCGCTGGAAACAGCTGACGTGGAGCATTTGCCCCTCATCACGGTCATCACCCCGACTCACAACCGGCGCGAAACGGTGCTCCGCGCGGTGGAAAGCGTGCTTTCTCAGAGCATGGCGCGGTTTGAGCATATCGTCGTCGACGATGGCTCGACCGACGGGACGGAAGCGGCGCTTGCGCGCATTCGCGACCCTCGGCTGATCTATGTCGGCGCGAAATGGCGCGGCGCCAATGCCGCCAGGAATGCCGGCATCGAGCTGGCGAGGGCGCCCGTGGTGACTTTTCTTGATTCGGACGATCTCTTCCTGCCACACCGGCTCGAACGGACGCTGGCATGGTTCGACGACAATCCGGCGCTCGAAGTCCTGCTCTCCTCATATGTCTCGGTGAAGGGTGGCCGTGGCACCGCCTGTGTCAACCGCGGTGCCTTCCTCAATCCGGCGATGCTGGAGCGGGCGGTGGTTGCGCAGACGGCCTTCATCGCCGGGTCGGCGATAACGGCGAGGCGAGAGGCTTTGCTGGCCATCGGCGGCTATGACAGCGACATTCCCCGGATGCAGGACCGGGAGCTTCTGCTGCGCTTCGCACAGCGCTTCGGCGCGCAATTATCGGAAGATATCGATTGGACGAAGCACAATTCGCAGAATTCGATTTCGGGCCGCCGGGACGGCTATGTCGAAGCCTATGCGATCCTGATGAGTAAGCACCCGCACATCGCTCGCTCTTACCCCCATGTCCCACCCTTTATGATCACGCGGCAGATCATCGCCGATATTCTCCGGGGGCGGATACCACAGGCATTTGCTGGATACATGGCCAACCGCTCGTCCGACGCGCTTGGTTATTCATTGCCGGAACTGATCGCCGGTTATCTCTACGGCCGCCGCTGGCGGCGCGGCCTCTACGACGAGGTTCGCGGGAAGTTTGGAATTCCACCGGCCTGACCTGGCGGCAGCTCAGCGATCGAGTACGGCGCGTTGCAGGGGACTGCCTGGCCCAAGGCCAGGCCTATCGGTCCAGTTCCGGGAAATAGGGATCCGACAGGAACCGCCTGTCCCGTTCTCCCAGAAGGCAGTCGATCGGCGCGTCCATCTCGGCGGGCATGATTTTGGGCTTGTCCTGAATGCCGCTGACTTCGAGAACCAGCTTGCGCCGGATCGCCGTTGAGAATTCGGCGGCCGCATGGATCGGCAGCACGAAGGAACCAGGTCCGCCGGTCACGCACTGCGCATAATACTGATCGAGATGGCTGAAGGTCGGTGATGGCTTGATCAGGATCGGCAGGCCGTTGATGACGATGCCCTTGGCAATGGCCGCATCGCGCGTCACAGTGACCGGCGGCCCGATATTGTTGGGGCCGTCGCCAGATATGTCGATGACGCTGCGTTCGCTCGCGAAATTGGTGCCGTCGAAAAGCTCGGCGCCGAAAGCAAGCGCGCTTGAAATCGAGGTGCCGCGGAAACTCCGGAAAGGGCGGGCCGCAAGCTTGTCGGCAAAATCGTTGGCGCTCTCGGCACTGTCGATGATCTGCCAGCCGACGACCGCGTCATCGCGCACCGTGCCGGCCCACTCGAAATAGGCGAGCGCAATGCGCCCAGTATGGCCGGAACGGACCGCCTGGATGAAATCGGCGTGCCGCAGCGCCTCGACATAGCCGGCGCGTTGAAGGGCGAACTCGGTTTCGTCCATCGACAGCGAGATATCGACCGCCAGCACCAGTTCGACGTCGACGGCCAGCGTATTTGGCGCCGAAGGAACCGGAGCGGCCTCGGCGCAAGCCAAGCAGGCAAGCAGGCTCATTATCTCAAGCATGGCCAGCACGAGCGATGTTTCGATCGCGACATTCGCTCGCGATCACGGCGAAATAAAGCTTGTGGCAGGCGTGGCCGCCCAGTCCGAATGCCGGCCGTTCTATGTCTTGCGCCGAGCGGCGACTGGCGGCGGTTCGATGGCGCCCGCCCTGACACGGGCGGGTTTCAGCGGGGGCACGCCGGTATCCTTCACGATCGTCAGGGAACGCGGGAAGAACTGATTGTTGTGCAGGCCGCGCCCGATATTGATGATCGCGGCACCTTTCAGATGCTTATCCATGAGCGACAGCACACGCCTCAGCGACGGGCCGTCGAACGCATCCATCGCTTCATCGATGATCACCCATTTCGGCTTCCGCAAGGCAAGCCTGGCGAAGGCGAGCGATCGCTGTTCGTCATCGCCCAACTCACGCTCCCAGCGGGCCGACCGGTCGAGCGAGGATGACAGCCGATCGAGGCCGACTTCGGCAAGCACCGCCGAAATATCGGCATCGCTTGCCGGAGCGACACCATAGGGATGGTCGAGCACCTCGCGCAGCGTACCGGCGGGGAAGTAAGGGACACGAGGCACGAAGATGGGGGCTTCTCCCGCCGGCATGCCGATCTTTCCGCCCCCCCATGGCCACAGGCCGGCAATGGCGCGGAAGAACAGCGTCTTGCCGGCGCCGGGCTCGCCGGTGATCATCACGCGCTCGCCGACATGGATTTCGACATGCTGGTCGGAGAGCTTCGTACAACCCTCCGGCGAGGCCACCTGGAGTTTCTCGAACGTCAGGCTGCCATTGGCGTTTTCATCGAAGGAGATACGCTTCTCCTTGTCGTGCAGCACATCGGTTTCATCGAGCGCGATGCGGAAGTCGGCGACACGCATCAGCGTGGCACGCCAGTCGGCGATGCTGCCGATGTTGTTGATGAACCAGCGCAACGATGAATGCACCTGGTTGAAGGCGCCGACCGCCATCATCAGCCCGCCGAAGCTGATATCGCCCGAGAAATAGACCGGCGAGGCAACCAGGATCGGGGCCACGACGGTGATCCAGCCATAGGTGTCGGTTACCCAGGACAGGTTGATCTGGGCGGTGTAGATGCGCCGCATGGCACCCAGCACCGTGCCAAGGTCGAGTTCGAGCCGTCGCCTGGCGTCATCCTCGCCCCGGTACAGCGCGATGGCATCGACGTTCTCGTTGACGCGCACCATCGAGGAGCGCAGCTCCGCTTCGCGCGTATAGCGGTCGCTGTTGAGACGGATGAGCGGCCGGCCGACCAGCCAGCTCAGCCAGGAGGCGGTGCCGGCATAGAGGAACGCCGCCCAGACCATGTAGCCCGGTATCGCCAGCGACAAACCACCAATGTGGAACACAAAGCCCGAGGACAGCTCCCACAGCACGCCGACGAAAGACACGAGCAGGATGAACGACTGCAGCAGGCCGACACCAAGATCGGTCGACAGGTCCGACAGATGCGCGGCATCCTGCTGCATGCGCTGGTCGGGATTGACGCCGATGGCGCCGGCATTGGCCAGCCGGAAAGCACGCGCCGGCCGCATCCACTGGTCGATCAAATCCAGCGTCAGCGCCTCGCGCAGCTTCAGCCGGATCATCTGGTTGAGCCATGTCTGGCCGATGTTGAGCACCAGCAGTCCGCCCGCGATCATGGCAAAGACGAGAAGCTGATGCAGGAAGGCGGCCATGTCGCGGCGCGCGAGCGCATCGTAAAAGGGTTGGTTCCAGCGATTGAGCAGAACCTGGCCGATCGACGTCGCGACGATGACGGCCATGATGCCGGCCGACGTCCATAGCAACCATTTGCGAACCGGCGATCCGATCAGCGCCCGTTTGATCGTCGCCACCTGATCGCGCAGGCTGCTGGCCACGGCGACCGGTTGAACGGTGGCCTGATTGTCCAGTTGATCAGCCATGGCCGAGATCCTTGCATTCAGTAGCGAAGCTGAAACCGGATGAAGAGAGCCGACGGCGGCAGCCCTCAAGCACTCCGCGAGCCCAGCACGACAGATAGGTCGGAAACATGCCGCGCGATGCAAGTTTCCATTGCGATCACGAAGGTGTCACTTGCCGAGCCGACGATGCTGCACCCCTTCCCTCGGCCCGGCGGCCGAGCCGCGTCGCGCCATGCGGCGACAGCACCGGCATGAAGACGCGGCGAGATGCGCGCTGGGCCACCGGCACGCCTTGATAAAGCCGCTTCTGCGCTTCCACCACAATGACGCCGGAGAAGATCGGCCACAGCCGCCGGCCGGCACGCTCCAGCACATTGTGGAAGCGCATCATGAAGTGCCGCCGCGATGGCGGGAAGAACAGGGCATCGGACCAGGCGGCCGGCGTGAAATTCGCCTCGCGCAGCAGTTCGGTGAGCTGCCCGCGTGAGAACGGCCGCCCGTTGCCGAACGGCGTATGCTCGAAGCGCGCCCAAACACCGCGCCGGTTGGGTACCACGATGACGACGCGCCCTGCCGGCGACAGGACCCGCCAGATCTCGTTCAGCGTTTCGCGCGGGTTCTCGACATGTTCGAGCGAATGGACGAGCAGCATGCGGTCGATGCAGGAATCGACCAGCGGCAGCTCCTCGTCGAAGACCAGTGCCGTTGCCGTCGGCCCGGTCGCCGGCCAGACCACGGCGCCCTGTGTCGCCGGCATGAAGGCGAAGACCCGCTCGGCATCGGAGCCGAAGCGCTCCAGCCAGGGCAAGGTATAGCCGAGGCCGACCAGCCGCTCATTGGGCACCGCGGCCCATATCGACGACAGCGCCATGGTGATCGAGCGCTCGGCGAACCGACCGAGCGTTGTCGAATAGAAGGAGCGAAGGTCGACGATGTCGGAATGCATGTCAGGGATGTAGCCGTGATATCAGCCGGATTCAACAAAAGGCCCAAGTGGTCGGCGCGGCGGACGTCATTTTGACATCCCGGGATGACTATTCGCTTTGTCACCCGGGATGACATTCACGAAGCGGCGCCCTATGTCTGCGGCGGTACTGCATCGGCCCGAAATCGGTTTCGATTTCGGAAAGCACGATGCAGCAGCAAAAAAATGTTAGAGCGTCCTTGTGCGTCCAGCTGGACGCACGGCGCTCTAATGGAGAGACGCGATGCCGGTCGAAATCGAACAGTTCATGTGCCGCACCGACAATTTCGGCGTCTTAGTGCATGATCCCAATAGCGGCCAGACCGCGATCATCGACGCGCCCGAGGAAGCGCCGATCCTGGCTGCCATCAAGCGCACCGGCTGGACGCCGACTGTCATCCTGACCACGCATCATCATATGGATCACGTCGAGGCCAACCTGGCGCTGAAGGAGCGCTTCAAGCTGCGCATCGTCGGCCCGGAGGCGGAGAAGGCGAAAATCCCTGGCATCGACGAAACGGTCGAAGAAGGCTCCGTCCTTCATCTCGGCGATGAGCACATCGAGGTGATCGCCACGCCCGGGCATACCGCCGGCCATGTCTCCTACCATCTGCCGGCATCGAAAGTCGCGTTCACCGCGGATACGCTGTTCGCGCTGGGTTGCGGGCGGCTGTTCGAATGCAAGCCGCCTGTGATGTACGAATCGCTGAAGAAGCTCGCAGCCCTTCCGGCCGAGACGACAATCTATTGCGGCCACGAATACACGCTCGCCAATGCCCGTTTCGCGCTGAGCGTCGACCCCACCAATTCGGCATTGAAGGAACGCGCCGCGCGGATCGAGGCGCTGCGGGTCGACAACAAGCCGACACTGCCGACGACGATCGGCGAGGAACTGTCGACCAATCCCTTCCTGCGCTGGCACGATCCGGCAATCCGCAAGCATCTGGGCATGGAAAGGGCCGGGAATGCCGAGGTCTTCGCCGAGATCCGCAAGCGCAAGGACAATTTCTGAGCGCCATGCGAGCTTCCTGCCAATGACCAGTTCCGCGCAAATCATAGCAACGCTCGCACTGAAGCCGCATCCGGAAGGTGGCTGGTATGCGGAAACCTTTCGCGACGAAGCCGGCGGTGCGCGCGGCCATTCGACCGCAATCTATTTCCTGCTGGAACGGCACCAGCTTTCAGCCTGGCATCGGGTCAAGGATGCCGCAGAGGTCTGGCATTTCCATGCCGGCGCCCCGTTGGCATTGTCGATGTGGGAAGAAGGCGGCGCCGTTATCGAGCAGGTTCTCGGCATCGACCTCGCGGCGGGCGAACGGCCGCAAATCGTCGTGCCGGCAGGCTGGTGGCAATCGGCGCGCAGCCTGGGCGAGTGGACGCTGGTCGGCTGTACCGTCGCGCCGGGTTTCGATTTCGCCGCCTTCGAACTGGCCGAGCCGGGCTGGCAGCCCTAACCCAGCAGGAAACCCAGGGTAATGGTGAGCTGGGCGGCGTAGTACAGCACCCAGACGGCGAGGCGCATCCAGGCGCGATGCGGCGAGATGGCGGGTACCAGGAATTTCTCCGTGGCAAGCAGCCCGTCCGATGCCATGAACAACACGGCGCCGCCGATCACCCAGATACTGTTTGTCGTCAGCGCCGACATGCCCATCGCCAGGATCGCAAGGACATAGACGGCGATCGGGATACGCAGGCCGGGGCCGACACGGCGCCAGAGCGCTGCCAGCATCACGATCGCGAACACCGCCATGGCCAGTGCAATCGCGCCTCGCCAGGATTCGGCGGAAAGCAGCTCCAATCCGCCACCGCTACGCAGGAACAGCGCGACATAGACGATGTGGGCGACGAGAAAGCTCGCCAGCCCGCCGAGAAATGCCCTTTCCCCGTCGCGCGACAGGAAGGCGTCGCCGATCGCGCTCAGCGCAAGGGCGGCAACCAGCAGCAGCGGGCCGCCCTGCATTGCGGCGAGTGCGGCGAGCATGGCCACAGAGAGCGTCTTTGCCGCCGAGCGGGCCAGCGTCGGCGGCATGCCTGATGTGAAGGCATAGATCACCGCCGCCACCATCGAAAAGATCAGCGTTGCATTGGCGTTGGCGTCGATGCCGCCGGCAAACGGCATAGTCATGCCCTGGCTCCGTCTTCGGATGCCCGGGCTCCACCTTCGGATACCCTGGCTCCGTCTTCGGATGCCCTGGCTCCGTCTTCGGATGCCCCGGCTCCGCTCTCGATAGCAATGGACTTGCGCAGAAACAGCGACTTTGCCGCCAGCGCCGCGCCGCCGGTGACGAGCACGCAGGCGGCCAGAATGCGCAACGAAGGCTCGGCGACGCCAGCCGCGATCAGCACCAGCGTCGACAAAAGCGGCGCCGCGTAGCTTACCGCACCCAACACCTGGATGTTGCCGCGCTTGACGCCGATGTCCCAGGCATAGAAGGCCGCGCCCACCGGCATCAGGCCAAGGCCGAGCACGGCCAGCCACTGGCCGGCGCCGACCGGCAGCACTGTTTCCTCGAGCGCCAGGTGGCAGGCGAGCGACAGCACGGCGGTTGCCGCGCAGAACCAGGTGACGATGCTGGTCGGCACCGACGGGAAACGTCGCGACAGCAGTGAATAGGACGACCATAGCAAGGCGCAGACGGCGGCCATGGCATAGCCGAAGGTATAGCGAGCATCGAAGGCCAGGCCGCCACCCTTGGTGACGATCAGCACGGTGCCGGCAAGGCCGAGCAGCGCGCCGACGACATGGTGCCACGCCAGTTTTTCGCCCGGCATCAGCGCCGAGCCGAGCACGATCAGCAGTGGCCAGAGATAAGCAATCAGGCTCGCCTCCACCGCCGGCGCGTTGCGTAGCGCGGTGAAGTAGAAGAAGTGGTAGCCGAACAGGCCGGCAATGCCGATCACCCACACCTGGGGTGGGATTTTCTGGCCCCTGTCGGCAGCCGGCATGAACAGCCGTGCGACTAGCCCGACACCGGTGCCGATCGAGAAGGTGATCGCCGACAACAGGAATGGCGGCACCTTGCCGGATGCGTCCGTCAGCAACGCCAGCAACGCCCACATGGCGACCGCCGAAAAGCCGATCAGTGTTGCGCGCCCCATTTTGTCTCCAGTGGCGCGCCCCATTCTGTCCCCGGTGGCCTGCCTTATTGTACCGCTTCGAAACGTCCGGCGCTGATGGTCAAGGTGCCTATCTGCGTTCCGACCGTAGCGTGGATCGGCGCATATACGCCGGTTTGGCCAAGCGGTGCAAACGTCACCATCATGCGGCTCTTGCTCTTGAGATAATTGAGCGCCTTGCGGCCCTTGCGGTAGCCTGCCACCGGCTCGAAACCCATCTGGCAGGTGACTGTGTCGCCCTTGTAGCCCGGCACCGAGATCGTTCCTTTCGAGGCGTAGGTCAGCGTCAGGTCGGCGCGCATCTCACCATCATAGAACTTGACCTTGCGGCCGCAGACCTGGTCGGGGCTGTCGGCATGGATGACGGTGGCGGCCATCGGATCGAGTACCGATGCCAGATCGCCGGCACCGAGCGGTACCCAGGCCTTGGGGTCGCGCTTGCCCGGCGCGGGGATGACCTGCGTCGACGCCACGTTGCCATTGGCAAAGCGAATGTCGATCGAGGATGCCTTCTTGCCGGAAGTGTAATCGGCACGGAATGCCTGCGGCACCATTTTCTGCCCGGAGATCGTACCCTTGGACGAGATTGTGCCACGCGTGTCGTCGAACAGCTTGGCCAGACCCGCTGCGGAGACGGTGCCATTGATCGCATAAACGCCACTCTGATAGCTGCTGGAGAAAGTCGATCTCGCGATCGAGAGCCCCAGGAACGACACCGTGTATTCGCCCTTGAAGGATTGCGGCGACGCAGCCGACGCGGCGGACGGCAAGGCGATGGCAAGCGCCGTGACGAGCGCGTGAGACAAACGAGGCATGGCGGATCGGATCCTTGATTTTGGGCCGGAGGCGGGCGACTCCGGTCTGGCATGTCCCTATGAGACCGCTTATAGGGAGAAATCCGGCCTTAATATGAAATGCCGGGCGGTTCCGTGGCGAAGCCGGAGCTTGACGCCCCGGTGAAATGCAACTATGGAACGCCAACTTTTTACATAAGGCCGCCTGACCAGAACCGCGCGCCACCCGGCGTGGGCTTGAATGTTTGGCAGGTCACGAAAGAACTGAAGGTTAGAACCCATGTCCCGCACCTGCGAACTCACTGCCAAAGCAGTCCAGACCGGCAACAATGTGAGCCACGCCAACAACAAGACCAAGCGTCGCTTCCTGCCGAACCTCGTCAATGTGACGCTGATTTCGGAAGCGCTGAACCAGAACGTGCGCCTGCGCATCTCAGCCAACGCGCTGCGTTCGGTCGAACATCGTGGCGGTCTTGACGCTTTCCTGGCCAAGGCCGACGTCAAGGAACTGTCGCAGCGCGCGCGCCTGCTGAAGAAGCAGATCGCCAAGAAGCTCGCCGAGCAGGTCGCTGCGTAACATCAGATAAGGCGGGGGACGACCGCCCCGGCCAACCTCTTGTTGGCCTCTGGCCAATCTTTTGTTGGCCACTGAGCATCGGATAGATCCGCAAGGCTCGACAATCCGATGCCCAACTGCGAAGCGGGCACCGCCCGATCGGCATGATGCTCCGCTGGTTCCATTACCCAGGATAAAAAAATGTCTTCTTTTTCGCGATACCTGCCTTTCGTGGCCGCCATGGCGCTTGTCGTCGTGGCATCGAACATCCTCGTGCAGTTTCCCATGCAGGGCCAGATTGGCGGCCTGTCGCTCGCCGACGTTTTGACCTGGGGCGCGTTCACCTACCCCTTCTCCTTCCTGGTCACCGACCTTGCCAACCGGCGCTACGGACCTGCCGTGGCGCGCCGCATCGTCTTTGTCGGCTTCATGACGGCGGTAGTGTGCTCGATCCTGATCCCACCCTTCCTGTTTCGCCACGGCTTCATCGAATTCGAGACGTCGGCCGACCGGCTGGTGCGTATCGCGGCCGCTTCGGGCGCTGCCTTCCTGACCGCGCAATTGCTCGACGTCACCGTGTTCAACCGGCTGCGCCGGCAGAGCTGGTGGCGGGCGCCGATCGTCGGCACGCTGGTCGGATCGGTGTTCGACACCGTCGTGTTCTTCGGCGTGGCCTTTTCGGCCGCCTTTGCCTTCGCCGGCCCAAGCGACAGTTTTGCTCTCGGGAGCGCCCCGTTGATGGGCGTGTTTCATGTCGAGGCCATGCGTTGGGTGTCCTGGGCGCTCGGCGACCTCAGCGTGAAACTGATCATCGCTGTCGTGGCACTGATCCCCTACCGGCTGCTCGCCGCCCGCTGGAGCCAGCCGGCCGTTGCCGCGGCCTAAGTCGTGATTCCCTGGATCCAGCTGGACTCCGCGAAAACGCCTGATGGCCAACAGGAACTGCGGCTGAAACGGCGCGGTTCCGAATTCTCGATCATGCTCGGCACCAACGAGTTGATGAACAGCCGGCTGAGCGGCTCCGAGGAGGCGCTGGCGAGACTGTCCTGCCAGAAGATCGCGGGCCATCGGCAGCCGAGGGTGCTGATCGGCGGACTTGGCATGGGTTTTACGCTGCGCGCTGCTCTCGCCGAACTGGGCAACAATGCCGAAATCGTTGTCGCGGAACTGGTGCCGGCCGTCGTCGCCTGGGCGCGCGGCCCGATGGCCGAGATTTTCGCCGGCTCGCTCGACGATTCCCGCGTCACCATCCGCGAGGCCGATGTCGGCAAGTTGATACGGTCCGAGCCCGCAGCCTGGGACGCGATCCTGCTCGACGTCGACAATGGCCCTGAAGGCATCGTCCACAAGGGCAATGACGCTCTCTACAGCCTGGCAGGGCTCGGCGACGCGCGTAGCGCCCTCAAGCCGGGCGGCGTGCTGGCGGTGTGGTCGCAAGGCCCGGATGCCGGCTTCACGCGGCGGCTGAAACAGGCCGGCTTCGCCTTTGAGGAGGTCAACACGCGCGCCAACGGCAAGCGCGGCGCGCGCCATGTCATCTGGATCGCCACCAACGGCCGATGATCCTGACGTAAGGTCGGCCAGCGGGTCCGCCTCAGGCGATGTTCAGCGGGACTTAGGGCGATTCAGAGTTTGATAGAATCTTTGACCGCTCTAACTTCTTGTTTTACGCAATTCCGGACGGAAAACCGCTACGCACTTTTCCTGGAATTGCCCTAGTTCGACTTCTGGAGCTCGGCGGCAAGGGCCTCCAGGAGCCCGCGTGTCCCCTCCTCCCGCTCCTTGGCGGAACGACACCGTCGAAGAAGGCGCCCTGGTCGGTATGATGGCGTTCCGCGGTATGCGGCGTTCGGCAATCCAGTCGGCGAGCGGGTGAGCGTAGGTCCGGTGGTGAAGCCGGTGTTGAATACACTCAGCTTCAGATCGTTGGGGCTGCCGCTCATCAATCCTGGTGCAGGATGAATTCCAGGTAGAGATTGCGCTGCAGGATCGAGTGGTTATCGTCGGAGATCAGCGACACCATCAGCGCGCCGTCATCGCGGGTCCAGACGTCGAGACCTTCCATATTGTCGATCTGGTAGCCCATGTCGACCTGCAGCAGCACCGGCCCATCGGCGACGGCGCCCTTCTCGACGCTCTCTCCATAAATGCGCCGCAGCCGCATCTTGAGGCCGCCCGCCATGGTGAAACTGCGCTCCAGCAGCAAAAGATCGCCATCCGGCAGGAAGGCGCCATCGGTGATGTCGAAATCGTCGTTGCGCTTGACGGCAAAGACGCCCTTGTGCGGGCCTTCGATGATGGCGGCGTAGATATTGCCGGCCTTGTCGAGGCTCTTCTCCGAGACCACGACCAGGCCGCCCTGATGCTGGCCGTTGGCATTGGCATGGGTGACGGTCTCGAAGCCGCGATTCTGCCGCAGCTCCCGCGCCGGCACCAGGAAATCCAACTGCCGGAACGACCCCTTCATATTGTCTTGGTCAATCCTGAACTGGGCGACGCGATGGTTGCGCTCGAAACCAACGGTGGCGATGCCGTCCTTGACCGCAAGGCCCTCGGCGTCGACTTCCCATTTTTCGTCGATCGGCTGGCCGTTCTGGTCGACCATCTGCTGCATGCGAAAATTCTGGATGCCAACGGGCCGCCTGTCAGCGTCGCGGGCCACCGAGCCGAAGAACCAGTAACCGGTGTCGGCCACGCCGATGAAATCACTGCCGGCTTTCAGAAACCGGAAGGCCGACAGCGCCCCGAAATCACGTGATGGCGAGGTCATTTCCAGCCCGCCGACGAATTCGAGCTGGCCAAACTGCTTGTCGGTACGGCCAATATGGAATTCGGTGATCGGGCGGGCCGAGACCGCGACAGGCTCAACCGGAGCCGGGTCGGCCGAACCGGCTGGCGCCGAAGCCATGCCGGCAAGCAAGGCGAAGGCGGCGAAAAGCGTGTGCCGAAACCCGCCTCGGAAAAAGATCATCCGGCGCGCCGCATGCCGCCGCGACGCGTATCCTTCGCGCTTTCCTCGGCAAACAGCGAAGCCAGTTGCTCGGTCATGGCGCCGGCCAGTTCCTCGGCATCGACGATGGTGACGGCGCGCCGGTAATAGCGCGTGACGTCATGGCCGATGCCGATGGCCAGCAACTCCACCGGCGAACGCGTCTCGATCAGTTCGATGACGGCGCGCAGATGGCGTTCGAGATAATTGCCGGGATTGACCGACAGCGTCGAATCGTCGACGGGCGCGCCGTCCGAGATCATCATCAGGATCTTGCGCTGTTCGGGCCGGGCAATCAGCCGGTTGTGCGCCCACAAGAGCGCCTCGCCGTCGATGTTTTCCTTGAGCAGGCCTTCGCGCATCATCAGGCCGAGATTGCGCCGCGCCCGCCGCCACGGGTGGTCGGCCGACTTGTAGATGATATGGCGCAGGTCGTTGAGCCGACCGGGGTTCGGCGGCTTGCCGTCCTTCAGCCATTTCTCGCGCGCCTGCCCACCCTTCCAGGCCCGCGTGGTGAAGCCGAGGATCTCGACCGACACGCCGCAGCGCTCCAGCGTGCGCGCCAGAATGTCGGCGCAGGTGGCGGCGACCGTGATCGGCCGGCCGCGCATCGAGCCGGAATTGTCGAGCACCAGCGTCACCACCGTGTCGCGGAATTTGGTGTCGCGTTCCTGCTTGAACGACAGCGGCTGCATCGGATCGATGACCACGCGCACCAGCCGCGCCGGGTCGAGATAGCCCTCTTCCAGGTCGAAATCCCAGGACCGGTTCTGCTGCGCCATCAGGCGGCGCTGCAGCCGGTTGGCGAGCCGTCCGACGACGCCCGACAGGTTGGCGAGCTGCTTGTCGAGGAAGGCGCGCAGCCGGTCGAGCTCTTCCTCTTCGCAGAGCTCCTCGGCGCCGACCGTCTCGTCGAAAGCTGACGTGTAGACCTTGTAGTCGATTTCCTTCGGCAGATTGGTGAAGGGATTGTCGTTGCGGCGCGCCTCCCCGGGCGTCTCGGCATCGGCATCGTCGTCATCCGACAGATCGTCGGCCGTCGCGTCGGAGGCCTCGGTCTCCGCCGACTGCTCGTCGTCCGCCGATGCCTCGGCGTCCTCGGATTGCGACTGCTCGGAGCCGGAATCGTCTTCGCCGCCCTCCTCGCTCTGTTCCTCGCCTTGCGGCTGGTTGTCGTCATTGTCCTCGGAGTCTTCGGTCTCCTGGTCGTCGCCGAGTTCCTCGGCCATTTCCATGGAGGCGAGCATCTCGCGTACAACGCGGGCGAAGGCCTGCTGGTCCTCGAGCTTTTCCGACAGGCCGTCGAGGTCCGCCTTGGCCTTCTCCTCGACCCACGGCCGCCAGAGTTCGACCAGCCGCTCGCCGCTCTTCGGCACCGGCCTTCCGGTCAGCTTTTCGCGCACCATCAGCGCCAGCGCCTCCTCGATGGGCGCGTCGGCCTTGTCCTTGACGTCGACGAGGTTGGCCTTGGCGTATTTGTCCTCCAGCATCGAGCCGATATTGTCGGCGACGCCTTGCATGGCGCGGCTGCCGATCGCCTCGACGCGGGCCTGCTCGACCGCGTCGTAGATGGCACGGGCAGCCTTGCCTTCGGGCGCCAGCTTGCTGTGGATGCGCACGTCGTGGCAGGCGCGCTTCAGCGCCATGGAATCGCCGAGCCCGCGGGTGATCGCGATGTCGGTCTTCGATGCCTTCTTGGGCAGTTCAGGAAGCCGCGCGCGGCTGCCGGCCAGCGCCGGCCTGTCCTTGGCGAAGCCGACTTCCATCTCCTTGTCGCCGGCGATGGCGCGCATGCAGACGGTGACGGCGCGCTTGAAGCTATCGGCTTCAGACCCCGTCTTCGACTTGTTGCGCGTATTGTCGCCCGGACCCGCCATCGAGGCTCTGCTTAGCCCAGCACCACGTTGGCCGCGCTCTCGGGCAGATCCTGGCCGAAGGCGCGCTGGTAGAACTCGGCAACCACCGAGCGTTCCAGCTCGTCGCACTTGTTGAGGAAGGTCAGCCGGAACGCCATGCCGACATCGCCGAAGATCTCGGCATTCTCGGCCCAGGTGATGACGGTACGCGGGCTCATCACCGTCGACAGGTCGCCATTGATAAAGGCCGAGCGCGTCATATCGGCGACGCGCACCATCTTGTTGACGATGTCCTTGCCCTTGGTGTCGCGATAGTGCTTGGCCTTGGCCAGCACGATGTTCACTTCATTGTCGTGCGGCAGATAGTTCAGCGTGGTGACGATCGACCAGCGGTCCATCTGCGCCTGGTTGATCTGCTGGGTGCCGTGATAGAGGCCGGTGGTGTCGCCCAGACCGACGGTGTTGGCGGTCGAGAACAGCCGGAACGCGGGATGCGGGCGGATGACCCGGCTCTGGTCGAGCAGCGTCAGGCGGCCGGACGATTCCAGCACGCGCTGGATGACGAACATCACGTCGGGACGGCCGGCATCGTATTCGTCGAAGCACAGCGCGACATTGTGCTGATAGGCCCAGGGCAGGATGCCGTCGCGGAATTCGGTGATCTGCAAGCCGTCCTTGACCACGATCGCGTCCTTGCCGACGAGGTCGATACGGCTGACATGGCTGTCGAGGTTGACGCGCACGCAAGGCCAGTTGAGGCGGGCGGCAACCTGTTCGATATGGGTCGACTTGCCGGTGCCGTGATAGCCCGACACCATGACGCGGCGGTTGTAGGCAAAGCCGGCGAGGATCGCCAAGGTCGTCGCCTTGTCGAACAGATAGTCGGGATCAATGTCGGGCACATGCTCTGATGTCACCGAATAGGCCGGCACCACCATCTTGGACTCGAAGCCGAATTTCTCCTTCACCGACACCGTCGTGTCGGGCAGGTTGGCGATATCGCGATCGACCTTGTTCATATCTCTCAACGTCTCCACAAGCGAAACGTCGCGTTTCGCCGGCAATCGATTTTGTTCGGGGGCGGTCTTAAAGCCTTTTCCAACCTTATGAAAGTTGGAAAACGACACGAACCGTAGGGTCGCTCAGCACAGGCCCGCCTGTTTGAGCACGCGATAGGCCTGAAGCACATCGCGGAACCGGTCTTCCGAACCTCTGTCGCCGCCATTCGCATCCGGATGGTGACGCTTCACCAGTTCCTTATAGCGCGCCTTGATGTCCTTGCCAGTCGCCTTTGTATCAAGGCCAAGCGTTTCCAGCGCCTTGGCCTCAAGGGGCTTCGCCTTGCGCTCGCGCGCCTCGCGCGGATCCTTCGGCCCCTTGAACAGGTCGAACGGGTCGCGCATGCGGTTGTAGTAGCCGGCGCGGCCGGAGCGCATCTGCGCCATATCGGGCGAGGAGCGTGTCGAGGCGCCGTTGACGCCCATCTTCCAGGTCGGCCGGTGGCCGGTCATGGCTTCCTTCTGGAAGCGCGCGACCTCGGTGTCCGGCACGCCGGAGAAGTAGTTGAAGCCCTTGTTGTACTCGCGCACGTGGTCGAAGCAGAAGCGGAAATACTCGCCCTCCTTCATGCGCCCGACCGGCGCGCGATGCGTGCCCGCCTCCTTGCAGCCATCCCACTGGCAGATCGGCGCGTGCGACTTCACCTCCGCGTCCTTGTCGGGGCGAACGCGAATCTTCTCGAAATATTTGGGATACGGCTTCATCTCACCCATTTATGGGGCGTTCGCAGATGCGAAACAAGAATTGACATTTTCGCGATCATCGCCCTAACCGCTGAATCGCGGCTTAAAGCAGGCGAATGACTGATTTTGTTGCGCGCCAGCGGCCTGGTGAGACCGATTTCTGGTTTTCACGGCAGCGCCAACCATATGTGGTGAAGGGAGAAAACGATGTCCATACAGGCGACCATGGAAGACAAGCTCAACAAGGCATTTTCGCCGGACCGGCTGGTCATCCTCAACGAAAGCCATCTGCACGCCGGCCATCATCACGTGGAATCCGGCCACCACGCCGAGTTCGACGGCACCGGCGAGACGCATTTCCGTGTCCGCATCGTCTCGCCGAATTTCGCCGGCATGAGCCGCATCGACCGTCACCGCGCCGTCAACGAACTGCTGGCCGACGAGTTGAAGGCCGGCGTGCACGCGCTGGCGATCGAGCCTGCGGCGCCCGGCGAACAGACGCGCTGGTAAGAACCGGTCAGATTACCGCTTCGATCAGAAACGGCCCCGGGCGAGACAAGGCAGCGTCGAGCAGCGCGTCGAACCGCTCGCAGGTATCCGCACGCGCAGCCTCCACGCCCATGCCCTTGGCCAGCGAAACCCAGTCCAGCGCCGGATGATCGAGATCGAGCATGCGCCGCGCATTCTCGCCGATCGCATTCACGCCGACATTCTTCATCTCGCCATGCAGGATCGCGTAGGTGCGGTTGGAAAAGACGATCGTCACCACGTCGAGACGTTCCCGCGCCTGCGTCCACAGGCCCTGCACCGTGTACATGCCGCTGCCGTCGGCCTCGAGATTGATCACCTTGCGGCCGGGACAGGCGATCGCCGCACCCGTCGCCAGCGGGATGCCGCCGCCGATCGACCCGCCCGTGCCCATCATGTAATCGTGCGGCGCGGCAAAGGCCGACAGCGCGAAGAAACGCCGCGCCGAGGTGACGGCCTCGTCGCAGACGATCGCGTCGGCCGGCAGCTTTCTCGCGACAGACAGTGCGATGGCGTCTTCCGTCAGCGGGCCGTTCGGCGTTGCCTCGTCGGGAAACGCGCTGGCAACCGCCGTCCGTTGCGATGGCTTGACGCCAAGTTCACCGCGAAGCGCTTCCAGCGCCGCATGCAGGTCCTGCCCATGGTCGGCGAGCGTCAGCACCTGGCAGTCGTCACGGACAAGCCGTCCCGGTTTTCCCGGATAGGCAAAGAAGGCGACCGGCTCCTTTCCGCCGACCAGCACCAGAACATCGATATCCCTGAGCGCTGCCGTCGCCGCGTCGACAGGATAGGGAATGCGCGTCGGCGCGACACGTCCGCGCCCGCGCTGCATCCTGGCGATCAGGACCTCGCTGAACAGCCTGACATCGCAGGCCGCCGAAATCTGGCCGGCGATCTCGAGCGCATCGGCGCGCGCCGCCCGCCCGCGAACGATCATGCCAACACGGCCGGGCGCGGAGCGGATCGCCGCGGCCACCTGACGCACCGCATCCACGTCAACCACCGGCGGCGGTGAAAGGACAACCTTGCCGAGCGAAACCGCGTCAGCCTCCCCCCAGGCCGCGTCCGCCGGCAGGATCAGCGTCGTGACGCCCGGCGGCGTCAGCGAGGCGCGAAAGGCCGCCTCCGTGGCCGGCTGGACATCGGCAGGCCCTTCGATGCGGCGCACCCAGTTGGACATCGGCGCCGCCAGGCCTCCGATATCGCTGGTCAGCGGCGCATCGAGCGGCAGATGGTATGAGGCATGGTCGCCGACGATGTTGATCATCGAACTCCTGGCGCGCCTTGCGTTGTGCATGTTGGCAAGACCGTTGGCCAGCCCCGGCCCTGTGTGAAGCAGCGTCGCTGCGGGGCGATCGGTCATGCGCGCATAGCCGTCGGCCGCACCGGTCACCACGCCCTCGAACAGGCCAAGCACACAACGCATCCGCGGCTTGCGGTCGAGCGCGGCGACGAAATGCATTTCGGATGTGCCGGGGTTGGCGAAGCACACCGTAACATCATTGGCCAGCAGCACGTCGCACAGGACATCGGCGCCATTCATGCAAATTTTCTCCCGTTAACGAGGAGCAATTGCACCCGCGCATGTCCGCGCCGCAATATTCCGCCGACGCTTTTGGCATGATCCAGCGACGGAATGGGCGAGCGACAATCGGCTGAGTCAACCGACCACCGATTTCAGGAACGTCAGCGCGGCGGCGGTCAGCGCATCGCCATCCCTGCCGAAATCGCGGTTGATCGACATATGCGTATACGCGCTGCCATCGAACAGCGTCACCTCGGTGCCTGTGGCGCGCAGGCGCTCGGCAAAGGTCGTGGACTGCTCGCCGCGACCGTCGGCACGAGAATAGGCGATGAAGGTCGGCGGATGCTTGCGGCCGTCCACATAGCTCGCCGGCGAAAGCGCCGCCCATTGCGAAGCATCGGAAAACACGCGCGCATAGGCCCGCACCATGCCGCCATTTTCGGCGAGCGCGGCGAGATCATAGGCCCGGGTATCATCGAGAAGCAGCCCGGCGACGCCGGGCAATCCACCGCGCATGCCGGTCAGGGCAATCAGGTGGCAGCCGGCCGAATGGCCCATGCCGACGATGCGGTTGGGGTCGCCACCATGCCGGGCGATGTTGGCCCTGACATAGGCATAGGCCTTCTCGACGTCGCCCGCCTGGGTGGCGACATCGGCCTGCGGCAGCATACGGTAGTCGATGGAGACGAAGCAGAAGCGGTTGGCAAGCAGGAAGGCCGGCTTGGCGCCCACCTGGCTGCGTTTGCCGAGCCGCCAGGCGCCGCCATGAACGAAAAACACCACCGGCAGCCCGCTTGCGTCCTCCGGTGCATAAAGGTCGAGTCGAGCCGGTCCGTAGTCAAACGTTTCTGGCGCGGGCTGGCGCGGCACGGTCCATGCTTCCAAGGGCAGCATCGCCGCCAGGGAGGTCAGGATGAGGTTTCGTCGATCGATCATCGTAGTCTCCCGGCTGTGCAGGTCCAACAGCGCTCGCGGGCGCTACGCGCGTCCAGAACCGGGTCGCAACTCTCGCCGCCTCAGGCCGCATCAACGCGCTTCAATACCGTGCAGATCACGAAATCAATATCTGCCCCTTGACGACCTCGTCTGGCCATCACCACCTAAGTATTGGGTAAGCATTTCGGCCAGATGGCTGGCGTCTCGGGTTTCAATGCCAAATGCACGCGCGCTCCTAATAAAGGGAACCACCATGCGTTCCGGCAGTTGAATATGTGATGAGCCATTAGGTAGCCAGCACGGCTCTGAGGGCAAAGCACTATGCGCGACAATCAGTCCGACGTCTTCGACCTTTTTTCGGAGATTTATGCCAACGCCGCCCAGGAAGAAACCAGCCTCCAGCAGTATCTCCTTGCCTGCCGAGAGGACAAATCAATGTATGCCTCGGCGCCTGAACGGATGGTCGAGGCGATCGGCGAACCCGACCTGGTCGACACCAGCAAGGACGAACGGCTCGGCCGCATCTTTTCGAACCGCACCCTTAAAATCTATCCCTCCTTCTCCGACTTCTACGGCATGGAGGAAACGATCGAGCGTATCGCCGGCTATTTTCGCTATGCCTCCCAGGGACTCGAGGAGCGCAAGCAAATCCTCTACCTCCTCGGCCCTGTCGGCGGCGGCAAATCCTCCCTGGCCGAACGGCTGAAGAAATTGATGGAACAGCGCCCGATCTACACGCTGAAGGTCGGCAACCAGATCAGCCCGGTTTTCGAATCGCCACTTGGCCTTTTCAACCCCGATCGCATGGGCGACCTGCTGGAGGATAAATACGGCATAGCCCGACGCCGGCTGCATGGGCTCATCTCGCCATGGGCGGCCAAGCGACTCGACGAACTGTCCGGCGACATTTCCAAATTCAGCGTGGTCAAGTTGATGCCTTCCCGGCTGCGCCAGATCGGCATTGCCAAGACAGAGCCTGGCGACGAAAACAATCAGGATGTCTCGGCCCTGGTCGGCAAGGTCGACATCAGACAGCTGGAAAATTTCAGCCAATCCGACCCGGACGCCTATTCCTACAGCGGCGGACTGAACCGGACCACGCAGGGCCTGCTCGAATTCGTCGAGATGTTCAAGGCACCCATCAAGGTCCTGCATCCGTTGCTGACGGCGACCCAGGAAGGCAGCTACAACGGTACCGAGAATTTCGGCGCCTTTCCCTACCAGGGCATCATCATTGCCCATTCCAACGAATCGGAATGGCAACAGTTCAAAAACAACAAGAACAATGAGGCTTTTCTCGACCGCATCCTCGTGGTCAAGGTACCGTATTGCCTGCGGATCACCGAAGAGCGGCAGATCTATGAAAAGCTGCTGCGCGAGAGCGACCTGGCCGCAAGCCCCTGCGCACCTGAAGTGATGGACATTCTCAGCCGATTCACGGTCTCGACCCGCCTTGCCGAGCACGACAATTCGCCGCTCTACACCAAGATGCGCGCCTATGACGGTGAGAACCTCAAGGAAGTCGACCCCAAGGCGAAGTCGGTCCAGGAATATCGCGATGCCGCCGGCGTCGACGAAGGCATGACCGGCGTAAGCACACGCTTCGCCTTCAAGATCTTGTCCCAGACATTCAACTACGACACCAAGGAGGTGGCTGCCGATCCCGTGCACCTGATGTACATCCTGGAAGAGGCGATCAAGCGCGAGCAGTTTCCAAAGGAAACGGAAGGCGCCTATCTCGACTTCATCAAGTCGGAACTGGCAACGCGCTATGCCGAGTTCATCGGCCACGAGATTCAGAAAGCCTATCTGGAATCATACAGCGAATATGGCCAGAACCTCTTCGACCGCTACATCGCCTATGCCGATGCCTGGATTGAGGACCAGGACTACAAGGATCCCGACACGGGCCAGATTCTCAATCGCGAGGTATTGGACAAGGAATTGTCGCAGGTCGAGAAACCGGCCGGCATCGCCAATCCCAAGGACTTCCGCAATGAAGTGGTCAAATTCACGCTGCGTGCCCGGGCGCGAAACCACGGCCGCAACCCGTCCTGGACAGGTTATGAGAAACTTCGCGAGGTCATCGAGAAGCGGATGTTCGGCCAGGTCGAAGACCTCTTGCCGGTGATCAGTTTCGGCTCCAAGCAGGACAGCGTCACGGAAAAGCGGCACAATGAATTCGTGCAGCGCATGGTGGAACGCGGCTACACCGAGCGGCAGGTGCGCCGGCTTGTCGACTGGTACATGCGGGTGAACAAGGCGGGTTAAGAGAGGCCCGAATGGTTCCATGCCTATTTTCATCGACCGCCGCCTGAATCCGAAGGACAAGAGCCTGGGCAATCGCCAGCGGTTCCTCAGGCGCGCTCGGGAAGAACTCAAGCGAAGCCTACGCGATCAGATCCGCATCGGCAGGATCGCCGACGTGGATGCCGAGCACGCAGTGCCCATGCCCGACAGAGGCACGGGCGAGCCGACCTTCAACAACGCCAGGAACAGCGGCAGGCGCCAGTACATCCTGCCGGGCAACAGGCATTTCTCTCCTGGAGATCTGATCCCCAAGCCCGGCCAGGGCGGCGGCGCCGGGGCGTCGTCCCCGGGAGACACCGTGTCTGAAGACGACTTTCGTTTTGTGCTGTCACGCGAAGAGGTGCTCGATCTTTTTTTCGAGGATCTCGAACTCCCGGATATGGTCAAGCTCAACCTCAAGGAAATCCTTGCCTTCAAGCCGCGCCGGGCTGGCTTCGCCGCTACCGGTTCACCCACCAACATCAATGTTGGGCGCACGATGCGTAACAGTCACGGACGGCGTATTGCGCTGAGGCGCCCCAAGCAGGGCGAGTTGGACGCGATCCTCGAGGAAATCGCCATGCTCGAGTTGATGCGATCCAGCGCGGCGACGCGCCGGCACATTGCGACATTGCGCGAGGAGCTTGACCGGTTGGAGCGGCGGCGCAGGCGAATTGCCTATGTCGATCCCGTCGACATTCGATTCAACCGCTTCGACCCCCAGCCCGTGCCGAACGCCAACGCCGTCATGTTCTGTCTGATGGATGTGTCCGGGTCCATGGGTGAGCGCGAAAAGGATTTGGCCAAACGCTTCTTCGTGCTGCTGCACCTGTTTTTGAAACGGCGCTATGACCGGATCGAAATCGTCTTCATCCGCCATACCCACGAGGCGCAGGAGGTTGACGAGGAGACATTCTTCAACTGCACGCAAAGCGGCGGTACCGTCGTTTCCACCGCGCTCGAGGAAATGCATCGCATCATCGAGCAGCGATATCCGGCCAGCCAGTGGAACATCTATGCCGCCCAGGCCTCGGACGGAGACAATTCCATCACCGATTCCGAGCGCTGCATAGCCCTGCTCGACGGCAAGCTCATGCGGCTGTGCCAGTATTTTGCCTATGTCGAGATCATCGACGAGCGCGAAGCCCATATATTCGGCACGACCGAGAACGGGACATCGCTATGGCGTGCCTATAGCGCGATCGACCTGAAATGGCCGAACTTCCAGATGAGCCGCATCGCCACGCCCGCCGATATCTACCCGGTCTTTCGCCAGCTCTTCGGCAGACAGCCGACTCTCCTCAAGAGAGCGTGAGGGAGCTGATGGCCACACAAGCCGCTAATTCCGAACTGCTTTTTTCCGGATCCGACTGGGATTTTACGAAATTGTCGCGGGTCTATGATGCGATCGAGGCGATCGCTGTCGAAGAGCTCCATCTCGATATCTATCCCGTGCAGATGGAGATCATCTCCTCCCAGCAGATGCTCGACGCCTACTCGTCAGTCGGTATGCCGCTGATGTACCGACATTGGTCTTTCGGCAAACACTTCCTCCACCAGGATCTGCTCTATCGCAAAGGCGGGCGCGGACTTGCCTATGAACTGGTCATCAATTCCAATCCCTGCATCGTCTATCTGATGGAGGAGAACACCATGGCCCTGCAGGCCTTGGTGACGGCTCACGCCGCGCTCGGGCACAACCATTTCTTCAAGAATAACCATCTGTTCAAGCAGTGGACGGACGCTGGAGCGATCCTCGGCTACCTGGACTTCGCCAAGAGCTACATTGTCCGTTGCGAGGAGCGGCACGGCCTCGCTGCCGTCGAGGCCGTTCTCGATTCCGCCCACGCGCTGATGGAACAGGGCGTGTTCCGCTATCAGCGGCCGCCGAAGCTGTCGTCGGAGCGACTGCGCGAAGGGCTTCGCGAGCGTCTCGAATACGAAGAGCGCTCCTATAACGATCTGTGGCGCACACTGCCGCATTCGCAGCAAAGGGCCGACGTCAAGGTCCAAGACCCGGAGTGGAAGAAATCGCTCAACCTGCCCGAAGAAAACCTCCTTTATTTCCTGGAAAAGAACAGTCCGGTCCTGGAGCCCTGGCAGCGCGAGATCATCAGGATCGTTCGCGTCATAGCGCAATATTTTTATCCGCAACGGCAAACACAGGTGATGAACGAGGGCTGCGCCACCTTCGTGCACTACACCGTGATGAACACGCTGTTCGACCGCGGCCGGATCAGCGAGGGCGCCATGCTCGAAATCCTGCGCAATCATTCCAACGTGGTCTTCCAGCCGGCGTTCGATGATCCGCGTTTTTCGGGCATCAATCCATACGCTCTCGGCCTCGACATGATGCAGGACATCAGGCGCATTTCGACCAAGCCGACGGCCGAGGACCGAGACTGGTTTCCCGACATCGCCGGCCACGGCAACTGGCGCGAGGTCCTCCTCGACGCCTGGGCAGACCACCGCGACGAGTCCTTTATCCGCCAGTACCTCAGCCCGGCCTTGATCCGGAAATGGCGGTTTTTTGTGCTCGGCGACGCTGCCGACCAGCCGCATTGTGAGGTCGCCTCGATCCACAACGAGCGCGGCTATGAAAAGATACGCGCCGCGCTCGCTCACAACTACGACGTCGGCGCGAACCGACCGGACATCCAGGTGGTGGATGTCGATCTGCTCGGCGATCGGCATTTGCGACTGCAGCACAAGGTGAAACAGGGCATCCTTCTTGAGGACACCAGCCGCGACGCCACGCTTCGTCACATCCGGAGGCTTTGGGGCTATGAGGTCAGCCTGGCCGCCGTCGACGCTGAGACGGGCCTGACGGTCCATGAACGGTCGACGAGCCAGATCGCGGAATGAGGCTTGGTTGTTGCACCGATGCCGTGGCTCAGGCCCGGCGCATATCGATCAAAAAGTGCGCAGCGGCCTTGGGGCAACTAGCATAAAGACAGGCTTCAGGCGTCGCCGGCCGGCCGGATCCTGACCCTGGCAATGCGGTTCTTGTCGCGCTTCATCACGACGAAGCGCTTGCCGTGGAACGTAAAAGCCTGCTTCTCCTCGGGGATCGATTGCGCCTCGTGGATGACGAGGCCGGCAATGGTGGTCGCCTCCTCGTCGGGCAGGTTCCAGTCGAGCGCCCGGTTGAGGTCGCGGATCGGCACCGTGCCATCGACCACGATGGAGCCGTCTGCCTCCTGCTTGACGCCCTGGATGTCGACATCGTGCTCGTCAGCGATCTCGCCGACGATCTCCTCGATGATGTCCTCCAGCGTCACCAGCCCCTCGACCTCGCCATATTCGTCGACGACGACGGCGAAATGCGCCTTGCGGCGCAGGAAGGCGTTGAGCTGTTCCTGCAAGGTCGTGGTGTCGGGCACGAACCAGGGTTTTGAGGCGATCTTCATCACGTCGATTTGCGAGAAATCGTTGCCGACTTCGTTCAGCGCGCGCAGCAGATCCTTGGCGTGCAGCACGCCGACGATGTTGTCGAGCGAGCCTTTCCAGAGCGGCATGCGGGTGTGCGGGCTCTGCAGGATCTCGCGCACCACTGCCTCCGGCGCATTGTCGGCGTTGACCGAGCGCATATTCGTGCGGTGGACCATGACGTCGGAAACTTCGAGCTCTTCGAGGTCGAACAGGCCGCCGATGCGGTCGCGGTCCTCGCGCACCACCTGCCCGTCACGGCGGAAATCGTCGACCGCGCCGCGCAATTCGTCCTGGCTCGAGCGCTGCGGCTCGATGCGCGACAGTTCATAGCCGAACATGGCGAGGAGACGCTTGCGCACGGCAACGACCAGCAGGACGATGATGGCAAGGACGGCGACGACGATCCAGCCATTGTCCATCTCAGCCGGCTTTCCGGCTGGCTGGATGGCTTTCCCTGAGGAACGACAGCACTTCCGAGGCCGGTACATCCTTGGCGATGAAGGCCTGGCCGATGCCGCGCGTCAGAATGAAGGTCAGCGCGCCGCGCGACACCTTCTTGTCCTGCGTGATGAATGAAAGCAGGGTATCCGCATCGGGCAAATGGCCCGGGATATCGGCCATCCGCCACGGCAGCCCGACGGCACGCAGATGCGCCTCGACGCGGGCCGCATCGTCGGGGCTGGCGAGATTGAGCCGCGACGAGAACCGGTGCGCCAGCGCCATGCCGATGGCGACCCCCTCGCCATGGACAAGCCGAGCGCCGTCATACTGCGTGGCGGCTTCGAGCGCGTGTCCGAAGGTGTGGCCGAGATTGAGCAGGGCGCGGTCGCCCGTTTCGAACTCGTCGCGGGCAACGACGTCGGCCTTGGCGCGGCAGGCCTCGGCAATGGCCTCGGCCCGCTCCGGTCCGCCGGCGAACACCTTTTCCCAGTTCGCTTCCAGCCAGGCGAAGAATTCCGGCCGGTCGATCAGCCCGTATTTGGCGAGCTCGGCATAGCCGGCGCGAAATTCCCGGATCGGCAGCGTGTCGAGCACTTCGGTGTCGGCCAGCACCAGCCTGGGCTGGAGGAAGACGCCGACGAGGTTCTTGCCGCGCGGGCTGTTGATGCCGGTCTTGCCGCCGACCGAGGAATCGACCTGCGCCAGCAGCGAGGTCGGAACCTGCACGAAATTCATGCCGCGCCGCACGATGCCGGCGGCAAAACCGGTGAGATCGCCTATGACGCCGCCGCCAAGCGCGATGACGACGTCGCCGCGCTCCAGCCTGGCGGCCAGGACGCCATCGACCACCTCTTCGAGATGGGCAAAGCTCTTGGTCTTCTCGCCGGGCGGCATCGTGATGACGGTGGGCTGGATGCCACCCTTCTCGAGCCCGGCCTTCAGCGTATCGAGATGCGCCGCGGCGACGTTCTCGTCGGTTACGACGGCGGCGCGTGTGCCCGGCAGCCGGCGCGAAATCTCAGCACCGGCGCGCGACAGCAGGCCGGCGCCGATCAATATGTCGTAGGCCCGGTCACCGAGACCGACTTCGACGATGACAGGGTGATCCGCGCTCATGATTCGACCTCGCCCGTCGCTTCTATCGTATCGATGCCGAAATGCCGGCAAAGCGCCTCAAGCACCTCGGCGGCGATGATCTCCTTGCGGTCGTCGCGGGTCGGCACGGTGACGTCGGAAGTGGCATAGACCGGATAGCGTTCCCCCATCAGCCGCTCCAGCACGGCGCGGGGATCGGCGCTTTTCAAAAGCGGCCGGTTCTGCTTCTTGGAAACGCGGTCCATCAGAAGGTCGAGCTCGGCCTTCAGCCACACCGAGACCCCGTGCGCGGCGATGGCCTCGCGCGTCTGCGCGTTCATGAAGGCGCCGCCGCCGGTCGACAGAACCTGCGGGCCGTTTTCAAGCACGCGCAGGATGACACGCTGCTCCAGGGCCCTGAACTCGGTTTCGCCATAGCGCTCGAACAGCTCCGGAACGGTCATCCGCGACACGCTCTCGATCTCCTGGTCGCTGTCGATGAAGGGCAGCGAAAGCATCGTCGACACCTTGCGGCCGATCGCCGTCTTGCCGGCGCCCATCAGGCCGACAAAGACAATGGACCGACCGCCCAGCCTGCCAAGCAGCGCGGCATGGGTCTCGCCTGGAGGATTTGCCTGTAGCGCGTTCATCAGCTGTTTCTTGGGCCCTCTTTGCCGGCGTATCGACATGAAAAGCCGGTTTGCGTCAAGCGTGCCGAGTGCCGTGGGCTCGATATGGACAGAGGGACGCTCGCATCAGAAGTTGCCAACACGCCCCCGCTTCCTCCTTGAATTGGTCGGATTGGCGTCCCATAAGGGCACAGGGTTTGGAAACGCAGAACAAAAAGACGGGCGAGAATTGATGCCGACACTGTTTCGCTTTGTCGTGACCCTCGCGATTCTGGCCGGCATTGCCTATGGTACGATGTTCGCGCTGGTGATGTTCGTCGAGCCGAAAAGAGCGGAAATGAGCGTGCGTATTCCGCCCGAAAAGCTCAATCCCAAGAAAAACTGAACAGCAAAACTGTCTCGGAACCGCCTCAAGGAAATGAACAGCGCCGCCCGTATCGAGGCCTTCCTGGAAATGATGAGCGCCGAGCGGGGAGCGGCCGAGAACACGCTTTCCTCCTATCGCCGCGATCTGGAGGATGCTTCCGACGGGATCGACGGCGGACTTGCCCGCGCAGGTGCCGCCGACATCCGCGCCTATCTCGACGACATCGCCGGGCGCGGCTTCGCGCCGACGTCGCAGGCGCGCAAACTGTCGGCAATCCGCCAGTTCTTCAAGTTCCTTTATGCCGAAGGCCTGCGCGCCGACGACCCGACCGGCACGCTGGACAGCCCTAAGAAGGGTCGGCCACTGCCCAAGACGATGAGCGAGGCCGAAACCGGCCGGCTGATCGACCGCGCCGCGCACGAAGCCGGCGATGCCGGGCTCGGTCATGCCGACAGGTTGGCGGCCTTGCGCCTGCATGCGCTGGTCGAAGTGCTCTACGCCACGGGTCTGCGCGTTTCCGAGCTGGTCGGCCTGCCGGTGACGGTGGCGCAGCGCGACGACCGTTTCTTCATGGTGCGCGGCAAGGGCGACAAGGAACGCATGGTGCCGCTGTCGGCCAAGGCGCGCTCGGCGATGCGGAGCTGGCTTGACGCCCGGGCCAAGGTGCCTGCCTTCGGCGACAGCCCGTTCCTGTTTCCGGCGGCATCGGACAGCGGCTATCTCTCGCGCCAGGTCTTTGCCCGTGACCTGAAAGGGCTGGCGGCGCGCGCCGGCATCGCCTCGGCGAAAATATCGCCGCATGTGCTGCGCCATGCTTTCGCCAGCCATCTCCTGCAGAACGGCGCCGATCTCAGGGCCGTGCAGCAACTGCTTGGCCACGCCGACATATCGACGACACAGATTTACACCCACGTGCTTGAGGAGCGGCTGGTGCGGCTGGTCAACGATCATCATCCGCTTGCCGACTAGGCCTCATATCGCTATGTGAGGACGACATTTCACCGCCCGGAGCCTTGGTTTCAACGGTTCCGCAGTCCTTGCCTTCCGACGCATCGGTCCGCTCAAGCATGTACAATTACCTCGATTTCGAAAAGCCGGTGCAGGATCTTGAGCTCAAGATCCTCGAGCTCAAGAAGCTTGCCGAGAACGGCGAGGCGGTCGATGTCGCCGACGAGATCACCAGGCTCGAGAAGCGTTCGCGCGACGCGCTGCGCGAACTCTACAAGGCACTGACGCCATGGCAGAAGGTTCAGGTGGCGCGCCATTCCGACAGGCCGCACTGCGTCGACTACATCAAGGGTCTGTTCAGCGACTTCACGCCGCTCGCCGGCGACCGCAATTTCGGCGAGGACCAGGCGATCGTCGGCGGCTTTGCCCGTTTCCGCGGCGAACCTGTCGCCATCCTCGGCCAGGAAAAGGGCTCGGACACGGCGAGCCGGCTGAAGCACAATTTCGGCTCGGTGCGTCCTGAAGGGTATCGCAAGGCGGTGCGGCTGATGGAACTTGCCGACCGCTTCAAGATTCCACTGCTGACGCTGGTCGACACGGCCGGCGCCTATCCCGGCGTCGGCGCCGAGGAGCGCGGCCAGGCCGAAGCCATCGCCCGCTCGACCTCGGCCTGCCTTGGCCTGAAAGTGCCGTCGATCTCGGTCGTCATCGGCGAAGGCGGTTCGGGCGGCGCCATCGCGATCGCCACCGCCAACCGCGTCTACATGCTCGAACACGCCATCTATTCGGTGATTTCGCCCGAGGGTGCCGCCTCCATCCTGTGGCGCGACACGACGCGCTCCAAGGACGCGGCGACCAACATGAAGATCACCGCGCAGGATCTTCTCGAACTGAAGATCATCGACGCCATCATCCCCGAGCCGATGGGCGGCGCCCAGCGCGCGCCCGAAACGGTGATAGCCGCGACCGGCGACCTCATCGCCAAGACGATGAAGGAATTCGCCGGCGCCAACACCGATTTCCGTGAACAGCGCCGCGAGAAATACCTGGCGATGGGCCGCAGCCTCTGACCGTCTGACGGCACAATGGGACCATCGAAGCCCCGTGCCCACGGCAATGTGGCGGCAATGAGCGCTTTCGCCACAAAAATGCCGCCGGATTCGGTTCAATGAAATTGCCGTGAGGGGTTTGTCGAAGCTTGCGGTAAGGAATTTTCAAGGTTAACGGGCTTACGGTCCGTCGGTGTTCAGCATACGGGTCCAGCCGCTTTGAGGCCATGGACCGAGGAAAAAGACATAGCCGTATCCATGTTTGCCAAGTTTGCCCGCACCGGAGTCCTCATTGCCTCGATAGTCGTTGCCGGCTGCAATGATTCGTCGATGAAGGATTTTGCCCCGGAAGCCAACAAGCCGCTGCCCGACAAGATCCTGGCCGACATGAAGGCCAAGGGCATGATCCGCACCTCCTCGGTGATGGCCCGTATCTTCAAGGAAGAAGGCAAGCTCGAAATCTGGAAGGCCAAGACCAATGGCCGCTACGACATGGTGGCGAGCTACGATATCTGCAAATGGTCGGGCAAGCTCGGGCCGAAATACACCGAGGGCGACCGCCAGGCGCCGGAAGGTTTCTATACGGTTCGGCCATCGCAGATGAACCCGCGCTCGAACTACCATCTGTCCTTCAACATCGGCTTCCCCAACGCCTATGACCGCGCCAATGGCCGCACCGGCCAGAACCTGATGGTGCATGGCGCCTGCTCGTCGTCGGGCTGCTATTCGATGACCGACGCACAGATCGAGCAGATCTATGCCTTCGGCCGCGACGCCTTTCAGGGTGGCCAGACCGAGTTCCAGATCCAGGCTTTTCCGTTCCGCATGACCGCGGCCAACATGGCGCGCTACCGCAACGATCCGAACTATGAGTTCTGGAAGATGCTGAAGGTCGGCTACGACAATTTCGAAGTCACCAAGGTGCCGCCGAAGGTCGACGTCTGCGAGAAGCGCTACGTCTTCAACCAGGTTGCCGCCGACGGCCAGACCTTCGATCCGACCGGCGCCTGCCCGGCGACCACGCAGCCGGATTCCTTGAAGAGCGCCTACAACGCCTATCAGAGCACTTACGATGCAGCGTTCAACGGCGCGCTCAAGGCTAGCGTGCCGCCGCCGAAGCCAACCATTGCCGGCATCAAGGAAGCCAGCATCGTCTCCGACTGGTCGAAGCGCCGGGCGCGCGGCGAACGCGTGCCGATCGACCCGCCATCGCTCAACACCGACGGTTCGGTGACCGAGACGGCGCGCATGGGCCGCATCGATTCGCCCGCCGGCCGCAAGATGGCGGCGCTCGACGCGGAAAAAGCGGCCAAGAAGAAGGCCGAGGAGCAGAGGCTGGCAGCCATTGAGGCCGCCAAACAGGCCAAGGAAGCCGCCAAGGCGCAGGCGTTGGCAGAAAAGGAAGCCGCCAAGGCGCAAGCCGTGGCTGCAAAGGAAGCGGCCAGGGCCGCCAAGGAAGCTCCCGTCGCCACTGCGACCATTGCTGCTCCGACGGAAGCCCAGCCGGCCGAAACGCAGGCCGCCAGCGCGGACGAGAGCCGGGTGACGAAGCTGAAGAACAAGCTGCTCGGCATGTTCGGCGGCTGATCGCCGTGGCCAGCGACACCGTCTATGATCTGAAGGGGCTGAACTGCCCTCTGCCCGTGCTGAAGGCGAAGAAGCGGCTGGCCGGCATGCAGCCGGGCAGCCGGCTCTGGCTGGAAACCACCGACCCGCTGGCCGTCATAGACATCCCCGCCTTCTGCTCGGATGCCGGCCACCAGCTGATTGAAACAGCGTCGGTTTCAGGCGGCCATCGCTTTCTGGTCGAGCGCGGCGAGCAATAATCGAAAAATTACAGTCCGGCGATCGCCAACGGGTTATTTTCCAGCGCCGCGCGGTCGGGCGTGTCGACCGACGGCCGGTTGGTGAAGGCGGCGAACAGCCGGCGCACATAGTCTTCCGGCATGTCGAGCGTGATCAGAACCAGCCGCGTGCCACGCTGGCTGTCCGGCCAGGATGGCAACCGCACCGGCGGATGCAGGATCTTCTGCACGCCATGCACGACCAAAGGCCGCGACGGGTCTTCCTTGAGTTCGATGACGCCCTTCATGCGCAGCAGGTGCTCGCCATGTGTCGAGCGCAGCAAATCAAGGAACATCTCTATGGCCGAGAACGGCACCGGCCCCTCATGGACCAGCGAATAGGAGCGTACGCGCTGGTCGTGCCGATGGCCGTGATCATGACCGTGCCCACGATCATGGTCTGCATGGTCATGCTCGCCATGGTGATGATCGTGATCGTGCGCCGCTTCGTCGCCGAGCCAGCGCCGCACGTCGGCGGACTTGGTCGCCGGATTGTAGAGGCCGCAGTCGAACAGCGCCGCCACGCCGGTCTTCGTCTCCCCGACATCGAGCAGTTGAGCTCCGGGATTGATCTGCCGCAAGCGTGCCCGCAGCGTTTCGAGGTCGCTGGGATCAGCGACCAGATCGGCCTTGGAGAGCACGATACGGTCGGCCACCGCAACCTGCTTGACCGCCTCGACATGCGCATCGAGTGTCGCATCCCCGTTGACCGCATCGACCAGGGTGATGACGCCGTCGAGCCGGAAGGCCTGGACCAGCGCCGGATGGGCCATGATGGACTGCAGCACCGGCGCCGGGTCGGCCAGTCCCGTGGTCTCGACGATGACGCGGGCAAGCCGGGCGATACGGCCGGTCTGCAGCCGGTCGACTAGGTCGGCCAGCGTGTCGACAAGTTCGCCGCGCACCGTGCAGCACAGGCAGCCGTCGGAAAGCTGGATGATGCCGTCGGAGGCCTGCTCGACCAGCAGGTGGTCGATCGCCACCTCGCCATACTCGTTGATGATGACCGCGGTGTCGGCCAGCGCCGGATCCTTCAGGAGCCGGTTGAGCAATGTCGTCTTGCCGGCGCCGAGAAAGCCGGTCAGCACCGAGACAGGGATCGGGAAACCGCTCATCGGGTTAATTCGCGCCTTTGGACGGCTGGTCGCCTTGCGCGGCGGCACCCACGACTTTCGGGCCGGTGGCGGCCGGTACCGGCTTGTCGGGCCGCCAGGCCGGAATCGGCACGTCGGCATATTCCTGCGCGCCCTGGTCGAGCATCGCTTTCGGCGCCGGGCCGGTGGCGCCGCCGAGGCCAACGGCAACCAGTGTCGGCACATGGTCGAGCTTCTCCTGATAGGGCGATTTCGGCACGTCCTTAGCGGCGACGGCTGGCGGCGCCTCGGACTGCTCCGCCTTCGTCTTCTTCTTGCAGACCTCGTCATGCATATCGTTGGGCGAGATCAGATCGCCGTAGGGAGCGAGCGTGGTGACGGTGGTCGACCCGGCGGCAGGCGCGTCAAAGCCTTGATCGAGCAGTTTGGCCGCGGTTTCGGCACGGCTGATCGCCGACTTCTCGCCAAGCACCACCGCCACCAGCGTACGCCCGTTGCGGGTCGCCGAACCGATCATGTTGAAGCCGGACGGGCAGACAAAGCCGGTCTTCATGCCGTCGGCGCCGGGATAGCGGCCGATCAGGAGATTGTAGTTGGAAATGGCCTTCTTGCCGACCGCGAGCCCCTCGATCGAGAACCACGGCGCATATTGCGGAAACTCGCGGCGGATCGCCATCACCAGGATCGAGAGATCGCGCGCCGTCGTATACTGGTCGGGCGAGTAAAGCCCGTTCGGGTTGACGAAATGGGTGCCGTTCATGCCGAGCCGGGCCGCCTCGGCGTTCATCCTTTCGGCAAAGGCTGCCTGCGAGCCGCCGACATTCTCGCCGACCGCCATGGCGATGTCATTGGCCGATTTGACCAGCATCATCTTCAGCGCATTGTCGAGCCGCATCACCGAGCCGGGCTTGAAACCCATCTTGCTCGGCGGTTCGCCGGCGGAATGTTTGGTCACCTTGATCGGCGAATCGAGCTGGACTTCCCCGGCCGCGATCGCCCTGAAGGTCACATAGGCGGTCATCAGCTTGCTGAGCGAGGCTGGATACCAGCGCTTGAACGCATCCTGATGCTGCAGGATCTGGCCGCTCTTGAGGTCGAAGACCACCACCGGATTGGCCAGCGCCGGCCCAGCCAGGACCGACAGCATGATTGCGCCAGCCGGGAATAGTTTGAGGAAATGCCTGTGCCGCATGATCGAATCCGAAATCGCCTCTTGCCCTGATTGCCCCTGGCTCCGTAAGATTTCGTTACGTGACCGCCAGCATAAGGATCCGACCCTCAAAAACCGGACCGCATTATTGCGGTGCTATTTACCCTATGTGACGCCAACATGGCAAAGCGCCTGACAATCACAATTCCAAAACATCGGGCTGAAGCCGGCTGCACCAACAACGAAATGGAACCATCATGCCAATCCTGAACCGCGCCGCCGAAATGCAGGACGAAGTCGCTGGCTGGCGACAGCATCTGCACCAGACGCCAGAACTGAACTTCGATGTCTTCAAGACGGCGGCCTTCGTCACCGAAAAGCTGAAAGAGTTTGGCTGCGACGATGTGGTGACCGGCCTCGGCAAGACGGGCGTCGTCGGCATCATCCGCGGCCGTCAGGGGGAAGGCCCCACAATCGGGTTGCGCGCCGACATGGACGCCCTGCCGCTCAAGGAGATCACCGGCAAGCCCTACGCGTCGACCGTTCCGGGCAAGATGCATGCCTGCGGCCATGACGGCCACACCGCGATGCTGCTCGGCGCGGCGAAATATCTCGCCGAGACGCGCAATTTCACGGGCTCCGTGGCGGTCATCTTCCAGCCGGCGGAAGAAGGCGGTGGCGGCGGCAACGAGATGGTCAAGGACGGCATGATGGAGCGCTTCGATATCGCCAAAGTGTTCGGCATGCACAATATGCCCGGCCTGCCGGTCGGCCAGTTCGCCATCCGTCCAGGCCCGATCATGGCGGCGACCGCCGAATTCACCATCACCGTGAAAGGCCGGGGCGGCCATGCGGCGATGCCGCACGGCACGATCGACCCGATCGTCATCACCAGCCAGCTGGTCGGCGCCTTGCAGACGATCGCCTCGCGCAGCACCGATCCAGTCGAGGCCGTGGTGGTGTCGGTGACCAAGTTCCACGCGGGCGACGCCTACAACATCATCCCGGAATCGGCCGAGATCGCCGGCACGGTGCGCACGCTGAAGAAGGAGGTGGCCAAGAAATCGGAAGAGCGTATCCGCGCGATCTGCGCGGGGCTGGCCACCGCCTATGGCGCGACGATCGAGGTCGACTACGACGCGAATTACCCGGTGACGTTCAACCATGCGGATGAGACGGTGTTCGCCAGCGACGTGGCCGCCGACGTGGCCGGCGATGCCCAGGTGCACCGCGCGATCCAGCCGGTGATGGGCGGCGAGGACTTCTCCTATATGCTGGAAGCCCGGCCCGGAGCCTTCATCTTCATCGGCAATGGCGAGACCGCCGGTCTCCACAACCCGGCCTATGACTTCAACGACGAAGCCATCCCGCACGGCATGAGCTATTGGGTAAAACTGGCGGAGACGGCGCTAGCCGCCTGATGCATGTAAAGCGCCGGCCGAATTGCCTTCGGCCGGCCTCTTGGCGAAACGGTCCGAAGCGGCTATGTGTCGGGCCGCGTGGTCCCGTAGCTCAGTAGGATAGAGCGGCAGATTCCTAATCTGTAGGTCACAGGTTCGATTCCTGTCGGGATCACCAACGAAATCAGAGGGTTGGAATTGATTTTCGCGGTGACCACGTCGCACCGTGTTGCAAACAACCCTCATTGATTGTCAACGACTTCAACCAGTTGCGGCAGGTCCGGGCGACAAGAACGCTTCCTGGGACGGTTCCATCGGCTGGCACAGCGCATAGGCCTTCACCAGCGCTGCTTCGGCATCCCTGTGCGTTTGCCGTTTCATGATCGCCTCGGCCTTGCCGATGACGCAGTCGAAGTAAGTGTCATCGTCATCGGCAAGGGTCGTCTGCGTCATCGCCGCGCTGGCCAGCATGGTGATCGCAACGAGCGTAAGCAGGCGCACCGGCAGCCGAACCTCGGGCTGGCGTGCATCCTGGTTTGCCGCTGTTCTTTCCGGGACGGCCGGCCGACAGATCTCCCTGACGATCAGCATGAAGTAGCCGGCTTGCAGCAGGGTTGCGCTGGCGGCGGCCCATGCAAGGGCGACCCATGGCGAACCCGTCCTGAAATAGGCCGCGAGCGCGACGGACGCCGACGTTGCGGTCATTCCGATGAGAAACTGACGAAAATGCATCGTTGCCAACCGTTGGATGGGGACGGCCTTGTGGCCGCCTCGCCACAGCAGCAAATGCCGTGCCAGACGTGCTGGCCCATTACGATGCATCCGGTCATTGAACGAGGGAACAACCCGTCGAAACCAATGCCGCAAACGAAAATCCCGCCATGGCGAACCATGGCGGGATTTTTCATACGCGAATGCGATCAGGCCGGCTCAGCCGACCCGGACGACGAAATGCTTGGTCACCGGCTCGATGATCTTCCAGGTGCCCTTGAAATCGGCTTCCACTACGAAGGCGTCGCCGGGGCCCACTTCGATCGGCGTGCCCCCGTCGGGCGTGATGATGATACGGCCGGCGATCATGTGCACGAACTCATAATCGGTGTAGGTCGCATGATAGGTGCCGGGCGACGCCCGCCATGTGCCCGATATCACCTTGCCATCCGCGGTCGTGTGCTGGACGGCGGTCTGCATGGTCGGCTGGCCCTCGACCGCGATCCAGCCAGGCAGATCGCCGGCTTCCGCGTGCTCGACCGCGCCGAATTTGAGAATGGTCTTGTTCGTCATGCCGGGCTCCGTTTGCTTCATATGTTCGAGGTCGGATAGCCGATGCACATGACGGGAGCAATGCCGTGCCATGCGAAACAGGCGCGGCCGCGCATCCGGGCATGCCTTCCGCTGTCCGCGTCGACCTTGAGTTGCTACGGTTTGTGTGGCGCGGAGACGAGTTCAGCCTTGCGTTGCGCCGTCTCCATTCCGAGGCCGATGAAGGCGCGCGCGTGTTTGGCGAGCGCCATATTGTCGGTCCACAGATTGCGCCAGATTGCGGTCTTCTTCGACAGGTTCTCGTCGACGATCTCCGAGGAGAAGGATTCGAAGCTGAGATCGTCGGCGTAGCCGATTGCGGTCAGCGCATCGAAAATCGCCGCGAAGTCGATATTGCCGGTGCCGAGGAAGCCGCGATGGCTTTCGCCGATATGGACATAGCCGATCTTGGCTGCCGCGTGACGGATGGCGAGCCCGAGATCGGCCTCCTCGATGTTCATATGGAAGGTGTCGAGATGCAGGAAGATGTTGTCCGACCCGGTGTCCTTGATGAACGCCAGGCCCTGCGCGGCGGTGTTGAGCAGATTGCTTTCGAAGCGGTTGACGATTTCCAGGTTGAGCGTGACGCCGGCCGCCTTCGCCGTCTCGGCAACCTTGGCCAGCGCCGCGGCGCTGCGGTTCCATTGATCGCGTGTCGGCGCCTCGACCTGCAGGCCATGGGCGGTCGACAGAATGCCGGCGACCTTGCTGCCGCCAAGGTCGCGCGTCAACGCGACGGTCTGGTTGAGGATCTCGACGCCGCGCGCGGCGATCGCCTTGTCGGCGCTCGATATGTCGCCATCACCAGGCAACCCGATGCTGATCGCCACGCCGAGGCCGAGATCGGCGATGCGTTTGGCAAGGCCGCCAATATCGACATCGGCGGGGTCGAGATAGGAGAATTCTATCAGGTCGAAACCGGCCTCCTTGGTATTGGCCAGCGTGCGTTCGAGCTCGTGCTGCGCCGAGCTTGCCGACCAGACGAAAGAATGGATTCCGATGCGCGACATGATCGTCTCCGGCATTGAGGTGGGAGAATGGGTGCGGCCGGATCGCGCCGGCCGCACCAGCCTTGGGAGGCTTAGCGGGCCGCGGTCCAGCCCTTGTAGTCCTTCAGGTTCTCGGCCGTGATCAGCTTCGGGTCGAGCAGCACGGTGGCCTCCGCCGGCTTCTTGCCAGCCAGCAGATCGGCCGCCATGGTCAGCGACTGGCCGGCCATCACATAGGGATCCTGTGAGGCCGAAGCCTTGATCATCGATTTGCCGGAAGAAAGTTCCTTCTCGATATCCGGCGCGCCGTCGACCGCGGTGAAGATGAACTCCGAACGATTGAGCTGCTTGGCGGCGAGCTCGGCGCCGATCGCCGTCGGATCGTTGATGGCGAACACCGCGTCGATCTTGTCGAAACGGGTGAGCAGCGACTGGAACACTTTCAGGCCGCCATCGCGCGAGCCTTCGGCGTTCTGGTCGTCGGACAGGATCTTGATGTCGGGATGCTGGGCAAGCACGTTCTTGCAGCCCTTCACACGTTCCAGGATCGACGACGACGCCGGTCCATTGAGGATGACGTAGTCGCCCTTGCCGCCCGTGTGGTCTACCAGGTACTGGCAGGCTTCCTCGCCGGCCTTGACGTTGTTGGTCATCACGGTGACATCGGCGCCCGGCGCCGAAACGTCGAAGGCGGCGACGACGATGCCGGCGGCCTGCGCCTTCTTCACAGCCGGTGCGATCGCCTTGGCATCGACCGCGTTGAGCATGATCACGTCGACGCCGGCGGCGATAAAGGAATCGACCTGCGAGACCTGCTTGTTGAGGTCGTAGTCGGCCGATACCGATGTCACCTCGACCTTCGGATTGATCTTCTTGGCCGCATCCTCGATGCCCTTGATGGTGGCGACGAAGAACGGGTTGCCGAGCAGGCCGACCGAGATGCCGACCTTGTTGAGGTCCTTGGCCGATGCCGGCGCGATGGCGACGGCCGCGAAAGCGGCGCCGCAGAGCAGTCTGGTGATGATCTTCATTACGCTTACTTCCTCCGATGCACCGCGCCTCTCACGGTGCGTTGCACGAGCCGGTCGTTGATGCCGGCGACCAGGTCACTCACGTTCTTGCCCCTGCCTGGAGCCGGTAGCGGTCGAGGGCGACCGCCACGATGATGACCAATCCCTTGATGATGTACTGCCAGATGTCCGAGACACCGGCCAAGATGAGCCCGTTGGAGAGCACCGCGATGATCAGCCCGCCGATCAGCGTGCCCCAGATCGAGCCGACGCCGCCGACGAAACTGGTGCCGCCGAGGATGACGGCGGCGATGGCGTCGAGTTCATAGCTTTGTCCGAGTTGCAGGCCGTTGGCGGCGTAGAGCCGGGCCGCCGACATGGCGCCGCCAAGGCCGGCGAGCAGACCGGAAACGCCATAGACGAAGAGCAGCACCAGCGGCACCTTGATGCCGGTCAGCCGCGCAGCCTCGGCGTTGCCGCCGACGGCGTAGATCCAGGTGCCGAGCACGGTGCGTTTGAGCACCAGCCAGGACAGCACCACCACCGACAGCGCGATGATGACCAGCCAGGGGATACCGAGCACCGAACCGTTGCCGATGAAGTCGAACGGCAGGTCGGAGTTGAACACCGTCGTGTCCTGCCCGAGCAGGCGGGCAACGCCGCGCACGGCGGTCAGCGAACCGAGCGTCACGATGAACGGCGGCAGCCTGATATAGGCGACCAGCAACCCGTTGATGAGCCCGAAGCCAAGGCCGACCAGGATGGCCGCCGGCACGCCGAGCAGGCCCCAGTCCGGCACCAGCGACACCAGCACCGCCACCATCGCCGAGGCGGCAAGGATGGAGCCGACCGACAGGTCGATGCCGCCGGTCAGGATGACGAAGGTCATGCCGGCGGCAAGCACGATGTTGATCGACGATTGCTGCGTGACGATCAGCAGGTTGGTGCCGGTGAGAAAGCGCGGATTGATGAACTGGAAGCCGGCGGCCAGCAGCACCAGCACCGGCAGCATGCCAAGGGCCGCAAGCGCGGTGCGCAGCCGCCGGCTCCTGACCGCCGCCTGATCCACACTTTTCGTCCCGGTCGTCCTGTCTGTCATCGCTGAGACGCTCCCGTCGCAAGTTCCATGATCGCTTCCTGGCGAAGCGGCTCGCCTTCGGATGCCGTCACCTCGCCAGCGATCGCGCCATCGCGCATCACCAGCACGCGGTCGGCGACGCCGATCACCTCGGGCAATTCGCTGGAGATCATCAGGATGGCGATGCCCTTGTTGGCGAGGTTGTCGATCAGCCGGTAGATTTCCGATTTTGCGCCGACATCGACGCCGCGGGTCGGCTCGTCGAGGATGACCACCTTCGGCTCGGTCTCCAGCAGGCGCGCGAGCAGCACCTTCTGCTGGTTGCCGCCCGACAGCGAGCCGGCATTGGCCTGTGCCGAGCCGGTGCGGATGGAGAGGTCCGCAATGGCCTTCGCCGCTCTCCTGTCGGCGGCGGTGAAATCGCGAAATCCGCCGGCTCGCGCGTCCCTGGCCAGCACGCCCATGCTGATGTTGTCGGAAATCGACATGTCGAGGAACAGGCCGAGTTCCTTGCGATCCTCGGTGAGGTAGGCGATGCCGGCGTCGAGCGCCTCGCGCGGCGAACCGATGGTCACGGCCTTGCCGTCGAGTTCCATCGTGCCGGCGCTGCGCTTGTCAGCGCCGAAGATCAGCCTGGCAAGCTCGGTGCGGCCCGAGCCGACGAGGCCGGCCAGTGCCAGCACCTCGCCGTGGTGGAGGTCGAACGAACAGTTCTTCAGCAAGTGCGCGTCGGACATGCCGCGCACCGAGAGCGCCACGGCGCGTTTCTCGTCCGGCGGGCGATGATCCTTCTTGTAGAAGGCGGAGAGATCGCGGCCGACCATCATCGACACCAGCCGCGAGGCGTTGAGGTCGGCACGCTCCAGCGTACCGACATAGCCGCTGTCGCGCAGCACGCTGACGCGGTCGGCGAGTTGGTAGACCTCTTCCATGCGATGGCTGATGTAGATGATGGCGATGCCTTGCGCCTTCAGCGTCGCGATCACCTCGAACAGCCGGTCGGTCTCGCGCGAGGTCAGCGACGTGGTCGGCTCGTCCATGACGATGATGCGCGCATTGGTCGACAGCGCCCGGGCGATCTCGACCAGCTGGCGCTCGCCGAGCGACAGGCTGGAAACCAGGGCACGCGCCGAGAAGGCGACGCCGAGCCGGTCGACGATCTCGGCAGCGCGTCGGTTGCACTGGTCCCGGTCGACGACGCCGAAGCGCCGCGGCTCGTTGCCGAGGAAGATGTTCTGCGCCACCGTCAGGTTCGGCGCCAGCGACAGCTCCTGGTAGATCACCGCGATACCGGCCGCGCGTGCCTTGATCGGATCGCCGGTCGCGGCGGGCGCGCCATCGATCAGGATCTCGCCGCCGGGGTCCGGCCGATAGGCGCCCGACAGCACCTTCATCAGCGTCGACTTGCCGGCGCCGTTCTCGCCCATCAGCGCGTGCAATTCGCCGGCGTGGACGCTGAGCGAGACGTCCTGCAGGGCGCGGATCGCGCCGAAGGTCTTCGAGATGTGGCGCATCTCCAGCACCGGCTGGCGTGTCGTCTGCATTTGGACTGCCGCGCTCATCGCGCACCACCCGCTGCCTTGGCGGCGGCACCGTGCCCGGCAACGCGGTCGCGCCAGGCCTCGCGATAGCCGGCAAGACCGCCGAATTGCGTCGCCCGCACCGGCTCCGGCGGCTCGGCGGCGAAGTCGCATCCCACGCTCTCGAAGGCGAGCGCCGCGGCACCGGTGGCGCTGCCTTCCAACGAGGCGCCTTGCAGGAAGGTCTGGCCGGGGCGCAGCTGCGCCAGCAGTCCGGCAAGCAGGCCGCCAGTGTTCAGCCCGCCATCGACGATCACCGTGTTATCGGAATGGATGAGATCGAGGCAAAGGTCGACCATCAGCGCAACGTAGAGCAACGCCACCGCCGCGCGTTGCACGGCGCTGGGCGTACCGCCGATGATTTCGCCGCTACGGTCCGATATCGGTCCACCCGGCGCGAAACTCGGCAGTGCCATGAGACCGGCGTCGAGCGCCTGCTGTATCGAGCCTAGCGGGATCGCGCCTTGCCAGCCGCCGCTGATGACGGCGAACTCGCGCCCGCCCATGAATCGTATGGTCGGCACCGGGCCGCCATCGACGTCGACATTGACCAGCATGTCGCGCTCGTGGTCGAGCGCCTCGAGCGGACAGTCTGGATTGAGCACGACGACCCAGGTGCCGGTCGAGACGACGGTCAGCGGCCCAAGCCCTTGCCGGCGATAGGCGTACAGCGCCGCATTGGAGTCGTGGACGCCATTGTGGATGGCGATCGATCGCTCGGTATTGCCGAAGCGCTGCTCGCCGATGACGGCGCCGGCACGTTCGAAAGCCGGCATCTGGCCGCGCCAGCCCTCGGCGTCGACCAGCGAGGAGAAATCTCGTTCGCGCGGCGCCCATAAATGCGAATGGCAGCCGAGATAGGAGACTTCCGAGACTGGCCTGCCGCCGAGGCGCCAGCTCCAGTACTGGGGATAGCCCAGAATTGATGTCGCGTTCGAAAACGCGTCGGGATCGACCTGCTGCAGCCACAGCATATGACGGCCATAGTTGAAGCCGAGCGGCAGGCGGGGAGAAAAGGTTTCGGCGAAATCCGGGATGCGGCGGTCGATCCGCACCGCGATTTCGGCCGGCGGCTCCTGCTCGTAGTCGAGGATCGGATGGGTCAGCGCCTTGCCGTCGACAAGGGCGAAGGTGCAACCATGACCCGACACCATCACCCCTTCCACACCATGGTTTTCGACCGCGTCGGTGACGGCGCCGAACGCCCAGTCATGGAGTGCTGCCTCGTCGAGTACGCTGAAGCCGCCTTGTTGCACCCATTTCGGCTGCGTCCGCCGTTCGTCGAGAATGCGCCCGTCCTGGCCGAAGACGAACAGCTTCGAGTTGGTCTTGCCGAAGTCGAGCACCGCCACGTTCACGCGAGGGCTCCCGAGGTCGAAGCGATCCGCACCATGACGCCGGCGTCCTCCAGCATGCGGGCATCGGCATCGGAGAGGCCGTCATCGGTCACCAGCGTGCCGATGCGCGACAGCGGCAGCGCGACATTGCGCGCGTGGATCGACAGTTTGCGGCTGTCGGCCAGCACCACGATCTGATCGGCGCAGAGGCTGAGATCGACGATGGAGCGCACCAGCAGCGGATGCGATTCCAGCAGCCCTTCCTGGTTGAGGCCTTGCGTCCCGAGAAAGAATTTCGAGGCATAGAAGGGCGTCGCCTGGGTCGGTGAATGGATGATGCCGGGCTCGCGGTGCAGGTCACCGCCGGCGACGGTCAGGCTGCAATGGCCATGGTCGCTGAGATAGGCCGCGAGCGGCATCGAATTGGTGTAGAGCCGGATGTTGCGGTCGGCGAGCTTGACGCCGAGATGGAAACAGGTCGAGCCGCCATGGACGATGACCGCATCGCCATCGCGCACCATGGTCGCGGCGGCGGCTGCGATCTGCCGCTTGGCCTCGACGGCAAGGTCACGGTTCTCGTCATAGGGCCGGGCATAGGCGACGCCCGCATGCGAAGCCCCGTCGAGTGCAGAAATGCCGCCATAGACCTTGCGGGCTTCACCGGCCTCGTCGATCCGGTCGATATCGCGCCGGACCGTCGCCGCCGAGACCCCGAGCCGCTCCTGCAGCTCGCGCACGGAGGCGAACGGGCGGTCCCGCAGCAGTTCGACGATCTGACGCTGGCGGCCGAAGTCGCTCAACCCTTCCTCCCTGACGCCATCTCCCACGGCAATTGGTGCAACTTAATCAACACTAGCCGGATTGCAAGCTTGTTTTGATGATAGTAGATCACTGTTGACGCAGATCGCTCATATCTGCGATATCAGCGCCAGCAGCGACCCGGTGACGGGATCGCATGCAAACGTTGGAGGAAAGGCGCCGTGGCAACCCAAGCTGATGCACAGGAACTGGCCGCCTTGCGGGCGCTTTCGGCCAGCATCGGGCTGAACCCGCACATGACGCAGGCGGCGGGCGGCAACACCTCGCTGAAGGCCGGCGACACGCTGTGGATCAAGGCCTCGGGCACCTGGCTGAAGGATGCGCTCAGCGCCGACATCATGGTGCCGGTGGCGATGGCACCGCTGCTCGAGGCCGTCGAACAGCGCGATCCAACCGCCGACAGGCCACAGGCCTTCGCCATCGAAGACCTCAATTCGCGTGGCCTGCGCCCGTCGATCGAGACCACCGTGCATGCCTTGATGCCGCAACGCGTGGTGCTGCATGTCCATTGCGTCGACACGATTTCGCTTGCCGTGCAAGCAGATGGCGAGGCCGAGGTGGCCAGGCGGCTGGATGGCATCGAATGGGCCTGGGTGCCCTATTTCCGGCCGGGTCTGCCGCTCGCCCGCGGCATTGCCGCGAAATTGCGGCCCGGGGTCGACGTGCTGATCCTTGGCAATCACGGGCTGGTGGTTGCTGCCGAAACCGTCGCCGAGGCGGAGGCTTTGCTGCACCGCGTCCGGTCGCTGCTGGCGCGGCCGGCGCGCGCCACCGCCCCGCCTGATATCGCCGCCTTGACGGCGCTCGCCGGCGACTACCGATTGCCGGCGGATGTCGAAGCGCATGCGGTCGCGCTCGATTCGGAAAGCCTGGATATGGCCGAGGGCGGCAGCCTTTATCCGGACCACGTCATCTTTCTAGGCCAGGGCTCGGTCGTTGCGAGGCCGGGCGAGAACGTGGCCGGCGTCACCGCGCGGCTCGGCGCGGCACCCGTGGCGATCCTGTTTCCCGGCGCCGGCGTGCTGATGCGCGGCGACGCCGGCGCCGGTGCCGACGCCATGCAGCGTTGCCTTGCCGACGTGACCGCGCGCGTCGATGGCAAGGCGCGGCTGAACTATCTCACCGCCGCCGAGAATGACGAACTGGTCAACTGGGACGCCGAGCAGTATCGCCAGAAGCTCAATGCGGCCGGCACGGCCTAGCGAGGGACGACATGACGCCACTTGTCGTCGGCATCGACATCGGCACCTCCGGCGCCCGCGCCGTCGCCATGCGTCAGGATTTTTCCATTGCCGGCCAGTCCGCTGTCCGGCTCGACAAATTCGGCCAGAACCCACGCGACCCCTCGGCATGGTGGCAGGCGGTCCAGGCGGCGCTGACGGAACTGATTTCGGCCGTCGACCGCGCCGCGATCCGCGCCATCGCCATCGACGGCACATCGGGCACCCTGCTGCCGGTCGACGCTGATGGGCGGCCTCTGGCCGAGCCGCTGATGTACAACGACAAGGTCGATGACGGCGACATCCTGGCCGCGATCGCCCGCGCGGCGCCGGAAGCGAGCGCCGCCCACGGGGCGACTTCCGGCCTGGCCAAGGCGCTCCGGTACCAGCATCTGCCCGGCATAGCGGCCGTGCTGCACCAGGCCGACTGGATCGCCGGCAACCTGTCCGGGCGCTTCGATGTCAGCGACGAGAACAATGCGCTCAAGACCGGCTACGACGTCGAGGCGCGCCGCTGGCCGGATTGGATCGCGGCCACCGGCATGCGCATGGATTTGCTGCCTGATGTCATCGAGCCGGGCGACGTCACGGGCACCCTCACCGCGGCCGCCGCCGCGCTTTTCGGCCTGCCGCGCGATGTGGTCGTGGTTGCCGGCACCACGGACGGCTGTGCCTCGTTCCTGGCGACGGGCGCCACGGCGGCCGGCGACGGTGTCACGGCGCTGGGGTCCTCGCTGACCATCAAGATCCTGTCCGACCGGCCGATCTCGGCGCCGCGCTTTGGCATCTACAGCCATCGTCTTGGCGACACCTGGCTGGCAGGCGGCGCCTCGAACTCCGGCGGCAAGGTGCTGGCGCAGCATTTTCCGCTCGCGCGGATCATCGAACTCAGCGCGATGATCGACCCCACGACCGAGACCGGCCTCGACTACTATCCGCTTGGGACGGCTGGCGAGCGGTTCCCGATCGCCGATCCGGCCTTGCCGCCGCGTCTCACCCCACGGCCTGCTGACGATGCCGATTACCTCAAGGCGATGTTCGAGGGCATGGCGGCGATCGAAGCGCTTGGTTACGGCAGGCTGGCCGAACTCGGCGCGCCGGCCCTGACCTCCATTCGCAGCGTCGGCGGCGGCGCCGCCAATCCGGTATGGAGCGCGATCCGGCAGCGCAAGCTCGGCGTCGCGTTCCTGCCGGCATTGTCGGACGAGGCCGCCGCCGGTACGGCCCGGCTGGCGCTGAAAGGCGCCAGCGAGGCAGGGCTCTTATGAAAAAGGTCGAACGTCTCGACGGCATCGGGAAGCTGGCGCAACGCTACCAGGTCTTCCTGCTCGACCAGTTCGGCGTGCTGCATGACGGCCAAGCTCCGTATCCCGGTGCGGTGGAGGCATTGTCCACGCTGAAGCGCGCCGGCAAGACCGTGGTGCTGATCTCCAATTCCGGCAAGCGCGCCCGGCCCAACGAGGATCGCCTGCTGAAGCTCGGCTTCGAGGCCGGCAGTTGGGACCATTTTGTGTCTTCCGGCGAGGTAGCGTGGCGACGTTTCCATGACATGGCGGCGGCAGGAGTGTTGCGGTCCGGCACGAAATGCCTGTTGATCAGCCGCGACGGCGACCGCAGCGCGATCGAAGGCCTGCCCTTCGCGCTGACAGAGGCCGGCGAGGACGCCGAGCTGGTGCTGATCTCGGCCAGTGAGGGGGACCGCCACGACCTCGACCATTATCGCCGGCTGCTGGGCCCGGCAGCGGCGCGGCAAGTGCCGTGCTTCTGTACCAATCCCGATAGGATCATGCTGACAGCGGTCGGACCCCGCTTCGGCGCCGGCGAGATCGCCGATCTCTACGAGAACCTGGGCGGCGGCGTCACCCGCATCGGCAAGCCCTATCCGGCGATCTTCGATGCCGCACTTGCACTGGCCGGCGAGCCGGACCGCCACAGGGTGGTCTGCGTCGGCGACAGCGTCGAACACGATATTGCAGGCGGCAATGGTGTCGGCATCGCCACCGCGTTGGTATTGGGTGGGATCCTGGCCGGCGCGCCTGACCTCGCCGCTGTTTTCGGCGAGCACAAGGCCTGGCCGGACTACATCACGGGATCGTTCAGCTTTCGCTGACCGCATTCAGCATACGCCTTGCGCTTTCCTCGTCGGTGATCAGGATTGTCGGCGCAATCAGATTCATGGCGCCGAGCAGCGCGTCGGTCTTCTCCGCGCCGCCGGAGGTCAGAATGCGGATCGGCGCCTTGCGCAGCCGGTCGACATCCACCGACATCACATGGTTGTTGACGGGATGGTCGACCAGATCGCCATTGCGGTCGTAGAAATGGAACAGAAGGTCGCCGACGGCGCCGCGCGCCAGCAGCGCCTCGCGGTCCGCTTCCCTGAGGAAGCCGCCGCGCGAGAAGGTGGTGGCCGAAGCGATGCCGCCGACACTCAGCAGAACGGCATCGAGCGCGTCGGCCATCTCAAAAACCTCCTGCAGGCCGCAGCGCTCGACCAGCGCGATCTTGGTCTCGACGCTGTCGACGACGGCCGGCGTCGGCATCAGATAGCCATCGCCCTGGAAAATCTGGGCGAAGCGCCACGCGAACTCGGCCGGGTTGACCCGGCGCGCGACGCCGACGCCACCAAGCAGCGAAATCACCTTGAAATCGGTCAGCGATTTGGCGCTGATGAACGGCAAGGTGTGGAACAGCGTATTGCCCCAGCCGACGCCGACCTGCATGCCGGATTTCATCGCGTCGGACAGGAACATGCCGGTCTTGGCGGCGATCGCCGGGATCGGATCGGCATTGGCCGCGGTCAACGGCGCCACCAGCGCCTGCTGCAGCCCGAAGGTCCTTTCGAGCGCGCGCTCCAGCCGCACGATCTCCAGAAGCTCGCTCTCGATGGTGATCTTGACCTCGTTGCGCGACCGCGCCTCCGCCAGCATGCGCACGATGGTGACGCGGCCGACGCCAAGCACATCGGCGATCTCGTTCTGCGTCATCTGCTCGACGAAATACATCCAGGCGGCGCGGATCCTGAGGCGGTCCGTTCGGCTCTCGCTGATGACCGGCTCGGTCGCTTCGGCTCCTGCCCGCCTTTCGGTGGCCCCCCTTTCCTCGGCCCCCTTTTCCTCGATTTGTCGTCCCCTGGCCAAATCATCCCTCCCCCGCGGCGGCGGACGCGCGCCGTCGCCGATTCTGCGTGCTGGTCTAGTATCGCCTATTGATCTACCAATCGATAGGAACAATGTAGAGTCGGTGGCCGCCCTACTGCAGCTGGCCCCGCACGGCACATTCGAGGCAAACCGCGATGCTCCGACAAATCTCCGAAGACGTCCGCGTCAACCTCAAGGACCGGCTGCGGGAAGTCCGCGACATCATCCGCCAGAGCCGTCATGACGGCAGCGGCGACGCCAGCGCCCTGCGCGAAGCCACCAGCCATCTTCCGCCGTTTCCGGGCAAAGGCATCGAAGGCCTGCTCAGCCATGCCGCGAGCGCCGTCGACGAAGCGCTGTCGATCGCCGAATCCTTCGTCCCGCATGAACGCCCGATAAGCGTCGATGGAACGACCGTCAAAGGTCTCGGCACCTATTTTCCGGCCGGGGACGAAGACCAGCAATTGAACGCCGAGCGCCTGTTCCGGCGCGACATGTACTATCTGAGCAAGGCCGTGCTTGCCGGGCTGAAGATCGAGAATGCCCGTATCCATGAAGCCGGTTTTGCCGCCGTCCACGCGGCCATGCGCAAGCGCCATGGCGATCTGTTGGCCGCGCTGGCCGCGCCGGGTGCCGGACTGCAGGCAATCGCGGCCACCTGCGCGGGGCTTTTGATCGAATTGCTCAACCAGCGCCCGGTCCGCTTTGGCGAAGCCGCGCCGGAATCGAATGCTGCTGGCGGCCGGGCGCTCGATATAAGCTGCCTGGCGCCGGTCGTCCTGGCTTGCGGCCTGGCGACAACCGGCCGCGACGGCGCGCCGGAGCCAGACATGCTGGAGATCGCGATGCTGGCCGCCGATATACGTCATGAGCGCATTGTCCAGGCCTGCGCCAAGGCGAGCCCGGTCGATGAATTGACCCCTGTCTTCGCCACCTTGCTTGCGCACCTGCCGTAAGGCCTCCCAGCGCAGCGGTCGCAGGAACTACTCCCCGGCCGCCATCGCCGTGATCGTCTTCTTGGCGCGCTGGATCGAGGCCGGGCTCATCGACAGCTCGGTCAGGCCCATCTTCACGAAGGCCGGAATGAGATCCGGCCGACCTGCCGCCTCGCCGCACATTCCCACCATGATGCCAGCGGCGACCCCGGCCCTGGCCGTCAGTTCGATCGCCGACATCACGGCCGGATTGGTGACGTCGTTGAGCTTCGCAACCGTCGGGTTGAGCCTGTCGGCGGCCATGATGTACTGGGTGAGATCATTGGTGCCGATCGAGAAGAAAGCCACCTCCCTGGCCAGTGCCGGTGCGATCAGCACCGCGGCCGGGGTTTCGATCATCACGCCGAGATCGAACGTGGCGTGCGGCACGCCTTCGGCCTTGAGTTCGGCGGCGCATTCATCGACCAGTGCGCGGCTGCGCGTCACTTCGGAAATATCCGACACCATCGGCAGCATCACCTTGATGTTGCCGTGTACGGCGGCCCTCAGCAGCGCCCTCAGCTGGCGCTTGAAGATATCGGGCCGGTCGAGGCACATGCGGATGCCGCGCCAGCCGAGGAAGGGATTTTCCTCGTCGGGAAACTCGATGCCGGCGATCGGCTTGTCGCCGCCGATGTCGAGCGTGCGCACGATGACCGGATAGGGGGCGAAGGCTTTGGCCAGCGCCGCATAGGTCTCGGCCTGCATGTCTTCCGACGGCAGGTGCATATGGCGCATGAACAGAAGCTCGGTCCGGAACAGGCCGACACCCATGGCGCCGGCTTCCTGCGCAGCCTCGATCTCCTCCAGCGAGCCGATATTGGCCGCGACCTCGATAGTCCTGCCGTCCGCCAGCTTCGGCGTCACCGTCTTGAACGCGGTCAGGCCGGCACGCTCCTTGGCCGCCGCTTCGACGCGGCCGGCGAAATCGGCGCGTGTGGCCGCATCGGGGTCGATGATCACCTGGCCGCTGTTGCCGTCGAGCGCCACCTCTTGCGCCGTGCGCAAGGCATTGATCTTGTCGCCGAGGCCCAGCACCGCCGGAATGCCGTGCGAGCGGGCGATGATGGCGATGTGCGAGGTGGCGCCGCCATGGCCGCACACCACGCCGCCGATGCGTTTCAGCGGCGCGCGCGCCAGATCCCAGGCGCCGATGTCGTCGGCGATGAGAATGGCGCCTTGCGGGATGTTCTCGAGGCTGACGTCGTCTTGGCCCAGCAGCACCAGGCAGATCTGCCGTCCGACCGCATGGACATCGTCGGCCCGCGCATTGAGGTAATGATCGTCGACGGCGCTGAAATCGGCGGCGATGGTGGAAGCGGCGGTGATCGTGGCCGACACCGCGTCATTGCCGCCCTTGATCGCCTTCTCGGCCTCGCCGGTCAGGCTGTCGTCGGCGGCGATATCCCTGAGCGCCGCGACGATGCCCCGGTCACCGGCCGACAGACTGTCCTGCGCCAGCGCCCGGTCCATGCGCGCCTGGACGGCGGCGACGGCGGCGCGGAATCTGTCGATTTCGCCGGCGATTTCTTCTGCCTGCAGCATGCGGCCCTGTCCCGCGATATCAGGCGGGAAATGCGCGAAGGCGGGTCCGATGGCGACGCCCTCGCTTGCGGCGACACCGCGCAAACCATTCGCCTCGCCTGATACCGCCGGCGCGGATTGGGGCGCGGGCGCCGCTTCCTTGCCTGCGTCATTCGCCGGGGCGTGGGTGTCTTCGTCATCGAGACCCGCCGTTGGGTTCTCGAGATAGCCGATCAACGCCTCGATCGCCTCGATGGCATCGGCGCCGTTCGCCCGCACGGTGACTTCCTGGTTTTCCTTGACCGCCAACAGCATCAGCTTGACCGAGCTCTTGGCGCTGACCGCCTTGCCGTCCTTGACCAGTTCGACGTCGGATTCGAAACCCTTCGCGAGCTTCACGAAGCGTGTGGCGGGGCGGGCGTGCAAACCTTCATGCACTCTGACGATGGTCGAGCGTTCCATGGCAAATACTCTGCTTTTTTGGGCGCCAAAGCCAGACTGGGCGGGCGCAAGTGCTTTCAGGCGGCGATGGTGATGATCGCGTCTGTCTTCAGGGCGGCCACGAGGGCTTGGCGATCGACCTGCGATGCGCAGATCTCGCCCGGCCTTTCGGCCTCGGTGGCGCCGTTGAACGAGATGACGACGTGGCCCATCTCGAGGACCTTGCTCCAGGCGCTGGAGCCGACGGCGGTTATGACGGCGGTAACCGGACCAAGGGTGATCGACGCGCCCTTTTCAGGCGCGCCGTCACTGGGTCCGAGCTCCGTCTTGTGGAGCACCGAGACCTCGGCAAGCTCCGGCGGCGAGCCATCCGCGAACAGGATGACCACGCCCCCTTCGGCAAGGTCCGCCACTTCGGGTCCTATTGCCGTGACCCGTGTCTTGAGAAAAACCGACATATGGCGAACCTCGTTATTTCAGGTGTTTAGAATACGATCAGGGAGACGACCCAGGCGATCAGCACCGAGACCGGCCCCATGATCTGGCGGCTGATGAGCACCGCAGGCACGCCGATCTCGATGGTTTTCGGCTTGGCTTCGCCGAGCGCCAGGCCGACCGGGACGAAGTCGCAGCCCACCTGGGTGTTGTAGGCAAACAGCGCCGGCAGCGCCATTGCCGGCGAAATCGTGCCGTTGGCGATCTGCGGGCCGATGATGGCCACGCCGATGACCTGCGCGATGACGGCGCCTGGTCCCAGGATGGGCGACAGGAACGGCAGTCCGCAGATTGCCGAGATGATCAGCAGGCCGACGATGTTGTTGGCCAGCGGTCCCATCGGCTGCGCCAGCACGTCGCCGATGCCGGTGTACAGGATCAGGCCGATGAGCATGGTCACGAAGGCCATGAACGGCAGCACGTTGCGAACCACCTGGTCGATCGTGCGGCGGCCGGCATTGAAGAAGATGCCGACCACACGGCCCATGACGCGGCCGATCGAGCTGATCAGGCCGATAAGCCCGCCTTCGCTCGGCAGCGGCTGTGGCGCAGCGGCTGAAGTGTTGTTGTTTGAACTCATCGGCGCTGCTCCCCCCGCAGTGGTGACCGCTTCGGATCCGTCCGCCATTGCGACGTTGGCCGGCTTCACGCCCGAAACGTAGATGTCCTCCGTGATGAACTGGGCGAGCGGCCCAGCCTGTCCGACCGGCGTCAGATTGACGGTCGGGATGCGCTTGCGCGGATAGACGCCGCAGCGTGCGGTGCCACCGCAGTCGACGACCACAACCGCCATCTCACCTTCGATCGGCGGCGCCTTGAAGCCGTCGACGGCCGTGGCGCCGGTCATGTCGGCGATAAGTTGGGCGACAGGATGGATGCCGCCGCCGGTGACGGAGACGATCTTGTCGCGCTGGGCGGTCGGCTCGATGACGAGCGGGCCGCCCCAGCCTGTGTTACCCCGGGAGATCTTTACGGCTTTGAATGTCTTGTCCATGATGTCCTCCCCGCCCTTACAGCTCGACGCCCTGACGGCGTGCCATGATGGCGGTGATGCGCTCGGTCAGCATGCCCTTGAGCAGAATGACGACCAGGCCGACGATGGCGTACCAGATCGCCACCTTGACGTGGTAACCGGCGACGACGGCGCCCTTCTTTTCCAGCTCCAGCAGCGCGACCAGAATGCCGCCCCAGACGAAATATTCGCCGGGGTTGATGTGCGGGAACAGGCCGAGCGGCGGATGCACGTAGGAGACCGCCGCGTCATAGAAGGCGGGTTTGTGCTTCTCTTCGAGAAACGATCCGAACGTATAGGCCATCGGATTGGTGAGGAAGAACACAGCCAGCAGCGGCAGCAGCGTGTAGCGCGTCAGCGCGATCCTGCCGGCACCGCGCGCCAGGCCATGCACGCGCTCTTCGCCGACCAGTTCGGTGACGGCATAGAAGGCGGTCATAAGCACCACAAGCGTCGGGATGATACCGGTGACGAAGCCGGCGAACACTTCGCCGCCCTTCTGGAAGATGCCGATGAAGTACTTGCCGATGGCGGTCAGCCAACCGAGCTGCTCCTCCTGCTGGACGTCCTTCAGCTTTTCCTTGAACTGGTCGACGGTGATCGGCCCGCTGTCGGCCTGCGCCAGGACAACGAGATGGTCGGAAGCATGCTCTACCGCAAGCTTGCCATGCAAAGCAGCATCCGAGACCATGGCACCCGCGACATGCAGATTGTGCACGGCCATGTCGGCATGCTGCGCCAACAACGAAAATACAGACATTTCTCCTCCTTATGCCGGCCCGCCGGGTGGTCCCAGTCGGCGCACGGCCTCCTCTATGCCCTTGCTACGTTCAAGCCGGCCAGGCCCGGCTTCTTCCCCGGCTCCGACCGTGCTTTGTCGATCTGTTCGATCGCCCGCTTCACGGCCTCGGCCACACCGGGTTCCCCCTCCCCCATGATCGCAGGGTTGGACCGGAGTCGATCGAGGGGAACACCCTCGAATTCTTCATGTCGTTTGAATTTGGTGAACACGGAACGGCCGCTCATCACCATCATCCGGCGCACGATCAGGTCAGGCGTCACCACGACCAGCGCGATGGTCCCCTTGGCAAATCGGCCGCGAAAATTGCCTGCGCCGACGAAGCCGTCCTTGTATTGGTCGGTGACGCCCCGGAAGACATCCGAATAGTGCCGCATCTGCAGCCAGACGCCGAGCGACTGCAACGCCCACACAATAACCAGCAGAAGCAGTCCCCACTGCCAAATCGCCATTCGGTTCTCCTCCCGAAGCCTCAGTCGAGGCGCACCTTGGACCGGCACGCGACAACAGCAAAGTGAGAACATTTGTTTCCGCGAATGTCAATATGTATGATATTGACCTCGACCTCGGTCATCCACAGGGCCGTCGGCCGATTTCGGCGGCGGCACGGCTGTGCTAGCCTGTCGTGAAACGGGATGCATACAATGGAACTGCCCTTCAGGGACGAATTGGCCCTCATGCCCGACCTGCGCCACCGGCTGCGGCAGTTGCGTTGGTTCCGCGCCACTTTCCGTGGCAGCGCCAAGGTGGTCTCGGACACATTCGGCGTGCGCTTCGAAATCGACGAGGCGAAGCTGACGCGGGCTTTTCTCGACTGGGTCGAGGTCATGGAAGCGCAGAAGCGGTTTGCCGCGATCGACCGGGCCGACTTCATCGTCTTTGCCGCCGGCCTTGTGTTGCGCGAACTGATAAAACAGGCGCCGGCCAGGGAGATCTCCGGTCTTACCCAGCTCGTCGAAACGGATCAGAATGCCGGCACGCTGGACATCATCCGCTTCTGGCCGGAAGGCTTTCTCTACACCAACTACTGCGTCTCGGTCATTTCGGCCATCTACGAGCAGGAGTTCGGCTCGGCGCCCAGTATCGACAAATGCGCCGACGACCTGCGCACCTGGTGGTCCTATCGCGAGAACGTCACCGAAATCCCGGCCTATGCCGTGGCTTTCCTCGACCGCTTCCTGGGCGCGGAGCCCAACTGGATCACGCCCGACCGCGCGCAGTCGCGGCAGGCCATGCAACGGGCACTGGGGTCCTCCCGCGCCAGCGACGTGTTGCGCCGGCTTTGAGCATCGCCGGTTTTCGCATGTCCCCAAAAAACACCGCTATTGAACATCTGACTTTTTGCCGATAGCGATGTGCGAAATTTGAGTTGAGGAGACAAGCGCGTGGCGCGAGCAAGGCCCATCATCTTCGATTGCGACGGCGTTCTCGTCGACAGCGAGCCCCTGGCCGCCAGGGCCTACGAGCGCGTCTATGAAAAGCATGGCATGCCGGGCGTTCACGGCGGCATCATCGCGCAGTGCGTCGGCATGAAACAGGCCGACATCATCGTCAGGATCAAGGAATTGACCGGCCATCAGTTTCCCGCGGCCGCCGACAGCGATATCTGGGCCGAGACCAAGATCCTGTTTTCGCAGGAATTGAAGCCGACACCGGGAATCGCCGCATTCCTGGAGACGCTCGACGGCGACCGCTGCGTTGCCTCGTCGTCCTCCGTCGAACGCATCAACCACAGCCTGGCCATCACCGGGCTGGCGCGGTTCTTCGGCGATGCGATCTACAGCTCTTCGATGGTCAAGAACGGCAAGCCCGCGCCTGATATTTTCCTGTTCGCCGCGGCGGCGATGGGCGCCAGTCCGGCCGACTGCATCGTCATCGAGGATTCGCCTTTCGGCATCCAGGGCGCGGTTGCCGCCGGCATGACGGCGGTCGGCTATACAGGTGGCGGACATACTTATGCGGAGCATGCCGCACGGCTGATGGCCGCCGGTGCCGATTTCGTCTGCGCCGACTGGAGTGAAGTGAGCCGGCAATTGTCGGGGCTCGGTGTACCGGCGTAGCTAGTAAAGCCCAAGGCGGGCCCATTGGTCGCGCGGGATCACTGGCCCCACACGGAAATTAAAGGACAGGACCCTCGTCGCATTGGTGTCGACCTCGCACCGGAAGCCCAGATGAAACCAGGTAGTTGTGGTGCGGAAGGCTACATCCGAGCCGTCAACAACATTGCCCGCTCTAAGTGGGACACTTGGGATCAGGTCGGGAAAGTAAGAGGCGTCCAGCAATTGCTGCTGCAACACACTGGCACAAAGTTTGGCTCCCCGCTGACTGCGCGGCAAACCACCCATCGAGGTCGTGGCCAACGCATCGTCAGTGGCACCCTGCGAGTAGAGTTTGCGAACGCCCGGAAGGCCCGAGTCGCGCTGCGATGCCGACTTCGAGACCTTGGGTTTCGGCGCATTTGCTGGTTTGGGCTTTGGCGCTTCGGCTGATGTGGGAAGCTCGACGTCGCCATCGGCAGCCAACGGCGTTGATAGCGCGCCCTGTTGCTTGGCGGCTTCGAGCCCCGCCTGCTTTTCTGCCTCCTGTTTGGCTGCCTGTTGTTTATCCACGTCCTCGGTTGAAGCTGCCTGCTTCTGCGCGTCCTTGGCTGGGTCGGAGTCTGGTGGTGTGGCAGGCTGGTTTTCCGCCGGCTTCGGTTCGACCGGCGGCTTCGAAGGCTCATTCTTGGCCGGGAATGGCGAGCTGTCTTGAGCGCTGGTCCCATCCAGGGATTTCCTCGGGCCGGTATCCTTGTCGCCGAACTGAAAAACGGGCTTCAGGACCTCCACTGGCGGGGGCTTCTGCGCCTGCTTTTCCGACGGAGGCTGTTTCTCAACCTTCTGCTCAGGCGGTTTCTCTACCTTTGGTTTCGGTGGAGGCGGAACAGGTTTCGGCTTTGGCTGATCGGGCGGAGGCACGAGCGCGACATTGACCGGCTGCTCCTCCCGCAGCTGTTGGGGAGGGATTGGCAGCCCATATATCAGGATCGCCGCGATGAGCACGTGCAGGATCAGCGATGCGGGCACGCCCCACAACAGATTCCGACGCCGTTCTCGTGCCTCGTCCTTCATCACCTTCGATGTGGAATGAAATCGCGGCGGCTTCAAGCACGGGCACTGGATTGGCGCTATTTAACCGCCGACAGCTTGGCGACCTGGATGACCGGCGATTGTCCCGGCTCGGCGTGCCGGCCTAATTTAGCGGATACTTGGTGAATCCACGGCTGGCCCATTCGCCGGGCGGGATCAATGACCCAACACGGAAGTTGAAAGACAGGACCCTCGTCGCATCAGCGTCGACCTCGCACCGGAAGTTCAGACTGTACCATTGGGTTCTGGTGCTGAAGGCGGCATGCGGAGGGTTAAGGACGTTGCCCAGCTTCAGCGGAATGGTTGGCACCCATTTGGGCGAATAATCGGCACTTTGCAATTCCTGGTCCAGAACGTTGCCGCAAAGGTTGGCAACGCGCTGATCGCGCGGCACGTTGTCCATGGAGCTTGTGGCCAGCGCATTGCCGGTTGCGCCTTGCGAGTAAAGCTTTCTGACGCCCGGAAGGCCGGAGTAGATCGGCGATCCCGCAGCCTCGGTGTTGGTGGGATTTGACCTTCCCGCCTTCCCGCCTGGGGCTTTGAAGGCTGTTGCGGATTTGAACTTCATCGGCTTTGCGGGTTTAGGCTTTGCCTTTTCTTCCGAGGATGGAGGCGCCGGCTTGTCGGCGGCCTCGGCAGCCAATGGCTTTGGCGCCACGACCGCTTGCTTTTCGCCGGTTTGCGGCGTCGCCTGCTGTTTGTCGGTGTCTTCAGTCTCCTCCTTTTTCTCGCTTTGCGCGGGTTTTTCGGCCGGCACGGCGGTTGCCGGCTTCTCGTCGGCCCTGTCGGAGGCTGCCTCTTGCTCAGGCGCAGCGGATTGGGTCGGGGCGGGCTTCGGTTCGACTGGCGGCTTCGCGGCCTCATCCTTGGCCGGCAACGGTGCATTGACTTGAGCGCTGCCGCCGTCGAGAGATTTCTCAGGCCCCGTATCCTTTTCGCCATATTGAAAAACGCGCTTCAGTACCGGAGTGTTCACCGGCTTGGGCGGCTGCTCGGGCGGTTTTTCAACCTTGGGTTCCGGCGGCTTTTCGGCTTTGGGCTGCGTTGGCGGTGGGGGAACAGGTTTCGGCTTCGGCTGATCGGGCGGAGGCACGATCGCGACATTGACCGGCTGTTCCTCCCGCGGCTGCTGGGGACGTGGGGGCACACCATATATCAGCAGCGCCGCGACAAGCACGTGCAGGATCAGCGATGCGGGGATACCCCACAACAGATTCCGATGCCTTTCTCGTGCCTCGTTCATCCTGACGGATGTGGAATGAAATAGCGGCGGCTTCAAGCATACGGATAGGATTGGCGCAATTTGGCCACTGACAGCTTGGTGATCTGGATGATCACGCGCGGGCCTGCGTTACGAGTCGCGACTCACCCCGCCGAGCAAGTCATGCGGCGGCTCCCGGGGCAGGGATCAGCCAGCCGGATCTTATGCGCAGCCGGACCTGCGCACCGTTCTCCAGCACGACCGGATCGGGCTGCTCGAAACGCAAGGTCAGGTCGGGACCGGCAGCAGGCGTAAATTCTACGCGCGCGGTACCTCCCTGATAGATCGCCCGCTTGACGAGACCGTCGAAGCCCGAGGCATCGGCGGAAAGCTCGATATCAGCGGATCGGCAGCAGATCCTGGCGCCGGCGCGTGGCCGCTCGCCAGGCCGACAGCGGACCACCAGTTCGGTTCCGAGAACCCTGACCTTGCAACGGCCGCCGTCTTCGCTCGTCATCACATCCGCTGGCAGCAGGATGCCTTGCGAGATGAAGGAGGCCACCATCTCATTTGCCGGCTCATGATAGAGTTCGCGCGGCGTCGCAAGCTGCGCCAGGCGTCCGTGGTCCATCACCGCGATACGGTCGGCCAGCGCCATCGCCTCGGCCTGGTCGTGGGTGATGTAGACGATAGTCGTGCCCGTGCGCTTGTGAAAGGCGGCGAACTCGTCCTCCATCGAGGCTCTCAGATGCACGTCGAGATTGGCGAGCGGCTCGTCGAACAGCACCAGCGACGGCGCGGCGACAAGGCAACGTGCGAGCGCCACGCGCTGGCGCTGGCCGCCGGAAAGATTGGCGGGCCAGCGCTCACCCAGCCCTTGCAGATTGACCAAGGCAAGCGCGTCTTCGACCTTCTGGCGCGCAACCGCCTTGTCGAGCCTGGCAACCTTCAGCGAATAGCCGACATTCTCGGCGACGCTCATATGCGGCCACAGCGCATAGTTCTGGAAGACGATGCCGACACGCCGCTTTTCCGGAGCGACGCTGCCGCCCTTGCCCGACACGACCTCGCCGCCGATGCGGATTTCGCCCGAAGTCACTTTCTCGAAACCGGCGACCAGCCGCAGCAACGTCGTCTTGCCACAGCCGGAAGGTCCGAGCACCGCCAGGAACTCGCCGTCAGCGACATCGATCGAGACATCCTTCACGGCATCGAAATCGGTGAAGCTCTTGGTCACATGGTCCAGGGTCAGTCGCGCCATGGCAGAACTCCGCTCGGAAGATGAGGGGCAAGCAGGTGGGTCACCAGCATCAGCGCGAAGGTGACCGCGACCGTGATGACGGACATCGCCGCCGCGTAGTTGGAATCACCGCCCTGCTCGAAGGAAAACATCACCACGCCGATCGTTTCGGCCCCCGATGACCACAGCAGCGCCGAGACGGTGAGTTCGCTGAGCGCCGTCATGAAGATCAGGAGGCCGCCGGCGATCGCCGCCGGTGCGACGAGCGGAAAGATGATGGTGCGCATACGCGTGAACAGGCCGGCGCCCGCCACCTGTGCGGCCTCCTCCAGCGCCCGGTCGATCTGATGATAGCCGCTGATGGTCGGCCGCAGCGCCAGCACCAGGAAGCGGGCGAGATAGGCGTAGAGGATAATCCAGACGGTGTTGTAGAGCTGGATGCCGGTCAGCGGGATCGGCCTGAGAAACAACAGCAGCGAGGCGATCGCCAGCACCACGCCGGGCAAGGCATAGGGCAGTTCGACCGACAGGTTGAGCAGCCGCACCCAGCGCTGCTTGCCCCAGGCGATGAGATAGCCGACAGGCACGGCAACGATAACCGCGAAGAAAGCAGCCACGATCGACAGCCAGAAACTGTTGAAGAAGGCGCGATTGGCGGCATCATGCTCGAACAGCACGAAACGGTAATTGTCGAGCGTCGCCGTTTTGGCGGTGAGCGCGATGCCGTAGCCCGGCACCAGCGAGGTCAGCACCAGCCCGAACAGCGGCAGGACCAGCACCAGCAGGATGAGCAGCCACATGCCGGCCTGGACGACCGGCCGCCAGCGGCCGAGCTCATAAGGTTCGGACGGCAGCGATGTCGAGGAAATACGGTAGTCGCGGCGACGGCTCATCCCCTCCTGGGCGAGGATGCCGGCCATGGCGATGATGCCGATCAGCACCGACAGAAACGCGGTCTCGCCGAGCACCGCCGGACCGCCGCCGGCCAGCTTCTGATAGATGAGCGTCGGCAGCACGAGATAGTTGGCGGGAATGCCGAGAAACGCCGGAATGCCGAAATTGCCGACACAGGAGACGAAGGCAAGTGCGGCCGCCGCCATGATCGACGGCGTCATCAAGGGCAGCACGATGGTGACCAGTACGGTGAACCAGTTCGCGCCGCCGGCGCGCGCCGCCTCGACCAGTTCGCGCGGCAGCTTGCGCAGGCCGGCACGCACCAGCAGGAAGACCAGCGGGCCGTATTGGACGCCAAGCAGCAGGATGATGCCCGAGGTCGAATAGAGCAGGTTCTTCGTGCCGAGCGGCGGCGCCGCCCCGAACAATTTTAGGAACGGGCTCGCCGGGCCGAACAGTTGCAGCCAGGCCAGCGCCGTCACCTGCGGCGCGATCAGCAGCGGCATGACGTAGCAGAGCACCAGGGCGCTTCGGCCACGTATGTCGGTCAGCGAGACCAGCACGGCCACCAGCGTCCCCGACAGCACAGCCAGAAGAGTGCCGCCAATGCCGACGACCAGCGTGTGCCAGGTCGCGATCCAGGTTGCCGGGCTTCTCAGCCCGGCCTCCACGGCCACGGTCGTCAAGACGCCGCCGGGTGCCGCGATCTCCTTGACGAGGCGCAGCATGGGCAGCAGCGAAAGCAGCACAATGACGACGGCAACCGCCGCCGTCAGGGCCATTTCCTGGCCCCGGCTTTCCCTGATTCGTGCCGACATGATTGGTTTCCTGGGATCGGTCGATCGATTCGATCACGTTTCGCCGGAACCGGCGAGATGCCGTGGAAACGGCATCTCGCCTGACTGTCGGCTCAGCCGCCGAACAGTTCCGAGAACTTTGCCTTGTCGGCGTCAGTCTTGGCAACAATGGCCTTGGTGTCGAACGGCATCACCTTGATTTTGACGCCTTCCGGCAGCCAGTCGGGACGGCCGACCGAGGCGCGCGCCGGCAGATAGCCCATCGACAGCGCCAGCTTCTGGCCTTCATCGGACAAAATGAAGTCGACGAATTTTTTCGCGCCATCGACGTTCTTGGCGGTCTTCATGATGGCGACCGGCTCGGTCACGGCAGGCACGCCTTCGCTGGGGAAAACGAACTCGACCGGCGAGCCCTTCTTCTTGGCGTTCATCGCCATGAAGTCGACGAGGATGCCATAGGGCTTCTCGCCCGATGCCACCGACTTCAGCACCGCGCCGTTGCCGCGCACGCTGACGGTGCTGTTGGTCTTCAGCTTCTGGAAGAAATCCCAGCCATAGTTAGCGTCGCCGACAAAGCCCGAAAGCAGGTAGGCGGCAGCGCCCGAATAGAGCGGGCTCGGCATGACCAGGCCGTCGGCATAGGCCGGCTTGGCAAGGTCTGCCCAATGCTCCGGCTTTTGCGCGGCCGCGGTGTTGTAGACGATGCCGGTGGTGATCAGCTTGCTGCCGAAATAGGTCTTGTCGGCGTCATAGGCATCCGCATCGATACCGTCGAGCTTGGCCCCGGGATAGGCCATCAACCGGTCATCCTTCTTCAGCAACTCCATCGAGACCGCGTCGGCGATCAGGAGCACGTCGGGCTGCGGGCTGCCCGCGGCGAATTCGGCCGCCATCTTGGTCAGGATGTCGCTGGTTCCCGAGCGATAGATGGTAACGTCGATGCCGGGCTGCGCCTTCTTGAAGGCATCCACGGTCTTGGCCGCGTCCGCCTCGGGTTGGGATGTGTAGAGCGTCAGCGTTTCGGCATTTGCCACGCCGGCAAACAAAGTTGCGGCGAGCGCCAGCTGGCTGGCCAGCAGCTTGATGAATAGCGTCTTCATGAGACCTCCTGATCCTGTCTGTGCATGAGCGGACCGGCATCCTGGCCGGTTTCCATATTCTCCCTGCACGGCCCATATGACTGGTGGATGACACTGAGTGTCAGCGTCCGGATCAGATCGCATTCATCAGGAAAGAGAGGCTGTCTGGCAGCCTCGAGTGGGGCCGGGAAGGCCTCGGGCACATCGCAACGAACAGCCTCAACGGAGCGGGAGGCGGGCTCCTGCTGTCAACCCGCTTTCCGCTGCCGGCATACTCCGAAGGCAGCGCGGAAAACCGTTCAGACCAGCATGCCCATCGGGTTCTCGATCAAGGTCTTGAAGGCGACCAAGAGTTCCGCCCCCAGCGCACCGTCAACCGCACGATGGTCGGTCGACAGCGTCACCGACATCACGGTGGCGATCTTGATCTCGCCGTTCTTGACCACCGGCCGCTCCTCGCCGGCGCCGACCGCCAGGATCGTCGCGTGCGGCGGGTTGATGACGGCGGCAAAGTCCTTGATGCCGAACATGCCGAGATTGGACACCGCCGTGGTGCCGCCCTGATATTCCTCCGGCTTCAGCTTGCGGCTACGGGCACGGCTCGCGAGATCCTTCATCTCGTTGGAAATGACCGACAGCGTCTTTTCATCCGCATGCCGAATGATCGGCGTGATCAGGCCGCCGGGGATCGAGACTGCGACGCCGACATCGGCATGCTTGTGCTTGACCATGGCGCTTTCGGTCCACGAGGCATTGGCGTCCGGCACCGCCTTCAGCGCCATGGCCATCGCCTTGATCACCATGTCGTTGACCGACAGCTTGTAGGCAGGCGCCTCACCCTTGTCGGTCTTCTTCACCGGTGCCGCCGCATTGAGCTGCGTGCGCAGCGAAAGCAGCGCGTCGAGCTCGCAGTCGAGCGTCAGGTAGAAATGCGGGATGGTGGTCTTGGCCTCGACCAGGCGCCGCGCAATGGTCTTGCGCATATTGTCGTGCGGGACGAGTTCGTAAGAGCCTTGCTCGAACAGCTTCAGCACCTGATCGTCCGACATTGCCTTAACAGCTGGAGCAGATGCGGCAGGAGCTTCGGGAGCGACCGCCGGAGCCTCCCTGGCGCCGCCCTTGGCAATCGCCGCATCGATGTCCGCCTTGACCACACGGCCATGCGGGCCGGTGCCTGATATGGCTGAAAGGATGAGACCCGCCTCGCGCGCCAAGCGGCGAGCCAACGGTGTCGCGCGTGCGCCCGACGGCGATTGGCCGATCTCCCCCCTTGTGGGGGAGATGCCCGGCAGGGCGGAGGGGGGCGCCTCGCTCCCGGCAGTTGAAAGGACATCGTGCTTCGTCGCGAGGGGGGAGACTGGCGCCGCGTCCTGCTTGGTCCCATAAGCCTCGCCGTCGGCATAGATCCAGGCGACCGGCGCGCCGACCGGAATATCGACGCCTTCCTTGCCGGTCACGTCGCGAAGCACGCCACTGGCAGGCGCATCGATCTCCATCGCGGCCTTGTCGGTCTCGATCTCGAACAGCACGTCGCCCTTCTTGACCTGAGCGCCTTCCTCGGCGAACCAGCGCGAAATCTGTCCGGTCGCCATGTCCATGTCGACCTTGGGAAGAATGACTTCGGTCGGCATGTCTCAGCGAACCCCTTTCACGAGGTCGCGCGCGGCGATGATGATGTCGGGAACCTGCGGCACCGTGGCCTTTTCCAGCTCCGGATTGTAGGGGATCGGCGTTTCCGCGCCGCCCAGTCGCACGATCGGCGCATCGAGATAATCGAACGCCTCGCTCTCGGCGATCATGGCGCTGACCTCGGCGCCGATGCCCAGCGTCTTGACGGCTTCGTAGACGCACATCAGCCGCGACGTCTTCTTAACGCTGTCGATGACGGTCTGCTTGTCCATCGGCCGGATGGTCCGGAGGTCGACGACTTCGACGTCGATGCCTTCGGCCTCCAGCGTGGCGGCGGCGTCAAGCGCCTTCTGCACCATGATCGAGGTGGCGACGATGGTGAGGTCGCGGCCCTCGCGGCGGATGTCGGCCTTGCCGATCGGCACGGTGTAATAGCCTTCCGGCACCAGCCCCTTCATCTTGTAGAGCAGCTTGTGCTCGAAGATCATGACCGGATCGGGATCGGCGACAGCAGCCAGAAGCATGCCCTTGGCATCATAGGGTGTCGCCGGCTGGATGACCTTCAGTCCCGGCACATGGCCGAGCCAGGCTTCCAGGCTCTGGCTGTGCTGCGCGGCGGCCCCCGTGCCGGAGCCGGCAGGGAAGCGCATGACGACAGGCACTGAAACCTCGCCGCCCAGCATGAAGCGCATCTTGGCGGCCTGGTTGACGATCTGCTCCATGGCGAGCGTGGCGAAATCCGAAAACTGGAATTCGAAGATCGGCCGCATGCCGGTGACGGCAGCGCCGACTGCGACGCCAGCACCACCCAGTTCCGAGATTGGCGTGTCCAGCACCCGGTCCGCGCCGTAACGATCGACCAGGTCGCCAGTGACCTGGAAGGCGCCGCCATAGACGCCGATATCCTCGCCCATCAGGAAGACGCGCTCGTCCATGTCCATGGCGATCGCCATAGCTTCCTGGATCGCCTGGGCGTAGCTCAGTTCACGCACCATCGCGTCCATCACGCCTGCTCCGTATACACGTAATTTCCGGTCTCGCTGACGTCGGGCGAGGGGCTCGCCTTGGCGAACTCGATGCCGTTGGCGATCTCTTGCGCCACCGCGTCGCGGATGGCTTCGATGCCCTTGTCGTCGATGAAACCGAATTCCCGCAACTCGTTCTCGAACAGCGTGATCGGGTCGCGGTTCGACATCCAGTCCTCGATCTCTTCCTTGGTGCGGTAGCGGTTGCGGTCGCTCTTGGAGTGACCGCGATGGCGGTAGGTCTTGGACTCGATCAGCGTCGGCCCCTCGCCCGCGCGTGCCCGCTCGACCGCCTTGTACGAAGCCTCGGCGACCTCGGAGAAGATGTTGCCGTTGACGATGACGCCAGGCATCGAATAGGCGGCGGCACGGTCGGCGATGTTCTTGACCGCGGTCGACCGGGCCGTCGATGTCGACATGCCGTAGCCATTGTTCTCGCAGACGAAAATGACAGGCAGCTTCCAGATCGCCGCCATGTTGAGCGCCTCGTGGAAGGCGCCCTCATTGTTGGCGCCGTCGCCGAAGAAGGAGACGACCACCTTGCCGGTCTTCATCATCTTGGAGGACAGCGCGGCGCCAACCGCGATCGGAATGCCGCCGCCGACAATGCCGTTGGCGCCGAGATTGCCCTTGGCGACATCGGCGATGTGCATCGAACCGCCGCGGCCCTTGCAGTAGCCCGTGGTCTTGCCGAAGAACTCGGCGAACATGCGCTTCACTTCCGCGCCCTTGGCGATGCAATGGCCATGGCCTCGATGCGTCGAGGTGATCTGGTCATCCTCGCCAAGCGGCATGCAGATGCCCATGGCGCTGGCCTCCTGGCCGATCGATAGATGCATGGTGCCGTGGATGAGGCCGCGCGTGTAGCTTTCCTCCGCGCCCTCTTCAAAGCGGCGGATGAGGTACATCTTGTAGAGCACCTGCTTCAACTGCTCGGCGCTGTACTGGCGATAGACGAAAGGCAGGTTGGCGCGGCTGTCCGCGACGGCTTTGCTGGCTCCGGCCATGATCACGCCTCCACGGTTCCGTAGACGAGCTTGTCCTGGCGGGCGCGCAGTTCGGCGATCTTGGAGCCCGGAGCCGGGGTGGCATTGGCGTAGGTGATCAACTCACCCTTCTTGATCGGCGCCGTCACCGAACCGCCCTGCAGCAGGCCGCAGGGAATGGCCCTGACGGCATGCGCTTCCGGCGCTGTCATGATCCAGGCGCGATAGCAATATTCGCCGATCGCATCGAGCTTCTCGCCTGGCTGCATGTCCTTCTTGGCAACCGCAGCCACTTCGGCCACCGGCTTGTCCAGCGGCACCATGTCGGCCTTCCCGTAGAGCACGACGCGGGCGCAGGTCAGAGGCACTTCGAGCGAGGTCAGGTGATAGGGGCGGTGGAAGGTGAAGTACGGGCCCTTGCCCATCTTCAGGTCTTCCATGCGCTCCGAGATGCGCGGGTGGGACATGTCGGCGACGACGAAGACGCCCGGCGCGACGCCCTTGCCGATCGAATAGTCGACGACGCCGACCCTGGACAGGACGCCGCCATCCTTCTGCGGCACCAGGACCTTGTTCAACTCGCCAAGCGTCGCCGCAGGGCCATGCATGCCAGCCTTGTCCGGCACCAGTCCGGTGGCATTGGCGATCGCCGCCATCTCGACCATGGTCTTCGAGCCGTCGACGAACTCGACCAGCATGCGCACGTTCATGTGCCGGCGCCTGGCCTCTTCCTCATAGGCGGGCGGCGTGGCGTCGATGTTGAGCGGATTGTTCTTGCCCTTGCCGGCGGCGACGATCGGATGGCCCATCGCCGAGACGAATTCGATCAGCTCCATGCAGGAGGACGGCTCGTCGCCGGCGCCCAGCGAATAGGTGACGCCGAGCCGGTCGGCTTCGCTCTTCAGATAGGCGCCGATGGTGACGTCGGCCTCGACATTCATCATCACCAGATGCTTGCCATGCTCCATGGCGCGCAAACCGATCTCGGCGCCGACGGCGGGAACGCCGGTGGCATCGATGACGACGTCGATAAGATCATTGTTGATGACCAGGCTGGCGTCATTGGTGACCGCCACCTTGCCGGCTTCCATGGCAGCCGTCATCGCCGAAGCGTTCGACACTTCGCGCGCATGGCCGGTTTCCTGGAAGGCAATGTCCACCGCCTTGCTGGCGGCAGGCAGGTTCAGCTCGGAGATCGCGCCGATCTCGATGCCCGACATGTGGGCGACACGGGTGACGATGTCGGTTCCCATCTCGCCCGACCCGATCAGGCCGATGCGGATCGGCTTGCCCGATTTGCCGCGTTCCTCGAGATCGCGAGCAAGGCCCGTCAACGAAACATTGGAAGCCATACCGCTCATTCCTCCCATAATGCAGGCTTGTTCAATTGCCTGACGGGTATTGAACATCTGTATTTCTGTCAAGACTAATGTCCAAAATCTGCGTGTTTTTGCAGCACTTTCACAATGCGTCCAGCACAGCAGAAAAAGCCGGTGGAGAGCCGGCAAACCGCGTAATTCCACATTGCCGTGACGAGACTGCACGCAATGGCGGCGCGCGTGCGTCCCGTCCCATGGCGCACAGGATACTTGTTAGGAGCCGTTACCCTGCGTAAAAGCGTTGGCAGTGAACATGCATCGGTTAGGGGCTTCCGATGAACGTGCAACAACGGGTTGGACCTGTGGCAGTGCCAGGCGATGGCCCGGCCCATGCGATTGCCGGCATCTTCGCCACGGAGTTGGGCGTACCGGCAGTCGGCTTCGACGACAATTTCTTCGATCTCGGCGGCGATTCGCTGATGGCGGAGACTTTGGCGCTTGCCGTGCAGAAGCGGTTCGGCGTCAAATTGCAGACCTCGGTCCTGCTCGAAGCCCAGACACCGCGCGAATTCGGCCGCTTGATCGCGTCGCTGGTACCGGAGCATCCGGCCCGCGAACTGATCGTGCCGGTGTCCGGCAGCGTTGGCCAGGAGCCGATCGCGATGATCCACGGCATCACCGGCTCGGCCTTGTTCGCCAATCGCTTCAGCAGGCGTCTGAAAGACAAATACGCGATCATGGCCGTGCGCGGCATGGGCACGGAACCCGGCGAGACGCCCTATTCCACCATGGCCGAAATTGGCACCAACTATTTTGAAGCCCTGACCTCGGTGACCGGCAGGCATCCCGAGATCATCGGTGGCATATGCGTGGGTGGCTTGCTGGCGATCGAGGTCGGCCGGCTGGGCCACGAGGCGACGGGCAAACGGCCGGCGATCGTGCTCATCGATCCGCCATCGCCAGGTTCGGCCTGGCTGAAACCAATGCCCGACGATCGCCTCACCGAGAGAAGGCGGCGCGATATCGCCCGCAAGGTGATCTACTGGCGCCTGTTGCGCGACACGCTGAAGACGGTCGCCTCGGACAGACACGTCTGGGGCGGCATCTGCGCAAGAAAGCCTACAAGAGCGCGCTGCTGCAGACCGCTGCCGGCTTTGTGCCCTCGTCCTATCCCTGCGACATCCTCATTCTCGCCAGTTCGGAATGGGGCGCCACGACCGTGAAGGATTACAAGGGCTGGGCCTCCGACAAGGCCAGCGTGAAGACGGTCGTCATGCCGGGCACGCACAACAAATTCCGCAAGGCCAACATGGATGCGATCGACGCGGAGATCATCACGTTCCTCTCCGCCCGGGTCGGGGCCGTACGCAAGAACCCGCATCGCCAATGAGTTTTGGCCGGCAGATACTGGAGGCCTTCGCCGCCCATGGCGACAAGGTCGCGATGGTCAGCGACCGCTCACCTATGCCCAGGCGCTGGCGCAGAGCGGGCATCTTGCCGCCAATTTCGGCGCATCGGGCATCGGGCCGGGCGACCGCGTCGGCCTTGCCATGGTCGACAACATCGACGTGGTGCTGTCCATCCTTGCCTGCTGGAAAATCGGCGCCACCCCCGTCGTTGTCGATTTTCGAACCCCCAGGAGCCAGCGTGCCAGGCAGGCCCGCGACTTCGGCCTGAAAATGGTTTTCGAAAGCCGCGCCATGCCGGGCGACGAGGCATATCCGAACGCGCTTTTCGACGCCGGCTGGAAATCGGCCTCGGCGCCAGGATTCGACGCCAACGCCGCCGCGATGGATGACGCTAGTCCGGCCTTCCTGATCTTCTCGTCCGGCACGACGGGCGATCCAGAGGCCTACACGCAGTCGCATGAGGCGCTCGCCAGGCGCATCGCGGCGCGCCGCGGCGTGGTGGAGGGAACCGCCAAGCGATTCCTGACGCCGATGGCCCTGTCATACTCGGCAATGCGCCACCAGGTCCTGGGCTATCTGCTTTACGGCGCAATACTTGCAGCAATGAAGGGAATGGCGTGCAATGCGCGAAAGATCGCAACAAACATATCAACCCCGTGCAGAACCCGGATGGCGTTTTAGCGCTACGATGTCGCGATTGATAGCGGCCGCGACCAGATCAGGTTGAAATACAGCATGCGTGTACGGACCAGCCGGTGGTCGCGAATTCTCGCGGTTCAAGACCAGGGTTGTGGGAAGATGGGCTTCGTCTTATGAGCAGGCATCCGATTTTGGAGCAATGGCGAAGTTTGCATGAGCTGGAAGCCGGCCAAGGGCCTTGTTGATCTGCTGAACCACAACTGGCCTGTCAGAAAGGTCAAGGCTTTTCGCAACGCATTGATTGAGCGTGATTTTCGCGCGCGCGGCATTCCCGAAGGCCTGAAATTCGCCGAGGAGTTGCGGCAAACCGGCTCCCAGCGCTTCTGCTTTGTCATTGCCTTCAATACGCCCTGGGTCATCGATGCGCTCACCCGCGCCTGGCATTTGTATTCCTCGGGAATGACGCTGGTCGTCGTTGACAATTCATCCGATCGATCAGCCAGGGTGCGTATTGCGGACATCTGCCGGGAGCGAAAAGTCACTTATTTCGGTTTGCCTCGGAATCGGGAAGGCCATCCCAACCGGTCGCACGGGATTTCCATGAACTGGATCTTCCACAACGTCGTTCGGCCATTGCGGCCGGAGCTTTTCGGATTTCTGGATCACGACTGCTTTCCGATCGCCCGCGTGGACATTCCCGCAATGATGGAGGGAAAAGTCGTCTACGGCTCAAAGCGCCCAGCGCAAGCGGACCCTGAAGCCTGGTTCATGTGGGCTGGGTTCTGCTTCTTCCGCTTCAGCGCCGTGCAAGGACTGGACCTGGACTTCACACCGCGTTTTGTCAGCGGAATGGACACCGGCGGCGGAAACTGGACGCTGCTGTATCGCGGGCTTGCTGAGAACGATGTTTCGGATGCACAGAAGACGGCAGCCGATCTCGACTTTGGTGGGGTAGAGGCGGACCATCGCATGCTGGGCGGCGCTTTTTTTCACATCGGCGGCGCCTCGCACAGAAAACTGGTCATGACCCGGGAGTACCGGCGGCTGATCTCGGACCATGTGTGGGAGACCCACCTCGGCGGCGGCGAAAGCCGCCTCGTCAAGGACCCTTGACCGGCTCGGGCTGGCCGGCCCCAAAATCGTGGAAATGCACCACCACTCCATCCGCGTCGATGAAGATGACGGCATAGGCTGGCGGCTCATGGCCCAGCCGCCAGCTGTCCGAAAAATCCAGTGCGCTCTGGTGGTTGGTGCTGCGCAGCGTGCTGACCGGTATGCCGCGCCAACTGCCGGCGATCAGCCTGTGAACATGGCCGGCGAAGATGTGGCCGACATTGCTGTGGCGCCGGAGAATGTCATGCAAGGCATCGGCGTCGGCGAGCCTGACCTCGTCAAGCACCGGCATGTGGATCCGGAACGGCGGGTGGTGCATGAAGAGGAAAGCCGGCCGGTCGCGCGCTTCCTGCAGCTTCTCGTCGAGCCAGTCGAGACGGGCCGCGCACAGCCTGCCCTCGACATGTCCGGCGTCCAGCGTGTCGAGCAGGATCAGGCGGCCATCGCTGCCATCGAAGACGCTCTGGACGAACCCGCGCCCGGCCGGCGCTTCCGGGAACATCTCGAGAAAAAGCGCCCTGTCGTCGTGGTTGCCGAGCATCAACCGGCAAGGCGGCACGAACCCCGCCAGCGTCTGCCTCAATGCCGCATAGGCGGCGCGCTCGCCATTATTGGTCAGGTCGCCTGATACCACCACCAGATCGGCATCGGCATGGTTCCTGCCGATATCGGCCAGGCAAGCCTCCAGCCGGGCGAGCGGATCGGAGCCATGAAGACGGCCACCCGGCGCCATCAGATGCGGATCGGAGAGCTGGATGATTTTCATGGGCCCGCGCACTGCCTTCCTGCCGCCGCCTGGCGTCGGCCTGAAGCCGGTATGTTTCGACCAGCTCTACTGTGCCGTCCAGCCACCGTCCATCGGCAAGGTCGTGCCGGTGATCTGCTTGGCCGCATCCGAACACAGGAACAATGCCAGTGCCGCAAGCTCTTCCACGGTGACGAATTCCTTGGTCGGCTGTGCGGCCAGCAGCACGTCGTGCTTGACCTGCTCCTCGGTCATGCCGCGCGCCTTCATCGTATCGGGGATCTGCTTTTCGACCAGCGGCGTCCAGACATAGCCGGGCGCGATCGCGTTCACGGTGATGCCGTTCTGGGCGACTTCCAGCGCCACCGTCTTGGTCAGGCCTGATATGCCATGCTTGGCCGAGACATAGGCCGACTTGAACGGCGAGGCGACCAGTGCGTGCGCCGAGGCCGTGTTGATGATGCGGCCCCATTTGCGGCTCCTCATGCCCGGCACCACCGCCTTGATGGCGTAGAAGGCGGCAAGCAGGTTGATGCGGATGATGGCTTCCCACTTGTCGTCGGGGAACTCCTCGATCGGCGCCACATGCTGGATGCCGGCATTGTTGACCAGGATGTCGAGGCTGCCGAACGCCGCTTCCGCGTCGTGGATCATGGCGGTGACCGCGGCGCCATCCATCATGTTCGCGTCGGAATAGCGGCACCTGACGCCGAAATCCTTCTCGATGCCGGCGCGCTCGTGCTCGATGGCAGCGGCGTCGCCCAGGCCATTGATGGTGACGTTGGCACCCTCGGCGGCAAAGGCGCGGGCGATCGCAAGGCCGATGCCGCTGGTCGAGCCGGTGACAAGCGCATTCTTCGAAGACAGGGAACCCATGGGGAGATCTCGCAAGAGGTGGGAGGGAGTGGTGCTGAGGCAGATAGTTTGTGCGGCGCAACAAGACAATGCCACGGCCATGTGTCGGCTCGATTACAGCTCCGCGACGGCCTTTGCCGGCTCCGTGAAAGGGCGTCTTGGCGATGACACGGCATTGTCATGCTGCCATGCAACATATTTGCCAGCGCATTCGCGCGGGGTCATTTTCGAACCGTTGGGGGCACCTGGATGGAAATCGCCGATGTCGTGAAGCGCGCCTATGCGATGCCGCTCACCAATCCCTCCTTCCCGCCCGGCCCTTATCGTTTCTTCGACCGCGAATACATCATCATCACCTACCGCACGACACGCGAGGCGCTTGAGGCCGTCGTGCCGGCGCCATTGGAGATCGATGAGCCGCTGGTCAAATACGAATTCATCCGCATGCCGGACTCGACCGGCTTCGGCGACTACACCGAGACCGGTCAGGTCATTCCCGTACGCCATAAGGGCCAGCACGGCGGCTATGTCCATTCCATGTATCTCGACGACGACGCGCCGATCGCCGGGGGCCGTGAGCTGTGGGGGTTTCCGAAAAAGCTCGCCAACCCCAAGATCGTCCATGAAGGCGAGGTGATCGTCGGCACGCTGCACTATGGCAGCGTTCTGTGCGCCACCGGCACGATGGGCTACAAGCATCGGGAAGCCGACCACGATTCCGTGCTCGCTTCGCTCGCCGCCCCCAATTTCCTGATCAAGATCATCCCGCATGTCGACGGCACGCCGCGCATCTGCGAACTGGTCCGCTACTACCTCACCGACATCACGCTGAAGGAAGCCTGGACCGCGCCGGCCGCGCTCGATCTGCGGCCCCATGTCATGGCCGACGTGGCGAAGCTGCCCGTGCTCGACATCGTGTCGGCGGTTCACTTCAAGGCGGACCTCACGCTCGGCCTGGGCGAAGTCGTACATGATTACCTCGCTGACCAGAGCCGATCCGCTGCCAGCGCAACCCAGCTGGAGAAAGTCAGTGCTTGAGCGTACCCGCAACAAGGCAGCAGCCGCCACCATCGAGGAAATTACGGCGCAGTATGACCGTATCGCGCTGGTCTTTCAGGGCGGCGGTGCGCTGGGCGCCTATCAGGCAGGGGTCTATCAGGCGCTGGCCGATGCCGGCTGCGAACCGAGCTGGCTATCCGGCGTCTCGATCGGCGCCATCAACGCCGCGATCATCGCCGGCAATGAACCGAGCCGCCGGTTGCAGCGGCTGGAACAGTTCTGGCAGACGATTTCCGGCCGCAAGATCTGGTCCTACACGCCCGAAGGCGACATCTACCGCGACATCCGCAACCAAACCTCGTCGTTGATGACGATGACGATGGGCCAGCCCGGTTTCTTCAAGCCGCGCAATCCCAATCCCTGGTTCCAGCTGTCGGGGGCAGAAGGCGCCACCAGCTTCTACGACACCGCCGAGTTGAAGGACACGCTGGAGAGCCTGATCGATTTCGATGTGCTGAACGACGGCAAGAAGCGGCTGAGTGTCGGCGCGGTCAATGTCAGGACCGGTAACTTCGTCTATTTCGACACCGAGAAGGTGCGGATCGCGCCGGAGCACATCATGGCCAGCGGCGCGCTGCCACCGGCCTTCCCCTCGATCCGCATCGAGGGCGAATATTACTGGGATGGCGGCATCGTCTCCAACACGCCGCTGCAATATCTGCTCGACCAGGAAGAGGACCGTTCCTCGCTGGTGTTCCAGGTCGATCTGTTCAGCGCTCGCGGCGTGCTGCCGCGCGGCATGGCCGACGTGCTGTCGCGCCACAAGGACATCATGTATTCGAGCCGCACGCGGCAGAACACCGACAATTTCGAGCGCATCCATGCGCTGAAGATGAAGCTGCTCGATGCGCTGAAGCGCGTGCCGCCGGAGCAGCTCAAGGAAGGCGAGAAGGAGCTGATCGCCGACTATTCCAACGCCGGCGTCGTCAACATCGTCCACCTGATCTATCAGCACAAGGGCTACGAGGGTCACGCCAAGGACTACGAGTTTTCAGGCACCTCGATGCGCGAGCATTGGGAGATGGGCCTCGAGGACACCGAGCGCACGCTGCGTCACAAGAAATGGCTGATGCTGCCGACCAATGCCGATGGCGTCACCATCCACGACCTGCATCGCGAAGATCCGACTTGATACTTGCACCCGCCACAAGCTGAGCAATCTCGGGAAAATGCATAGCGGTCGCTCGGCTGGAAGCCCGTAAACTGTGAAGCTCTGCTTCATAGGCCATCAACATTATCGCGGATAGCCGCTCGCGGAGAGCGGGCTTACATCTGGGCGCCAGCAGAATGCGCTGGGCTCAATGGAGTACCGCCGATGACCGCCGAAGCCGTTTCCCCTGCTGTCGTTCCATCGCGTGACGCCTGGCGCGGCCTGCTGTGGTTTGTGCCGCTCACGGCGCTGTGGCTACTCTTGATCTATCGTTGGCCGGCGATCCCGGACAGCGGCGTTCCGACCACGTTCCACCAGCTCGCGGCTCACGGGCTCGTCGCTCTGGGATTGTGGCTCGGCCTCGAACATACGAGCCTGACGCCCGGTCAACGTCGCGCGACCTGGTTGGCGATCATGATCGCGGACACGCTGTGGTTCGCCGTCGCTTGGAGCGCCGCGATCAATGGCGTCTTCCACCAGGACGCCACGGCTTTGCCAGCGTTGCCATCGGCCATCTTCCTGCCGGTGGTCATCGGCGCGCCGCTGTTGCTGTTCTCTGGGCGGATCGGGCAGGTGCTCGATGCGATGCCAGCGAGCTGGCTCGTCGCGGTTCAGCTCTACCGCGTATTCGGCAGTTGGGCTCTCGCGGCGTGGCTGCATGGTGCGCTGCCCGGCGTGTTCGCAGTGCCAGCAGGCATCGGAGACATGCTGACAGGACTGCTCGCGTTGCCGGCGGCGATCGCGGTGGCGAACGGCACAGCCGGAGGCGGGAGGGCGGCAACTCTCTGGAACGTCCTTGGCCTTGCCGATTTCGCTGTCGCGATCACCATGGGCATAATCACCTCGCCCGGCCCGTGGCAGTTGATCGTTCCGGATGTGCTGAGCATCGGCGCTGGCGATTATCCGGGTGTGCTAACCCCTGCTTTCGTGGTGCCGAGTTCAATCCTGCTGCATGTGTTGTCGCTGCGCCAGCTGCGCCGCCGTAGCCGGGCGGAAGTTGCGCGGCGGCAGGAGTGAGGCTGGAGCCGGCCAACGATTCCATCGAAAGCTGAACCGTTCGAAGCGGCGCGTTCGCTTGGGAAGGCGCACGCTCTGACTCCTCAGTGGTCTTCGCAGGATGGGCCGACAAAGAGAAACGGCGCCGCAGGTGGCGCCGTTCTTTTGAGAGTCTGGCGCTCAGAACACCTGACGGAAGACGATGAACAGCGCGAAGGCGAGCGCGATCGAGCACGGCAGGGTCAGCACCCAGGCGAGCAGCAGATTGCGCACCGTCGACCACTGCAGGCCCGAGCCGTTCGCCGCCATCGTGCCGGCGACGCCGGATGACAGAACATGGGTCGTCGACACCGGCAGACCCAGACGGTCGGCCATGCCGATGGTGACCATGGCGACGAGTTCCGCGGCAGCGCCCTGGCCGTAGGTCAGGTGGCTCTTGCCGATCTTCTCGCCGACCGTGACGACGATGCGTTTCCAGCCGACCATCGTGCCCAGGCCGAGCGCCAAGGCGACCGCGACCTTCACCCAGATCGGGATGAACTTCGTCGCGTTGTCGACGGCCTTGTGATAGTCGGTGACCGCCTTGAGATCGGCGGCCTCCATCGGCAGCAACTGCTTCTTGTCGATCAATTTCAGCGCCTCGCCGATCAGATAGATGTCGTTGCGGGCGTTGCTGACCAGATCGGTCGGCACATTATCGACCGAAGCGTAAGGCTGCAGCTCGGCCGTCGTGCTGTGGATGTAGGTCTGCAACGCAACCGTCGTCTTGTCGCTCCAGGTCCGGGTGCGCACGGCATCCTGCACCGCTGCCTTGGCATCCTTCGCATCGGCGACGGTGACACCAGGCTTCACATATTTGCCCAGCGCGGTCTCCACGCTAGCCGAAGCCGACTTGTAGGCTTCGAGATAATTGATGTCGGGCGTACGGTTCAGCGCATAGGCCGTCGGCACGACGCCGATCAGGATCAGCATGATCAGGCCCATGCCCTTCTGGCCGTCATTGGAGCCATGCGCGAAGCTGACGCCGGTGCAGGTGAAGATCAGCAGCGCCCGGATCCACCAGGGCGGCGGGGCATTGCCCTTCGGCGCCTCGTAGAGCGCCGGATTGCGGACGAGAAGCTTCATCGCATAGAGCAGGATGGCGGCGGCGAAGAAGCCGATGATCGGCGACACCAGCAAGGTCACGCCAACATTGGTCGCCTGCGACCAGTCGACGCCGCTGGTGGCGCTGCCGGCGGGTGCCATGAACTGGTTGGCGAGGCCGACGCCGATGATCGAGCCGACCATCGTGTGCGAGCTGGACGCCGGCAGGCCGAGGAACCAGGTGCCGAGGTTCCACAGGATCGCGGCCACCAGCAATGCGAACACCATGGCGAAGCCGGAGGAGGAGCCGACCTGCAGGATCAGCTCGACCGGCAGCAGCGACAGGATGCCGAAGGCAACCGCGCCGCTGGAGGTGAGAACGCCGAGAAAATTGAAGGCGCCGGACCAGATGACGGCGAATTCCGCCGGCAGCGAGCGCGTGTAGATGACGGTCGCAACCGCATTGGCGGTGTCATGGAAACCGTTGACGAATTCGAAGCCGAGCGCGATCAGCAAGGCGATGCCGAGCAGGATCCACGGCACCGTCTTGGCCACCGCCAGGTCCTGGCTCAGCGCGTAGCCAACATAGACCACGCCGACCAGCACCAGCACCCCGAAGGCCGGCAGGAACCACTTCGCGCCGCCAGAACTATCCAGCGGATGATCTGGTCTCGGAATGCCCGCCTCACTAGAAACTATGTCCACCATGTCCCACTCCTATTGCATTGCAGCAAAGAACTGGAAAAGACGCTATGTCCGGACGATGAACCCTGTGTGACGTGGGGCGAGGCTCTGCCTTCGACGCACGGTCCCTTTCAAGCGGGCCCGGAGCGTGTCTTCAGGATCGCCGAGAACAGCGGATCGAAGGCACGGCTGATCGGCGCCGCCGCCGCGCCCAGCGCGATCGACCAGGGGTCGGTGGTGCCGAGCTGCAGCCGCGGCAAGGTCCGGCTTGGCCGGTCGGCGATCGACGGCAGCAGCGGATGCATCGCCTCGACAAGCCGGCGCGCCAGCGCTTCCGGCGCGCCGCTGGTCAGGATCACTGTCTGCGGATCGAAGATGGTTTCGATCAGATGCACGCTCCAGCGCAGGTCGTGCGCCGCCCCGTCGATCCAGCGCATGATCTTCACGTCACCCGACGCGGCCAGCGCGCCGATCTTTCCGTAGAGGTCCTCGTCGGCGGGATCGAGACCGAGATGCTGGTAAAGCGAGGCCAGCGACGCGCGATGTTCGAGCGGTGTCGAGCCCGGACCGGCCGGCGACAGCAGGGCCATGCCGATTTCGCCGGCGTTGCCATGGCCGCCGCTGTACAGCTCGCCGTTGAGGATCAGTCCGGCGCCGATCCCATAGCCGACATAAAGGCACACCGCGTGGTCGACGCCATGCGCGGCACCCACGATGCGCTCCGCCGTCGCGCAGGCCGCGGCGTCGTTCTGCAGGCCGACATTCAGTCCCGTGCCCTTGGCCAGCGTGTCCAGCAGCGGAAACTTCTGCCAGGCCGGCATCATCCATTTGTCATCCGAATTCTTCAGGCCGAACGGGCCGGGCATGGCGACGCCGAGACCGACCAGGCGTTTCTCCGACTGCGAGGAGATGCCGGCCAGCTCACGCCGGACGCCATCGATCAGGCCCAGGATGACCTCGACGCCCTTTGACGGCTCGTCGAAAGGCAGGTTCGCCTCGGCGCGCGCCAGCACGCTGCCCATCAGGTCGACCGCGACCGCCCGCGTCAGGTGACGGTCGATCTGCAGGCCGATGGCGAAAGCGCCTTCAGGCACCAGCCTGTAAGGGGTCGACGGCTGGCCCCTGCCCTTGCGCACCGCATCGAGCGCCACGACCAGCCCATCGCTTTCCAGGTCCTCGATGATGTTGGAGACCGCCTGCTTGGTGAGCTGCGTCGCCCGCGCCAGATCGGCCCGCGACAGCGCGCCATTGAGACGCAACGCCTCGATCATGACGCGGCGATTATGCGCGCTGGTGCCCTCCTGGTTGGTGCCGCTCTTGGCGCGGATCGGGCTGATGTCGTCCATCGTCGTTTCCCCTCTTGACTCCATTTGAATATTGATCGACTAATTAAGTCAAGCGAGTTGACTTAATGCAAGCCGAGCACCGCAAAACAAGATGGCCAGGCTCCCAGCCTGTCGCCACTGGTCAGCCGGTACCATCAGGTCACGCGACATGGATCCGGGAAGACGATGCCAAATGCAGGCATCGCCGACTCGTCAACGCCGGAAATGGGAGAAGAAAATGCTTAAGACAATCACCAAGACACTGGTCGGCGCCGTCTTTGCCGGCGGACTGTTCGTCCCCCACGCATTCGCCGAGACGACGCTCAACGCGCTGTTCATGGCGCAGGCCGCCTACAGCGAGGCCGACGTGCGCGCCATGACGGATGCCTTCACCAAGGCCAACCCCGACGTCAAGGTCAATCTCGAATTCGTCCCCTATGAGGGCCTGCACGACAAGACCGTGCTCGCTCAGGGGTCGGGCGGCGGCTATGACGTCGTCCTGTTCGACGTCATCTGGCCGGCCGAATACGCCACCAACAAGGTGCTGGTCGATGTGTCTTCGAAGATCACCGACGACATGAAGAAGGGCGTGCTGCCGGGCGCCTGGACCACCGTCCAGTATGACGGCAAGTCCTATGGAATGCCGTGGATCCTCGACACCAAATACCTGTTCTACAACAAGGACATCCTGGAAAAGGCCGGCATCAAGACGCCGCCGAAGACCTGGGAGGAACTCGGCGCACAGGCCAAGATCATCCAGGACAAGGGCCTGCTGAAGACGCCGATCGCGTGGAGCTGGTCGCAGGCCGAGGCCGCGATCTGCGACTACACCACGCTGGTCAGCGCCTATGGCGGCGACTTCCTCAAGGACGGCAAGCCCGACTTCCAGAATGGCGGCGGCCTGCTGGCGCTGAAATACATGGTCGACAGCTACAAGTCGGGTCTCACCAATCCCAATTCCAAGGAATTCCTGGAAGAGGACGTTCGCAAGGTCTTCGAAAACGGCGACGCCGCCTTCGCGCTGAACTGGACCTACATGTACAACATGGCCAACGACCCGAAGGGCTCGAAGGTGGCCGGCAAGGTCGGCGTCGTGCCGGCGCCGGGCGTTGCCGGCACAAGCGAAGTGTCGGCCGTCAACGGCTCGATGGGCCTCGGCGTCACCGCGGTCTCCAAGCATCCGGACGAGGCCTGGAAGTACATCACCTTCATGACCTCGCAAGCCACGCAGAACCAGTACGCCAAGCTCTCTTTGCCGATCTGGGCCTCGTCCTATGACGACCCGGCCGTCACCAAGGGCCAGGAGGAGCTGATCGCCGCCGCCAAGCTCGGTCTGGCAGCCATGTATCCGCGTCCGACCACGCCGAAATACCAGGAGCTGTCGACCGCGCTGCAGCAGGCCATCCAGGAATCGCTGCTCGGCACATCTTCGCCGGAAGATGCCCTGAAGACCGCCGCGCAGAACAGCGGCCTTTGAGACAAGCTAGTCGTTCAATACGGGCGGCACTACAGCATCGCGTCCCTTATGACGCGCAAAAGACGCTGTAGCACTTTCTATCTTCCGCATGATCCTTTCCGGAAATCGGCCTCCGATTTCCGGGGTCATGCGCGAGTGCCGCCCGTGCTATGTCCGGATCACAGATGAAAGAAGAGAGGCTGCTCCGATGTCGAGCACCTGGATGACGACCCGCGCATGGCTCTTGATGCTGCCTTTGCTCGTGGTCATGGTCGCCGTCATCGGCTGGCCGCTGGTCGACACGGTCGGTCTTTCCTTCACCGACGCCAAGCTGGTCGGCACGGGCGGCGATTTTGTCGGCTTCGACAATTATTCCAACATGCTGTCGAGCTCGAATTTCTCGCGCACGCTGGTCACCACGACATTGTTCGCGGTCATCTCTGTTGCCGCCGAAATGGTGATCGGCGTTCTGGCCGCCCTTCTGCTCAATCAGGAATTTCGCGGCCGGGCCATCCTGCGCGCCCTGATGATCCTGCCCTGGGCATTGCCGACCGTGGTCAACGCCACGCTGTGGCGGCTGATCTACAATCCCGAATATGGCGCGCTCAATGCCGCGCTGACGCAACTGCATCTCATCGACGCCTACCGCTCCTGGCTCGGCGAGCCGGGAACGGCGCTGGCGGCCCTGATCGTCGCTGATTGCTGGAAGAATTTTCCGCTGGTGGCGCTGATCGCGCTCGCCGCTCTCCAAGCGGTGCCGCGCGACATCACCGCCGCCTCGCTCGTCGACGGCGCGGGACCCTTCAACCGCTTTCGCTTCGTCATCCTGCCCTATCTCGCCGGCCCGCTGATGGTGGCGCTGGTGCTGCGCACCATCGAGGCCTTCAAGGTCTTCGACATCATCTGGGTGATGACCCGCGGCGGGCCAGCAAACACCACGCGAACGCTCTCGATCCTCGTCTACCAGGAAGCCTTCTCCTTCCAGCGGGCCGGCTCGGGCGCGTCGCTGGCGCTGATCGTCACCTTGCTCGTCACGCTGCTCGCCGTCGCCTATGCGGCACTGGTGCGAAAGACCGCCGGGAGCGCCGCCTGATGGAACGCAGGAGCCCCGCCTTCACCATCTTCATTCATGCCTGCGCGCTGCTGCTCGCCGTAATCATCCTGGCGCCCATCGCCTGGCTATTCATCATGAGCATCTCGCCGGCCGCCGACCTCGCCGCCAAGCCGCTGCGCTGGTGGCCGCAAAGCGCCGACTTCTCGCGCTACCGGCAATTGCTGTCGACGGCCGAGAACAGCGCGGGCGCCGCCTTCACCTCATCGCTGCGCAACAGCCTGGAGATATCAGGCATGGCGACGCTGGCGGCACTCGCCTTAGCCATCCCCGCCGGCTGGGCGGTATCGCGAACGCCCGCGATAGGCTGGTCGCTGTCGATGGTCATCGCCACCTACATGCTGCCGCCGGTGGCGCTCGCCGTGCCGCTCTATATGGGCCTGTCGCATCTTGGCCTGCTCAACAATGTCTTCGGCCTGGCGCTGGTTTATCTCACCATATTGGCGCCGTTCACCACGTGGCTGATGAAGTCCGGCTTCGATTCCATCCCGCGTGAGATCGAGGCGGCGGCGATGATCGACGGCGCCGGCCTGTTCCAGACATTGCGCATCATCACATTGCCGCTGGCGGCACCGGTTATGGCGACATCGGCGCTGTTCGCCGTGCTGCTGGCATGGGACGAATTCTTCTACGCGCTGCTGTTCACCTCCGACCAGCGCGCCAAGACCTTGACCGTCGCCATCGCCGATTTGGCCGGCGGCCGTGTTTCCGACTACGGCCTGATCGCAACCGCCGGCGTGCTGGCGGCCTTGCCGCCGGTGCTGATCGGCCTTGTCATGCAGCGGGCGCTGATCTCGGGCCTGACCAGCGGCGGTGTGAAAGGATGATGATGACTGCAGATAAGGAACGGCCGGCCGGACTGGTCGCCATCGACCGCGAAATGACGCGCCAGCATGCGGATGCGATCGCTTCGTTCCGGCAGAACACGGCCGAGGCGAAGAAGGCCGCCGCTTCCATCAAGCGAACCGGTCGTCTGCTCCTGCTTGGCATGGGGGGCTCGCATGCTGTCGGCCGTGCCGTCGAGCCGCTCTATCGCGGGCTCGGCATCGATGCGCTGGCGCTGCCGCTGTCCGAACAGCTTGGCCAGCCGCTGCCGCTCACCGGCCGCACCGTGATCGTGACCTCGCAATCGGGCGAAAGCGCCGAGGTCGTCAGATGGTTTTCGCGGGCCGGCGGCAGCTCGGACATTTTCGGCCTGACGCTCGAAGGCGGTTCATTTCTCGCCCGCACCGCGCCTTGCCTGGTCGGCGCCGGCGGCACTGAGCTGGCTTTCGCCGCCACACGCAGCCTGACCGTGACCCTGGCCCTGCATCTGGCCATCCTGGCTGCTCTGGGTGAGGATCCGGCCCCTGCCCTTGCCATGCTCGAGGCTCCGCAGGATTGCGACGTCGCCCCCGCGCTCGCAGCACTTGGCAAGGTGGATACGATCGTCACCTCCGGCCGCCGCCTGCAAGGCGTGGCCGAAGCCCTGGCGCTTGGCCTGACCGAACTGTCGCGGCTGCCCTGCTTTTCGCTCGAAGGCGGCCAGTTGCGGCACGGGCCGATGGAGATGCTCGGCCCCAAAATCGGCGTCATACTGTTTCGCGGCAACGACCCCACGTCGGAGCTGGTGACCGCCATGGCCCTTTCAGTGATCGAGGCCGGCGCGCCGCTGGTCATTTTCGACGCGTCCGGGCAAGCGCCTGTCGCCGGTGCCGTCACGCTCTCGTTCAGACCCGATTCAGGGATGGCCGCTGTCTTCACCATGCTGCCGGTGGCGCAGCGCCTCATGATCGCCTTCGCCGACAGCCGCGTCGACAATGCCGGCACGCCCGTGCGCACCACCAAGATCACCAGGAGCGAGTGATGCGTCCGCTTGCGGTGATCGGCAACGTCAATGTCGACCTGATTGTCGGCCCGGTCGCGCCATGGCCGAAGGCGGGAACCGAGACCGTCGTCGATCATGACGAATTGCGCGTCGGCGGCCAGGCTGGCAACACCGGGCTCGCCTGGCAAGCGCTGGGCGTCGATTTCGCCATTGCCGCCAATGTCGGTGACGACCAGTTCGGCCATTGGCTTCGAGAAGCGTTCGGCGCCCGTGCCGAGAAATGGCCGGTCCGTCCCGAAGGCACGACCTTGTCGGTCGGCATGACCCATCCCGATGGCGAACGGACTTTCTTGACCACGCGCGGCCACCTGCCCCGCTTCAGCCTCGGCGATGTCTTGTCCGTTCTCGACGGCAGCGCGCTCTCCGGCGGCTACGCACTGCTCTCCGGCTCCTTCCTGACCGAGGACCTCACGCGCGACTACAACGCATTTTTCGACTGGGCCGACAGCCACGGCATATCCGTGGCGCTCGACACAGGCTGGCCGATCGATGGCTGGACCGAGGCCAATTGCGCCGCGACAAGGGCGTGGCTCTCGCGCTGCGCGCTGGCGCTGTTCAACGAAGTCGAGACGGTGACCCTGGCGGGATTGCCGAGTCCTGAGGACGCGGCGCGTGAAATCCGATCCAGCATGAGGCAAGGCGCGACCTTCGTCGTCAAGCGCGGGCCCCGGGGCGCCATCGCCATCGGCCCGGATAACACTCTTGTCCAAGCCGCCGCGCCCGATGTCCGTGTCGTCGACACGATTGGCGCAGGCGACGTCTTCAATGCCGCCTTCCTGGCCGCTTTGGCGCAGGAACAGCCGCTGTCCGCCTGCCTCCGCGCCGCGACCTATGTCGCCTCACGCGCCATTTCCACCTTGCCCCGCACCTATGGCGGGCCGATGCAGTCTGGGGAATCCATGCATGAGCGCGCTTGAAATCCGCGGCATCCGCAAAAGCTACGGCAGTGTCGAAACGCTGAAAGGCATCGACATCGCGCTGCAGAGCGGTGAATTCCTGGTGCTGCTCGGCTCGTCCGGCTGTGGAAAGTCGACGCTTCTCAACATCATCGCCGGCCTTGCCGAGGCGACCAGCGGCGATGTGCGGATCGGCGACCGCTCGATCCTCGGCGTCCATCCCAAGAACCGCGATATCGCCATGGTCTTCCAGTCCTACGCGCTCTATCCGAACCTGACCGTGCGCCGCAACATCGGCTTCGGGCTGGAGATGCGCGGCGTCGCCGCTGACGAGCGCGACAGGGCCGTGAACGAAGCGGCGAGACTGCTGCAGATCGAGGCGTTGCTCGACCGCAAGCCGAGCCAGCTTTCCGGTGGTCAGCGCCAGCGCGTCGCCATCGGCCGGGCGCTGGTGCGCAAGCCGCAGGTCTTCCTCTTCGACGAGCCGTTGTCCAATCTCGATGCCAAGCTGCGCCTGGAGATGCGCACCGAATTGAAGCGTCTGCACCAGATGCTGCAGACGACCGTCGTCTACGTTACCCACGACCAGATCGAGGCGATGACGCTGGCCAGCCGCATCGCCGTCATGCGTGACGGCAGGATCGAGCAGCTCGGCACGCCGGAAGAAATCTACAACGAGCCGGCAACACTCTATGTCGCCGGCTTCGTCGGCGCGCCGTCGATGAATATGCTGCAGGCCACCGTTACCGGCGACAAACTGGCCATTGCCGAGTCCGCTGTACGGATCTCGTTGCCGGTACGCTATGCGAACGCGGCTCGTGAAGGCGCACAAATGGTCGTCGGCATCAGGCCGGAAGCGCTTCGTGTGGCGACCGGAGCCGCCACCGACCTGTCATTGCCGGTGGAGATCGAGGTCGTCGAACTGACCGGCCCCGAACTGGTCACGACGGCCAGGATCGGCACGCAGCGGCTGACCGCTTGCCTGCCGCCGCGAGCCCAGGTCGCCAAGGGCGAAAAGCGCAGCCTCACCTTCGACGAGGCCGCGCTTCGCTTGTTCGACCCCTCGACGGGCAAAGCCCTGCCGGCGACGGGTCTCGAACGGACGGCGTCCCACTGAGACGCCGCGGGCATCGGCGTAGACAGGCGATACCATTTGGCTACCACCCGATATGTGTGCCATCGAAGGTCTGGAATGAGCCGCTGGCCGCAAGCGTTGCGTTGTCGATGATCGTGCGCAGGCCGCGCGCACTGTCCTGGACCGCCAGCACCGCCTGATCGCCCCCCATGTCAGTCTTCACCCAGCCCGGATGCAGTGACAACACCGTTATCCCGTCGACGCGTAAATCCTGCGCCAGTTGAGCGCTTGCCATGTTGAGCGCTGCCTTGGAGCAACGGTAGGCATAGTCGTCATCGTAATCATCAATCAGTCCCTCGGCCATCGACCCGGCACGGCTGCCGATATTGGCGATGACCCCCATGCGCCCCGCGGCCAGGTTCGGGCGCAGCGCCCTCGCCAGCAGCAGCGGACCGAGCGTGTTGGTCCGCATGACCTTCAGGAATTCGTCCGGGGCGAATCTGTACAGGCCAGGGTTTCCGCTGCGGATGGCGGCGTTGTTGACAAGCACGTCCAGCGGCCTGCCGGCGAGGCGCGAGGCAAGGTCGGAGATGGAAGCCGTATCCGCGACATCGAGTGGCTGGAACTCGATTCCATCTTCGAAACCTTGGGCCGGACGCATGCGCCCACACGCGATCACGCACCAGCCACGCTGGGCGTATTGCCGTGCCAGTTCGTGGCCCAGCCCGCGCCCGGCGCCCGTTATGAGAACCGTGCGGTCGCCTTGCCCGTCTCCAGCCAAGTCAGGCGCTCTTCGCGACGGGCGCGGTCTCCTGCCGGGCGATCATGGCATAGACGTCGCCGGAATATTTGATGTGGCGCTGCTGCGTGGCGAAATCGACATGGGTGATGCCGAAGGGCGTCGTATAGCCATAGGCCCATTCGAAATTGTCGGTCAGCGTCCAGGCGAAATAGCCGCGCACCGGCACGCCCTCGGCCGCCGCCTTGGCCACCTGCTCGAGATGGTCGACATAATAGGTTGCGCGCAGATCATCCCAGACATGCCCGTCCTTGCCGACGGTTTCCGGCGTCGTGGCGACCCCATTCTCGGAAATGTAGATCGCCGGCGGCGCATAGCCGTCGTTCACGTAGCGCAGGATGTCGTACATGCAGCGCGGCCAGATCTCGTAGTCGACCGCCGAATAAATGCCTTCCGGCTGTACCCGCCGGTAGCTCAGCGGCGCCAGTTCGTCACCCGCCGCGATCACCGAGCGGCGGTAGATGTTGATGCCCAGATAGTCGAGTGGCGCGGCGATGATCTCGTTATCTTGTGCGTGGATCGGCGGCAACAGATCGCCGTAGAGCGCCAGCATGTCCTCCGGATAAGCACCCTTGAAGACGGCGTCGAGAAACCAGCGGTTCTGGGCGCCGTCGAAGCGCCGTGTCGCGGCGACATCGCGCGGCTCGTCGCTGGCGGCCTCCGCGACGTTGAGATCGAAGACGATGCCGACCTGAGCATCCGCCACCTCGGCGCGGATGACCGGAACTGCCAGGCCATGCGCCAGCAAGGCATGATGACTGGCAGCCACGCCGCCCTTCACGCCGTCCCGGAATCCCGGCGCGTCCTCGCCGGTCGCGTGTCCCGACCAGCAGAACGTCCACGGTTCGTTGAGCGTTGTCCATTTCCTGACGCGATCGCCGAAGCTGCGGGCGGCAAGCCCGGCATAATCGGCGAAGGCGGCGGCTGTTTCCCGGTTGTACCAGCCGCCACGATCCTGCAGTGCCTGCGGCAGGTCCCAATGGTAGAGCGTTGCATAGGGCTCGATACCGGCTTCGAGCAGATCATCGATCAGCCGGTCATAGAAGGCGATGCCTTTGGTATTGACCTCGCCACGACCTTCGGGAAGAAGCCGCGTCCATGCCAAGGAAAAGCGGTAGGCGCCAAGGCCGAGCGCCTCGAGCACGGCGATATCCTCCTTCCAGCGATGATAGTGATCGCAGGCGACATCGCCGCTCGAGCCGTCCACGATCGCGCCCGGAATGCGGCAGAACCGGTCCCAGATGCTTTCGCCCTTGCCGTCAGCGTCGGGCGCGCCTTCGATCTGATAGGCCGCGGTCGCGGCGCCGAACACGAAGCCCCGGGGAAAGACCAGCCCGGAGGCGCGGGCTTCGAGGGCCCGGCGAGCGTTATCGATGCTTGATGTCATATTTTCTCTCGATGGTGCTGACGAGGCTTGCCGCGGCCAGCGTCAGGAAAATGTAGAAGATGGCGGCTGAGTTGTAGGGCGCGAACGGCAGGAAACTTGCCGATTGGAATTCCCGCATGCGCTGCGTGATGTCGCGGATCGACAGGATCGACAAGAGCGACGTGTCCTTGAGGATGGCGATCAGCTCATTGCCGAGCGGCGGGATGATGATGCGGAAGGCCTGCGGCAGCACGACCAGCCGGGCGGTGCGCCAGCCGTTGAGGCCGAGACTGTGCGCCGCCTCGATCTGGCCCGCCGGGATTGCATTGATGCCGGAGCGGAATATCTCGGCGAGATAGGCGGAATAGGCGAGCGCCATGGCGGCGATGCCGCGCACCAGGTTCGGCGGATCGACCACGCCCTGCGTCGCGTCCTTGAGCGCTCCGGCGAGCGGCAGGCCGACATAGAGCACGATGACCAGCATCGGGATGCCGCGGATCGTGTCGACGATGAATTCCGACCCGATGGACAGCGGATGCCTGCGGTGGATATGGCCGCCGAAAGTCAGCAGGCCGAGCACGATCGCCAGCACCGCGATCGTGATGCCGAACGCCTTGTCGCGGTCGTTCAACGCCTCCGTTCGCCACAGCACCTGCAGTCCGTCCGGCGCCATCGCGGCTGGAACGAGCGCAGCACTGACATCAGGGATCTTGCCGATCGCGTCGATCGCCTCCCGCGCGCCCCGAAAGGTGCGCAGCGGCACCTCATTGTTGTCGGGGCCGCCCGGAAATTGCCCATAGCGGACGGCACCGAGGATGCCGGACGGCGTGCCGGACGTGACCGCGACCTTCCCGGCGAGAGAGCCGACGAGCACGTAGCTGTCGCGCGGCTGAAGCAGGAACCACGTTGCGGCGCAAACCATGAGAATGGTTGCCGCGATGCAGGTCAGGTCGGCCCGCCAGCTGTATTTGAGCTTGAGAAGCCCGACCCAGAGCAGCCCCATCATTGCCGCCAGTATGTAGGCCGCGATGGCGGCACGGATCGTCGTGGCGACACCCGCGGCGAATGCGATATGCGCGAAAAGCAGGATAAAGACCAAGCCGACGCCATTCACCGCCGCAAGCGCCAAGCGCGCAAAACGCTGCATCGGGTTGCCGGTCTCACGACCGGCGCCGATGAAGAACACACCGAGCGCCACGATCGTCACGCCCAGATAGGCGCGCAACAGCATAGCGGCCTGACCGCGCACCATGAGGTTGGCGGCATCCGTCAATCGCCGTGGGGTGACGCCCTGAACCACCAGGTCGGAGGTGAACGGATCGACCGCGTTCGCCACGACCGATGCCGCGAAGGGATGGACCAGGCCGGTTGTCGCGAGCACCACGGCGGCGGCAAGGCTGATCCCGGCGGCAACGACCGCGAGGCGCGGCGATCTGGACGAGGCGCGCGAGAACACAACCACGGCAAGGCCGGCGATAAACGCGACGGCAAGCGCCAGGAAGCCCGGCACGAAGGCTGACGAGCCATTCTCCACGCCGAGGATGGCGCGAAGCGAGCGCTGGTAATTAACCGACGAAGCAAAGAGATAGACGATGAACGGCAACGCCGCGACGATGATCAGATTGCTGGGCCGCAGGCGCATAAGAAACTGCATCCGGTCCCGTCCTCCCGTTACCATGGCTCCGGCGCCAGGCGCCGGAGCCGAAGTCCTTCAAGCGGCTATCTTGCGCCCCAGTATTTGGCGATCAGCGCGTCGAGGCTGCCGTCGGCCTTGATCGCCTTCAGCCCTTCATTGAACGCTGCGATGTTCTCGTCGCCCTTGCGGAAGACCAGCCCCAGAGGATCGGACTGGAGATTCCTGATCGGCACCACCAGCTCGCCGGCGAATTCCTTTTCATAGGCGGCGGCATTGGCGCCGTTGATGACAACGCCGTCGACGTCCTTGTTCTTCAGCGCGATGACCGAGGCCGCGAAACTGTCGTAAGCGACCACATTGTCCTTGCCGACAATGCCCTCAGCGACCTGCGCGTCGGTGGTGTTGGCCTGCGCCGAGAGCTTCTTGCCCTTCGCCTTGAAATCATCGAGGGATAGGCCCTCGTCTTCCACTCGCATGAGCACAGCCTGGCTGTTGACGATGTAAGGATCGGAGAAATCCATCGCCTTCTTGCGTTCGTCGGTGATGGAGACGCCGGAGGCAACCAGGTCGAAACTGCCCTGGTCGAGGGCGGCGAAGATTCCGTCCCAGCCGGTGGTGACGAATTCGGCCTTGCAGTTGATCTTGCCGCAGACCGCCTTTAGGACGTCTACGTCGAAGCCGACGATCTGGCCGGTCGCCGTGTCGACACTTTCCATCGGCGGCGAGGTGGTGTCGGAACCGACCTTCAGAACCTTGCCGCCCAGGTCGGCGGCGCTGGCTGTGCCGGCTGTCAGCAGCGCAAGCGCAAGCCCGATCAGGATTTTCTTCATGCTCTTCCTCCCATTTTTGATGATTAACGGCGGTTTCGCCCGCCGAGATTGTCCGGCTGCCGGCCGATGAGCTCGGGTCTCGACACCAGGGCGAGTTCCGCCGGGTTCTCGCCCGCCATGCGCCGCAGCAGAAACTCGCCGAGCTTGCGACCGAGAAGCTCGATCGGCTGGTAGAATGTCGTGATCGGCGGAGTGAAATAGGCGCTGACGTTGATGTCGTCATAGGCGATGACGTCGACATCCACCCCGACGCGCCGTTCAAGGCTGCCCAGCGCCGACAGGACGCCCAGCGTGGTGGATTCGTTGATGCAGACCAGGGCGGTGGGCGGATTGGGCAAGCCAAGAAGCCTGAGCGCGCTGTCGCGGCCGAAGCGCGTGGACAGGTCGCCGTCGGCCACGAGGTCCATCGATGCTGCAAGACCCGCCTCGTGAAAGGCCCGCGAAAACCCGTCGATCCTGTCCAGGGCATAGGAAAGACGCCGATCCGCGTTGATCAGGGCGATACGCTCATGCCCGCCCGCGATCAGCCGCGCCGTGGCGGTGAACGCCGCCCATTCATTGTCGACATCGACATGGGCGTAGACGAGGGGCTTGCGGCAACGGCCAAGCGACACGAATGGAAAGCCGCTTTCGACCAGCATGTCGATACGGGGATCATCGGCCAGCACGCCGGAAAAGATCAGGCCGTCGGCCGCGCTCTGGTCGACGATGCGGCGGGCGATGTCGAAGGCATCGCCAAAACTCCGGAAGCCGTGCACGGACAGCTGATAGTCGCTGTCTTCCAGAGCCTGGCTTACGCCGCTCAGGATCTGCGTGTATTCGACACCGTCCCATTCATAGCCGACGGCGGACGTTATCGGCATCAGCACCGCGGCCCGATAGGTCTTGCCTGTCCTCAGCGCCATGCCCCGCGCATTCGCCTGATAGCCCAGTTCCCGCGCGGCGGCGACGATGGCATCCCTTGTCGGCCGCGCGACGACCGGCGATCCCCGCAGGGCCTTGGAAATGGTGGCGATCGAATAGCCGGTGTGGGCGGCCAACGTCTTGATCGTTGGCGAAAGCTCTCGGCGTTCGGGTTCTCTGTTCTCTGCCATCAACGGCGATCCATTCCTCAGGTCGTTATCCGTATCATCGGATAAAAACGTTTTCAACGGAAATAAAAACGTTTTTATCTGATTCCCCATGGCCAAGGGCGATGAGGGCGGCAATGCGTCGAGGTCGGGCATCACCACCCCCTTTTCACATGGGCGAGCATCGCCGGGCGCGGACCTGGGGCACCCGGTTCGCCGGCAGGTGTCAGCGTGCCGGCGGCGCGTACATCAGGCCACCGGCGTTCCACAACGCATTGATGCCCCGCGCGATTTTCAGCTGGCTGGACTGGCCGAGATTGCGTTCGAACATCTCGCCGTAATTGCCGACCTTGGCGACGATATTGTAGGCGAATGCGGGGTCGAGCCCGAGCTGTTTGCCATTGTCGCCCTCGACGCCGAGGAACCGGCGGATCGTCGGATTCTGCGACTTCAGCGAGACTTCCGCATTGGCCTGCGTGATGCCGTCCTCTTCCGCCTCGATCAGCGAAAACAGCGTCCAGCGCACGATGTCGAACCACTTGTCGTCGCCCTTGCGCACGGCTGGGCCGAGCGGCTCCTTCGAGATGATGTCCGGCAGCACCGTGAACGCGGCGGGATCGGTCAGCTTCAGGCGCTGCGCATAGAGCGCCGAGGCGTCCGTGGTGTAGACATCGCAGCGGCCGCTATCGAACGCCTTGATGATGCTGTCGGCGGAATCGATGACGACCGCCTCGTATTTCATCTGGTGCGCGGTGAAGTAGTCGGCGACGTTCTGCTCGGTCGTCGTGCCTTGTTCGGCGCAGACCGTGGCGCCTGAGAGCTTCAGCGCGCTGTCCACGCCGAGATCCTTGCGCACCATGAAGCCCTGGCCGTCATAATAGGCGGCGCCGACGAAATGGATGCCCATGCCGGTGTCGCGCGACAAGGACCAGGTCGACTGTCGCGACAGGACGTCGACGGTGCCGGCCTGCAGCGCCGTGAAGCGCTCCTTGGTCGACAGCGGCACGTAACTCACCCTGTCGGGGTCGCCGAAGACGGCGGCCGAGACCGCGCGGCAGAAATCGATATCGAAGCCGCTCCATTTGCCCTGGTCGTCGGGCGCCGAAAAGCCCGCGACGCCCTGGCTGACGCCGCAGATGATCGATCCCCTTTGCTTGACGATGTCGAATGTGTCCGCCTTGGCCGGCAAAGTGGCCGATGCGAGCAAGAGCGCGCTGACGATTGCATGTTTCATGGTTTCCTCCCTTGATGAGGCAAAGCCTCTCCTCCCGCCGGCACGTGACGCGCCGGACGTTCCTGAAATCGTTGATCCTGAATTCCGCCCGCGCGCCTCCTTGCGCGGTGTCGTCCTAAGCCCGTTCCGCCAGAACCGCGGCCAACGTCTCATCGAGAACGCCGACCAGATGATCTGCATTGGCCCTGCTGAAGATCATCGGCGGGCGCATCTTCAGCACATTGTCATGCGGCCCTTCGGTGCCGATCAGTACGCCGCGTGCCCGAACCCCGTCGTTGATGCGGCGGGCAAGGGCGGTCGCAGGTTTCTTGCTCTTGCGGTCCTCGACCAGTTCGATACCGAGGAACAGCCCCTGGCCGCGCACGTCGCCGATGATCTCGTAGCGGGCCTGCAGCGCCTTGAAGCGCGCCATGAGATAGTCGCCGATCTCCAGCGCATTGCGCCTCAGCCCGTCGCGCTCGATGACGTCGAGCACCGCGAGCCCGGCCGCGCAGGACACCGGATTGCCGCCGAAGGTGTTGAAATACTCCATGCCGTTGTTGAACGAGGCTGATATCTCCGTGGTCGTCACCACGGCCGCCATCGGGTGGCCGTTGCCGATCGGCTTGCCCATGGTGACGATGTCGGGCGTCACCCCCTGGGTTTCGAAAGCCCACCAATGGCTGCCGACACGGCCAAAGCCTACCTGCACCTCGTCGGCGACGCAGATGCCGCCGGCGGCACGCACCATCGCGTAGACTTCCCTGAGATATCCCCCGGGCAGGAACACCTGGCCGGCGACGCTGGGGATCGATTCCGCCAGGAACAGGCCGGGCGCGCGGCCTTGTCTCGCCATATCGGCGATCTGCTCGGTGACGCTCTCGGCAAACCGCTTTGCATGCTCGCCCTCCGGCCACTCCGCCGGAGCATGGTAACTGTCCGGAATGACCGCTTCGAACACATGCGCCGGGCGCCCCTTGCCGCCTTTGCGCTTGTATTTGTAAGGGCTGAGGTCGATCAGTTCCTGCGTCGTGCCGTGATAGGCCCAGTCGAGCACGATCGCCTCGCTGCGCCCGGTATGGGCACGCGCCATGCGCAGCATCAGGCTGTTGGCCTCGCTGCCCGAGCAGGCGAAGGACGCCACCGACAGGCCGGCGGGCAGCGTCGCCGTCAGCCGCTCGGCATAGGTGACGATGGCATCGTGCAGATAACGGGTGTTGGTGTTGAGCTTGGCCGCCTGCCTCGCGATCGCCTCGACCACATCGGGATGCGCATGGCCAAGGTGGCAGACATTGTTGAAGCAGTCGAGATAGGCGCGGCCGCGATCGTCGATCAGCCAGGCGCCTTCGCCGCGCACGAACTTGATCGGCTCGGAATAGGAGATGGAGAGATTGGGCAGCAGTGACGCCTTGCGTGCGGCGACGATCTCTGGACGCGACCGGCCGCTCTGGCGGAAGGTTTCGGGCGGAATTCCGGCAAGGTCCGCGGCATCGGGAAACAATTCCTTCCACACGTCGAGATAGCGCTCCTCGCCGACCCCAAGGATGTCGCGCGCGGCAAGGCTCGTATCCGTCGATATCTGGAAATGCAGATGCGGCGCCCAGCCGCCATTTTCCGCCGGCGTACCCATCTCGCCGACGAGCGCGCCGGCTTCAAGCCGGTCGCCGGCCTTCAGCCGCCGCCCAGCCTCATGCGCCATGTGCCCCCACAGCGTGACGAAAGGCGGGCAGCCCGGCGGCACATGCTCCAGCGCCACGAGACAGCCATAGCCGAGCGGATCCTCCTCGATCTCGACGCTCCTGACGGTCGCGGCGAGCGGCGTGTAGAGCCGTGTGCCCGCCGGCATGAAAAGATCGAGGCCGAGATGGTTAGCGCGGCGCGCGCCTTCGACGAAACGCGACTCGAAAATGTCGCTGGTATAGACGGTGCGAGCCTCGCCCCAGGGACCGATGCCGAGCGCGACGCCATGTTCGGCACAATAGGCATCCCACCATTCGGTCGCCTTGTCGGGCTGCTGTGTCGCCGACGTCACCGTCATCGGATTTTGCGGATCGCCATAGGGCACGAGCGCCTTGGCAAGCGTCGCCGGGTGACGGTCGAGGATCGGCAGAAGTTGCGTGCGGTTGGCCGCGATCCAGCCTGTCACGGCGCGCGCTCCGGAGGCGGCTTCGAAGCCGCAGGCATGGCGCAGGATCGCCGTCGCGAAGCGCCGGTTCATCCTGCCCAGACGACGCAACAGCCGCCAGGCCGGTGCTTCCGAGATCGACAGGTAGGGATTGTCGGCTGTGCGGTCCTTGCGTGCCGCCGACAGCGTCACCGAGGTGACGAGACGCATCGCAATGAGATCGAAGAGCAGGTCGAGTTCTTCCTCACGCAATGGATACTCGGCATGGAAGCCGGCGGCGAGACGGGCGGCGGCGCCGATCGGATCCTCTGCATCGAGGATGGCATAGGCGCAGGCGACGGCAACCTCGGCGATGAGCACGCTGTGCAGCGCATCGCCGAAATCGATCAGCCCGGCGACACGCTCGGGCCTTTCGAGATCGACGAGCACGTTCCAGTCATTGGCATCATTGTGAATGACTTGCGCCCGCAATGCCGACAGCCGGGGCGCCACCTCGGCATCGAAATGATCGAGGAACCGCTCCAGCAAGGCGCGGTCCTGTTCGTCGTCAATGTGGTGAAGGCGTTGCCGCGCGGCACCTGCCTGGCGAATGTCCCAGTCGAAAGAGCGCAATGCGCCGGGATGGATGAAGCCTTGCAGGGCACGATCGAGCCGGCCAAGCGCGCCGCCCAGGCTTTCCAGCAGCGCCGGACTGGACGTGCTCTCGGCCAGCGGCCGTCCGGGAAGCCATGACACCAGGCGCACGGCATGATCTTCGCCGCCCGGCACTTTTGTATGGGCCAGCGAAGCGCCCCGCCCCGTCTTCCTGAGACGCGGCACGGCGAGGTCCGGACTATGGCGCTCCAGATGATCGAACAACGCGGTCTGGAATTCACTTTCGACGAGCGGCTCGCTGGCGTTGACGATCTTCAGGATCCAGAGCGATTGGTCTGGAGCGGTCAGCTTGAAATTCCGGTCGCGTTCGCTGTCGAGCGGTGTGACGCTGCCGGCAATGCCGAAGTGCCGCGTTGCGATATCGACGGCCTCGGTCTGCGAGATTTGAGGCGCTGGGTATGAGACGTTGGTCATCGGGCAATCCGGATCTGATTTGTCAAGCTTGGCATGGGCCAGAAAATCGGGCATCCGGCAAAGCGTCGGTTATACCGGCACAATGACCGCATTGACCGGCACATTGACGGAACCGTATGGAGCGCGCGCAATGAAGGAACTGGACGCCAAGGACAGGGACATTCTCGGCATCCTGTCGAAGGAGGCGCGCATCCCGCTGAAAACGCTTGCGGGGCGCATCGGCCTGTCGCGCAGCGCGACGAGCGAACGGGTTGCCTCGCTGGAAAAGAGCGGCGTTATCAGAGGGTATCGGGCCGATATCGGCCAACTGGACCCAGGGTTGATCCGCGCCTTTCTGCTGGTAACGCTCATCCGCACGCCGTCGATCGGCATTCTCGACCAGCTGGCGCGCTATCCGGAGGTCCGGCGGGTATCATCAGTCAGCGGCCAGCTCGATCTCATCGTCGAGGTCGAAGTACCGTCGATCGACCGCCTCAACACACTGCGCGACCTCGTTGCCACTCTCGGCGGCGTCGAGGACCTGACAACCGCGATCGTCCTGCGCCGGGATATCGAACGCGCCGTCGACTGAACGACGGCTGCGGCGGCGTCCTTCGCCGGCCAGGCAGCCTATTTGGCGATATCGAGAAGTGAGGATACCAAAAGCTCGCGTTCGTCCTTCGACAGCACGTCGGAATCGAACAGGTTCATGCTGCGCAGTCCTTCGATGGCGAGATAGCAGACCAGCAGCGATTTGAGGTCCGGCGTCTCGCCTTTCAGGCGCTCGAAAAGCTGCCGCTTGAATGTCTTTATCGGCGTCATGAAATCGGGATCCTCGGCGATCGCCGAAAAGATCCAGGATGCGGACGGCTGCTTTTCCTCGCAATCCTCCGCTGACAGCTTGATATAGACGGCGAGGGGATTTTTGTCGTTGTCGTTGCTGTTCGCCGATTCCAGCGCTTGCTCGAAATCGCGTAGATAACCTTCGACAAGGCCCTGCATCAATTTGGCCTTGGTGGGAAAATTGTAGAGCAGTCCGCCCTTCGACACGCCGGCGCGGCTGGCGACGGCATCAAGCGACAGGCTACCAGGCCCGGATTCCCGGGCAACATCAGCCGCCGCGGCGAGAATCTTCTCGCGCGAATTCGGTCGTTGGGCTCTCATGGCGCCTCCCTAAGCAAGCTTAGGCCCAATTGACAAGACCGTCCAGACGGTACAGTAAGGCCGCCATTATTTGAAATCGGGACCTGCGGTCGATATGTGTCCTGATGTCCGCGCTTCGCGCCGGATTTCGACTGAGGGGACTTCCTTGTTCAAGCGCATACTCCGTATCTTTCTCATTATTGTGGTCCTTGCCGTGCTCGTCATCGTGGTCGGCGGCATCGTCGGCTTCAACTTCCTGCGCGACAACGGCATCAAGCAGTATTTCGCCACCATGAAGCCGCCGGCGGCGACCGTGTCGACGACCATCGCCAAGCCGTCGAACTGGACGCCGGGCGTCGAGGCCATAGGTACTGTCAGCGCGGTGCGTGGCGTCGACCTGACCGTCGAAACCGCCGGCATCGTCAAGGAGATCCTCTTCCATGCCAACCAGAAGGTTGCGGATGGCGCGGTCCTGCTGCAGCTCGATGATGCCGTCGAGCGGGCCGATCTCGAAGCGACGAAGGCGCAAGTGGCGCTCGTCGAGACGGCACTGACGCGCGCCGTCGAACTGCAGAAGCGCGGCGTTAATGCGGAAGCTACGCTCGACACAGCGCGGGCGACGGCATCGGCCACCGCCGCGCAGGTGAACAAGCTGCAGGCGGTGCTTGACCAGAAGCAGCTGAGGGCGCCGTTCAGCGGCACGGTGGGCATCCCCAAGATCGATCTCGGCCAGTACCTAGCGACCGGCACGTCCGTGGTAACCTTGCAGGATCTGGACACGATGCGGGTCGACTTCTCGGTTCCCGAACAGCAGCTGCCGTTGCTCCAGATCGGCCAGACCGTTCGGCTTGGCCAGGGCGGCGGCGACATGCCTTTCGCCGGCAAAATCCGTGGCATCGACCCCAAGATCGACCCGTCCAGCCGGCTGGTGAACATCCGGGCGGAAGTCGCCAATCCCGAAGGCAGATTGACCCCTGGCCAGTTCGTGCAGGTGCGTGTCGAGCTGCCCGAGGAGCAGGACGTGCTGTCACTGCCGCAGACGGCGCTGACCACCAGCCTCTATGGCGACTACATCTTCGTGGTGCAGCCGGCCAAACCCGCCGGGGCGGCCCCGGCACAGCCGGCCAAGCCGGAGGAAAAGCCAGCCGCGGCGGCCACCGACAAGCCGGCGGATGCCAAGCCAGCGGACAAGGCCGCTTCCGACGCCGCCAAGCCGGCCGATCCGGCCAAGCCGGCGGCGGAAGCCGACAAGCCGGCGCTGGTCCTGTCACAGGTCTTCGTCAAGCCCGGCCGCCGCAATCAGGGCATGGTCGAGATCGTCGAGGGTCTGAAGGCCGGCGACGAGGTCGTCACCGCGGGTCAGAACCGGCTCTTCAACGGCATGTCCGTCAACGTCGACAACACGATCGATCCGACCAAATCGGCGAACAAGCAGGCCGACCAGCAATGAGCTTTTCCGATCTCTTCATCCGCCGGCCCGTCCTTTCGACGGTCCTTGCCTGCATGATCCTGCTGCTCGGGTTCCAGGGCATCTTCAACCTGTCGATCCGGCAGTATCCAAAGGTCGACGAAACGGCGATCACCATCACGACGGCCTATCCGGGGGCCAGCGCCGACCTGATCCAGGGCTTCATTTCCGCCCCGATCGCGCGCGCCGTCGCCTCGACCGAGAACATCGACTACGTCACCTCGTCCAGCCGTCCGTCCTCCAGCACCGTGACGGTGCAGATGAAGCTCGGTTCCAATCCCGACGTGGCGCTGACCGAAGTGCTGTCCAAGGTCCAGGGCGTGCGCGGCACCTTGCCGGACGCCTCCAAGGACCCGGTCATCGTCAAGGGTACGGGTCAGCAGTTCGCGATGATGTACATCTCGATGCAGAATCCGAACATGACCAAGGAGCAGCTGACCGAGTATATCGAGCGCGTCATCAGGCCCCGCATGTCGACGGTCGAAGGCGTCGCCGACGTGCAGATCTTCGGCGCCCAGGAATACTCGATGCGCGTCTGGATCGACCCGGTCAGGCTCGCCGCCCGCGGCGTGACGGCTGCCGAGGTGCTGACGGCGATCAACAACTCCAACTTCCTGTCGGCGCCCGGCAACACCCAGAACGAATATGTCGTCTCTTCTATCACGGTGCGCTCGACGCTGCAGACGCCCGAGGCGTTCGCGGCTCTACCGCTACGTTCGACCGACGGCAACGTAGTGCGCCTGCGCGATGTGGCTCGCGTCGAACTCGCCGCCGCCAACACCGACACAAGGGTCTCCTTCAACGGCAAGCCCGGCACCTTCCTCGCCATCTTCCCAACCCCGGCGGCCAATCCGCTGACCACCGCGGCCGCGCTCACCAAGCTCGTCCCGCAGATTCAGGAGACGCTGCCCAAAGGCATGACGATCGAGGTCGTCTACGACGCGACCGGTCAGATCAGCGCCTCGATCGACGAGGTGTTCAAGACCATCGGCGAGGCGGTTGCCATCGTCGTCATCGTCATCCTGCTGTTCCTCGGTTCGTTCCGCTCGGTGATGATGCCGATCATCACCATCCCGCTGTCGCTGATCGGCGTCTGCTTCCTTTTGTTCGCGGTGGGCTATTCGATCAATCTTCTGTCGCTGCTGGCCATGGTGCTGGCGATCGGCCTTGTCGTCGACGACGCCATCGTGGTGGTGGAAAACATCCACCGCCACATGGAAGAAGACCACATGCCGCCCATGCAAGCGGCCTTCAGCGGCATGCGCGAGATCGCGTCGGCCATCGTCGCCATGACCATGACGCTGGCCGCCGTGTTCGCGCCGCTGGCCTTCACCGGCGGCCTGACCGGCGCCCTGTTCCGCGAATTCGCGGTGACGCTTGCCGGATCCGTGGTGCTGTCTGGCGTCATTGCCATCACCATTACGCCGATGATGTCGGCGCGCCTCCTGAAGCCCGGCAATGCCGGCCGCTTCCAGCGCATCGTCGACGGCACCTTCTCGCGTGTCGAGCACGTCTATGAGCGCGCCGTCACGGGGTCTTTGAACTATCGCCCGCTGACGCTGCTCATTGTGCTGGCGCTTGTCGGCGTGACCGGCTTCATGTTCACCAAGACCTCGACGGAACTGGCGCCGGAAGAAGATCAGGGCTTCCTGCTCTCGCTGGTGACGGGGCCGCGCTATGCGACCTCCGATTACACCGAGACCTACGTCAACCAGATCCTGGGCCTGGTGAAGGATATCCCCGAAACACGGGCGCAGTTCTCCGCCGTCGCGTTCGGCGGCACGACCAACAGCGCCTTCGTCGGTTTTGCCTTCAAGGATTGGGCGGAGCGGAAGCGCAATTCGAAGGAACTGCAGGCCGACATTACGGCTCGTATCGCCAAGGTGGCGGGTGTCCAGGCCTTTGTCTTCGCGCCGCCGACGCTACCAGGCTCCGGCGGCGGCTTGCCGATCTCCATGGTGGTGCGCTCGACCGGCGATTCCGCTCAGGTGTTCGAGGAAGCCGAGAAGATCAAGAACAAGGCGCAGGCCTCGGGCCGCTTCATCGTCGTCCAGAATTCGATGGCCTATGATGCGCCGCAGGTGACGGTGACCATCGACCGCGACCGCGCCGCCGCCCTCAACCTGCCGATCGCCGATATCGGCCGCACGCTGACGCTGCTGGTCGGCGGCGCTGAAGTGGCGCAGTTCGACCGCGACTCCAACAGCTACGACATCATTCCGCAGGTGCCGCAGGAATTCCGCGACAATCCCGAAAAGCTCGGCCAATACTTCGTACGCAGCGTGACGGGCGAGATGGTGCCGCTGTCGGCCGTGGTCACGATTTCGAACAATGCCTCGCCGGCGGCCATCGAGCAGTTCAACCAGTTGAATTCGTCGACGATCTCGGCGCTGCCGCTGCCCGGTGTCACCACCGGCGACGGTTTGAAAGTCCTCGAGGACATTGCGAAGGAGAGCCTGCCCGACACCTTCTTCATCGACTATTCCGGCCAGTCCCGGCAGGAGAAGGAACAGGGCAACACGATCCTGATCGCTTTCGGCGCGGCCGTCATTGTCATCTATCTGGTGCTGGCGGCGCAGTTTGAAAGCTTCCGCGATCCGCTGATCATCATGATGGCGGTGCCATTGTCGATCTTCGGCGCGATCGTGCCGCTCAATTTGGGCCTCGGCACGCTCAACATCTACACCCAGGTCGGACTGATCACGCTGATCGGCCTGATCACCAAGCACGGCATTCTGCTGGTCGAATTCGCCAACCAGCAGCGAGAACTGCATGGCATGCGGCGGCGTGACGCCATCATCGCCTCGGCCAAGGTGCGCCTGCGGCCGATCCTCATGACGACGGCCGCGATGGCGCTGGGCGTGGTGCCGCTGATCGTTTCCAGCGGTGCCGGTGCCGCGGCCCGCTATTCGATGGGCCTCGTCATCTTCACCGGCATCCTGGTCGGCACCATGTTCACGCTGTTCGTCGTGCCCATGTTCTACACCTTCATCGCCAGCAAGGACCTGCCGCATCTGGCGGAAAAGCCGGATCCGAAGCTGATGCCGGCGCTGCCGAGCTGACGCACAGGACGCAAGAAACAAAAAGAGGCCGGAATTTTTCCGGCCTCTTTTTTTGGCGGTCGCTCCAGCAGCTCCGGCATATGGCCGAGCGCGGCAACCTGCCTGCTACTTGACGATGACGATGCTGGTGTTGGCCGGCCCGAAGGTCTCGACAAGCTGGTAGAAATCGGCGGCATTGTCCGGATGCAGCCGCACGCAGCCATGCGAGGCCGGCTGGCCGAGGCGCTTGATGGCATAGGTGGCATGAACCGCGTAGCCACCGCTGAAAAAGACCGAATGCGGCATCGGCGCGTTGTCGTACTTTTTCGAATACCACATCTCGTGCATGCGCGTCGGCTTGAACGAGCCGGTCGGCGTCACATGCGCCCTGTCGCCGGTGGAAACCTTCCAGGCGAAGGTCGGCCGGCCGTCGACCGAGACTTCCATGACCTGCTGCGACAGCGAAACGCGTGCCACGACGGTGTTGGCGGCATGGGCGGCGTTTGCGCCGAACAGAAGCACGCTGCCCATGAACGCGGCGGCGGTGATGTTGATGAGCTTTGCGGAAATGGCGGTGTGCATGACGTCCCCTCTCTCTGCCGATCAGGCCGGCTCCAATTCGATGGGTGGCTTATCCCTCCCGCATGTTTCGGTGATATTTCGCGAAATACGCGTTTGTGTTTCGAATTTGTTTCCCCTGGTTAACAGAGCAATCGGTATCGTCGGCAACTATCCCATCCGAAACACGTGGTCAGGGATGACGTACATAGGTATTCATACCGAAACGAAAGTTCGACTTGCCGCTATATGAAAGGATGGAGGCGAATTTCGAAACCAAACTGCAACAAAGCGCGGCTTTTGGCGGCATGATCCGGATACGGACGGGAGGCAAAAGTTGACCCAACGAAAGCAGACGGCAACGACCATGGGAACGAAAACGAACACGCGGTCCTGGCTCTTCAGGATCAGCATCGCGGCGGCGGCCATCGGCGGCGTCGGCAGCATTGCCCGCCGCCCGGCGGCGAAGCTGGCAGCGATGAGTTCGAGCGAGATTTCGACCCTGCACGTCGCTCTGTTTTGCGCCCCGGTCTGGATTGTTTCCAGCCTGCGCATCGCCCGGTTGAAGGCCCTCTGGCGGGTTGGCCTTCGGCTGCTGGTTTTGCGCGGCCCCTCCGGCAACTTGCTGCCGAGAGGACCGAAGGCCCGCGCCGCGACGGGGGGCTCCGTGGGCGGCGCGGGCACTTCGGGAGTTTCCTGAAGCGACCCGCGACACCGGCATTTTTTGGGGAATTCCGACGATGAAAACGAAATTCGCAGCTTCCGTGCTTTCCGCGCTGCTCTATGCGCAGGGTCTGCTCGGCTTTGCCGCACTCGCCAGCGTGCTCCTCAAGGAACGCGCTCACGCAAGCGAGTTCGTCGCCGGCGGCGACATGGCCTCGGGTCCGTCATTGCTGGTGGTGCGCTGAACCTCGCGCGCATCGGCGCGGAAATGGAAGGGCCGATGCTGATCCGGGGAACAAGCGGGAAAAGGCAGCCGTCAGTCGGCGAACTGCCGCGGCGGATCGAACCTGTAGCCGGCGCCGCGTATGGTGGTGATGGTCTCGGTATCGAGCTTGCGGCGCAGCCGCACGATGCGCGAGTCGATCGAGCGATCGAAGGCGTCGGCATTCTCGGCCGGCGCCGCCGCGATAATGTCGTCACGCGTCAGCACCTTGCGCGGGCTCGCCAGGAACAGCCTGAGCAGCGCCACCTGGCCGGGCGAGAGCTGCTCCTGCGTACCGGAGCGATGCATGACGATCGCCGATCTCAGATCGACGGTCGCGTTCTCCAGCACGATCAGTTCCTGGGTGCCCCTGCCACGCCGCGAAAGCAGGCCGCCGACACGCGCGGCGAGTTCCCTGACATTGAGCGGACTTTCGACGACGTCGGCGGCACCGAGCTCCAGCGCGAGCACCTTGTCGAGGAGATCGGCCGGCCGGCATATCAGGATGAAATCCGGTCCATGTTCGCCGCCCCCGCCTTGGCCGCCATAACGCCTGAGCAGATCCCGCCCTTCCGCCTGGCTGAGGCTATCCCCGACGACGACGACATCGATGCCTCTGCCCTCCAGCAGCGATTCCGCCTCCCAGGGCTGCCGCGCCTGACGCACGTCATGGCCGCGCCGCTCAAGATGGTCGGCAAGCTCGGTCGCCACGACCTCGGCGACGGAAACAAGCGCGATGACGGCTCGTGCGGCCATGTTTTCCAACCGTTCCCTGGCAACCGGATATGAGTGCTGGACATCATGTTTATACCCAATCTACTTTCCACTGAAAGTGGGAGCGAGAGCATCGTGCGGGCAAGAATTGTCATCGTCGAGGACGAGCCCGACCTGAGGGACGCGGTCGCCGAATATCTCGGCGCCGCGGGCTATGATGTGGCGACCGCGGAAACCGCGGCCGCCGCGCGCAGCCTGATCGAGACGCAGCCCTTCCATCTGGCCATCCTCGACATCGCCATGCCTGGCGAGGATGGCCTGTCGCTCGGCCGCTGGCTGCGCTCGAAAATGCCGATCGGCATCATCTATGCGACCGCCGCCGGCACCGCGCTCGACCGCATCGTCGGGCTGGAACTCGGCGCCGACGACTATATCGTCAAGCCGTATGAACTGCGCGAGGTGCTGGCCAGGGTGCGCAGCGTGCTGCGCCGTGTCCCGCAGCCGATAGAGCCGCAGGACAGGAAAGCCAGGACCGACCGCCGCTCCGTCGCCTTCGGCCCCTTCCAGGCCGATCTCGACGGCAGGCTGGTCACCGGCGCCAACGGCACTGTGATCGACATGGCCAAGAGCGAATTCGACGTGCTGGAGGTTTTCCTGACCCGCGCCAACCGGCTCTTGACCCGGGCTGCGATCTCCGAGGCGATCGGCTTCACCGAGGATCCGGAATCATCGCGCGCCGTCGACATCCGCATCATGCGTCTGCGCAAGAAGATCGAGACGGACCCGGCCAATCCGAAATTCCTGCGCACGGTACGCGGCGAAGGCTATATCTTCTCGCTGCCGACCGGCGACGGCAACTGAGCGCCAGACCCACGGGGGTTCCGCTCCACGGCCGTTGCCAGCCGATCGATGGCGTGACTCTGGAATAGCGGCTGACAATGACGGGCGACACGGCAAGCACGGATATGCAGGGTTTCAGGCAAGGCGCGGCGATGGCGGCCGTGCGTGTCGTGCGCCGGCTGCGCGAGGCAGGCGACTGGCAGCGCGAAATGGACGGCGTATTGGAAACGCTGTGCCACGCCATGGAATGCCAGCGCGGCATCCTGTTCCGCTTGCGCGAACTGCCCGGCCAGGGTTTCGCTCAGTCGGTCGCCGCCTATTGGATCGACCCCGATTTTGGCGGCGAACTGGCCTCACCGACCGTCATCATGCAGTCGATCGTCAATTCGGATCCGCTGCTGGAGCGGCTGGCCGAGGATGAGCGGCAAGGCAAGATATTCGCCGGGCATACGCGTGATCTCTCGGGGTTCCTGAGGGCCGATTTCGAAAAGCAGAACATCAAGTCGTTCCTGTCGGTGTCGGTCTTCGCGCACGGCCATCTCTGGGGCACGCTCGCGGTCAATGATTGCGTCGAGGAGCGTGAATGGACCGATGAGGAAGAGGCGACGCTGCACATCATCGCGCTCGCCATCGGCGACGCCATCGAACACTCCCCTTCCGACGCCCATGCCAGCGAGGTGATCCGCCGCACCATGCTGCAGGCCTCGCTCGACGCCATCATCGTCATCGACGAGGCCGGATCGATCATCGAATTCAATCCGGCCGCGGAAAAGATGTTCGGCTTCCAGCGCAGCGAAATCCTCGGCAAGGACCTGCTCGATACCGTCGTTCCGGAATATTACCGCAAGGGCTATTCCTCGGGCGCCGACTACATGTCCGGCCGCGGCGCGCCCATGGTCGGCCAGCGGCTCGAGACGGTGACGCAGAATGCCGCCGGCGAGGTCTTTCCGATCGAGCTGACGGCGACCGAGATGCGGGTCGCCGACCGCCGGCTGATCTTCGGCTCCATCCGCGACCTGCGCGAGAGGCTGCGCGCCGAGGAGGAGATCAACCGGCAGCGCGAGAAGCTGCACCAGAACGAGAAGATGGCGGCGATGGGCTCGCTGCTCGCGGGCGTCTCACACGAACTCAACAACCCGCTGGCCGTGGTGGTCGCGCAATCGACGCTGCTGCATGAATTCGCAAGCGATCCGCAGACCAAGGTGCGCGCCGAAAAAGTGCGCGCCGCCGCCGAGCGCTGCGGGCGCATCGTCAAGAGCTTCCTGTCGATGGTCCGCCTCCATCCGGCGGCGCAGGCCGAGACCGATCTCAACCAGGTGATCCGCGCCGCTCTCGAAGTGACCGCCTATGGCGCGCGCTCGAGCGGCATCATCATCGATACCGATTTCGCACCGGGTCCCTTGCTGGCCATGGCCGACGCCGACCACGTGACGCAGGTGGCGGCCAATTTCCTCATCAACAGCCAGCACGCCCTGGCTGGCGTCGCCGGCGATCGGCTGATCAAGGTGCGGAGCTTCCGTGGCGACCGGGGCAATCCCGGCTTCTCGGTCGAGGACAACGGCCCCGGCATTCCCGAAGCCATCCGCTCCCGCATCTTCGAATCCTATTTCACCACCAAGCCGGTCGGTGTCGGCACCGGCATCGGCCTGTCGATTTCGAAATCCATCATCGAGCGGCACAATGGCAATGTCTGGTTCGAGGAAGTGCAGCCGAGAGGCGCGCGTTTCGTCGTCCAGTTGCCCGCTATCTCGGCAGGCATGATCGCAGCTGGCGAAAGCCAGCCGCGATCGAGCGGCCTGCGCCATGCCCTGATCATCGATGACGAGCCTGACGTCGCCGGGTCCTTGTCCGACATTCTCGAATTGATGGGCATCAAGTCGCGGATCGCGCCGGTCTGGGAATCGAGCGCCGCCACCTTGAGCGGCCACATGCCGCCTGACATCGTCTTTTCGGATCTGCGCATGCCCGGCACATCAGGCATTTCGATCTACCGCGAACTGCTCGCCGAGCGCCCCGACCTGGCGCGGCGCTTCGTGCTGGTCACCGGCGACCTCATCGGCGCGAAGGCGGAAATCGAGGCGTTGCCGGCGCAGCAGCGGCCCCAGATCCTCGAAAAACCGTTCAGCACGCTGGATGTACGCAGCGTGCTTTCGACCATTGCCGAGCAGGCCGCGTTGAAAGCATAAAAAGAGGCCCCCGGCCGACGTGCGGCGGGAGCCGAGGAGAGCGCTGGAGGTGCGCTCGGGGAGGTCAGGGTATGATCCCAAACGGGAACCTGTTTTCGGAATCATGCCCAGGCAGAAACCCGGAGACAAAAATCAGAAGATGTTCGGCGTGCTGGTCACCGGCACGGCGTTGGCGATCATGCGGATCGCGCGGACCTTGTGCGTTCCGGACTGCTGGGCGATGGCGCGCAGGCAATCCACGCTCTCGGCGCCCCAGGCTTGCCCCTTGCAGGCGAAATCGATCGCTGGCATCGGCAGGCGGGCGGTCGTGGTTGTGGTCGGCGCACCTTCGATGACGTTGGCAGGCGGATTCAACGAAGCGAAGGCCGGACCGACCGTCGGCGTGAACGCCATGCCGGCGAAGGCGCAAGCAGCCAGCGCCATGAACATTGCCATCGGGTGGTCGCTGGCACGCTGGCGAAGGGCCAGCTTCGGGCGGCGGTCAGCGCGCTCTGGAGCCTGAAAGCGGTTGCCGCTGGTGATCTGGACTTTCGCATGCATCATCTTCCCCTTCGTTGATTTTCTTTTTGCGATAAAACGAATTTAATCGCGCTCTGTAACGGCGCAAAGGTGACGAGAGCGCGGCAATGTAACCGGATTGAAACATCCATGCGGGCAGAAACGGTCAAAATCGGTCATTGGCTATTTTGACCTGAGTGGCGGGTTGCCCTCCGTGCGCCGCCGGGGCTTTCTTGCCAGCGCAATACCTTGTCGAGGGGCGCGATTTGCAGCGTGAACCGGCGACAGGGCGGAGGTTGTGGAAGTCCGGCTAACACCCGGATTTTCCGGGGTTTTCGGGGCCCGCGGCGGAGCCGGATGCCGTTGGAACCTGGGCTTACATTTCCGATACGGAATCTGCGTATTTCCACAAGCCATTGCATTTCAATGCAAAATATGATTATATTGAATGCATATTCAATAAAAAGAAGAGACGGTTCATGAACCCGCACCTCCGTGACGTGGCTATCCCGAACGATTGGGACCGGCGGGGATTACCGGGTTGGAGTTACCATTCCGCCGCCCTTCTAGAACTGGAGAAGGAGCTTGTTTTCCGCAATCATTGGCAGATCGCCGGACATGTCTGCGATATACCGAATGCCGGCGATTATCTCACCATGGATGTCATTGGCGAGCGTGCTCTGATCGTACGCGGCAAGGACGGCGTCGTGCGCGGCTTCAACAACATGTGCCGCCACCGCGGCAGCCGCGTCGTGGCCGACAGCCAGGGCAATTGCAGGAACGCGCTGGTCTGCCCGTTCCATGGCTGGGTCTACAACCTCGACGGTACGTTGCGCGGCGCCGCCCGGCCGCGCTCCTTCCCCGATCTCGACAAGACCGAGTTCGGCCTGATGCCGCTCGATCTCGAAGTCTGGATGGGCTTCATCTTCATCCGCTTCCGCAATGGCGGGCCACAGCCCTCGGTCGCCGAGCTGTTGAAGCCGATCGAACCCGAATTCGCACACTACAAGGCCGCCGACATGGTGCCCTCCTGGGGCATCTGGACCCAGAAGACACCGGTCAACTGGAAGTCGGTGCGCGACGTCGACAATGAAGGCTATCACGTCGCCATGGCGCATCCGGCCCTGCAGGATCTCTATGGCGCCACCTATTTCGACGAGCCCTTCATCAACGGCGTCTCGCGCTCCTTCGCCACCTACAACCCGCATGCCGGCCGCCGCTGGAGCGTCAGGAACTACGTCAAGATCGCGCCGGAGCCGACGCATCTGCCGGACCATCTCAGGAAGGCCTGGGTCTATTACGGCATCTTCCCCAACGCCGTTCTGTCGGTGATGCCGGAATCGGTGCAGTTCTACCAGGAGTTCCCGCTGTCGACGGGTGAGACCCTGCTGCGTGGCGCCATCTATCGCTACCGCGATGAAAGTCGCGAGCAGGCCGCTGCCCGCTACCTCTCCTTCCGTATCGATCGTGACACCATGTCGGAAGATGTGCAGCTCTCTGTCTGGTCGAACGAATCCATGCTGTCCGAGGCCTTCGAGGGGTTTTACCTCTCCGACCTCGAATATGGCGTACGCACGCACCACGACCACCTGCGCAAGCAGATTCCGGTGCTCGGCCTGGATACCGCGCCGGAGGAAAAGGACATGTGGAATCTGAACGACGCGCTGCGGTCGCGGTCGTAGGTGCGCGCGACCGCACTATAGGCCGGACGATTCCTACATCACTCCTACGACGACTTCGCGCCGTAGCGCAGCCCGTCGACGAGGAGAGCCACCATGCGCTCCGCGCGGCCGCTCCCGGCATTGTGGGCCGACATACACAGGCTCGCCACCGCGCCCAGTAGCTCGTCGGCATCGACATCGCCACGGATTTCGCTGGCGGCGATCGCCGCGTCGAGAAGCGTGCGCAAGGCAGGCCGCAGCCGCTGGTCGAAGTAGCCCGGCAGGCTGTCGAACGCCGGATCTCCTGAGTGCAGGGCCTTGGCCAGGCCACGCTTGGCGGCAATGAAGGCCGCGTATCGCTGCATCCAGGCCGCCAGCGCGTCGAAGGGCTCATGCCCGGCCGACAGGACGGATGCTGCGTCCGCGCAGCCATCGATCTCCCGGCGAAAGACGGCGGCGATCAGGTCGGAGCGCTGCGGAAAGTGCCGATAGAGAGTACCGATGCCGACGCCCGCCTTTTCCGCGATTTCGCGCACCGGGGCGTCGACGCCCGAGGTCGCGAACACCGCCATGGCGGCCTGGAGCAGCGTGTCGAGATTGCGTTGCGCGTCGGCGCGCACGCGTCGATCCGCGCCGCCTCGCAGCCCCACGCCAGCGTCTGAATCGTCCGTTCTGTCGTCCAAAATGCACCTGCTTGCCAAACGGAACAATGTTCCGTATAATGTGGAACATGGATCCGTTTAGGCTGAATAGCACAGCAAGGCGGTTTTAGCCACAGCCAAGCACGAGGAGAGAAACATGCAGTATCGCCCGCTCGGACGGACCGGCATCAAGGTCAGCCCTTACTGCCTGGGCGCGATGATGTTCGGCAGCATCGCAAACCCCGATCACGACGAATGCATCCGTATCATTCACAAGGCTTTGGATTTTGGCATCAACTTCGTCGACACCGCCGACAGGTACAGCAACGGCGAGTCGGAGGAGATCGTCGGCAAGGCGCTGAAAGGTCGGCGCGACAAGGTCGTGCTGTCCACCAAAGTGAACGGGCAGATGGGCAAGGATGCGAACAGCCAGGGCAATTCGCGCCGCTGGATTATTCAGGCGGTGGAAGCGTCGTTGCGCCGTCTGCAGACCGACCACATCGATCTCTACCTTATACATCGCCCGGCACCGGACACCGACATCGAGGAAACGCTCTCGGCACTCACCGATCTGATGCGCGCCGGCAAGGTGCGCGCGATCGGATCCTCGACTTTCCCGCCCTCCGAGATCGTCGAGGCCCAGTGGGTCGCCGAGCGGCGCGGGCTCGCCCGTTTCCGCGTGGAGCAGCCGCCTTACTCGATCCTCGATCGCGGCATCGAGCGCGAAGTACTCGCCGTCTGCGAGCGCTACGCAATGGGAGCGATGGTCTGGAGCCCATTGTCGAAAGGCCTGCTCACCGGGCGCTACCGTAAGGGGCAACCGCTGCCCGACAGCCTGCGGGTGAAATACATGCCGACGCAGATGTCCGATGAGCGCAGTCTGGATGCGGTCGAGCAACTCATCCCGCTGGCTGAAGAGGCGGGGCTGTCGCTCACCCACATGGCGATGGCTTTCGTCATGGCTCATCCGGCCGTGACGTCGGCCATTCTCGGGCCACGTACGATGCAGCATCTCGACGACCTGCTCGTCGGCGCCGAGGTTCACCTCGGCGACGAGGTTCTGGACCGGATCGACCGGATCGTCCCGCCCGGGACTGACGTCGGCTTGAACGAGGCCAACTACAACCCGCCGGCGATCCTGCAAGCCGATCTGCGCCGCCGGCCGACCGCCGAACGCGCCGCTGCATAAATCCTGAACAACCGTCGAAGGAGAGATCATCATGCTGGATAGACCCGTCGCCTTGGTCACCGGGGCCAATCAAGGAATAGGCCTTCAGATCGCCAGGGATCTCGTGGCGCACGGCTTCACCGTGCTGGTCGGATCGCGCAATTTCGAGCGCGGCGAGGCGGCGGCCCGTGATATCGGGCAGGACGCGCGCGCATTCCAACTCGACGTGACGGATCAGGCTTCGATCGCCGCCGCGGCGGAGCGTATCCGCAATGAGCTTGGCCGCCTCGACGTGCTCGTCAACAACGCCGCCATCTCGAACACCAGCAAGCGGCCCGGCCAATCCATCGAGGACTATGCCAAGCTGACCCGCCCGAGCAACGTGTCCCTCGACGAAGTGCGCGCGGTCTGGGAGACCAATGTGTTCGGCGTGCTTGCCGTCACCCAGGCCATGCTGCCGCTGCTGCGCGAAGCGCGGGCAGCCCGCATTGTCAACGTGTCGAGCGGCGTCGGTTCGCTGACACGCAATGCGGACCCGGCCTTCCCCTACCGCTCGATCTTCGGCCCGGTCTACCCCGCGTCCAAGACGGCGCTCAACGCCATGACGTTGGCCATGGCGATCGAGCTGGAGCCGACCGGAATCAAGGTCAACGCCGTCTCTCCGGGCTTCACCAAAACCAACCTCAACGGCTATGCCGGCACCGAGACCGTCGAGCAGGGCGCCCGCGAGGCGGTGCGTGTCGCGATGCTTGGCCCGGACGGCCCGACAGGGACGTTCACGCACGCAGAACTCGGAACGATTCCCTGGTGATCCGGATACCGCTCTTCAGGGCTTGTCCGCCGTTGCCGGGACAATCTGCCGCGTTGCGGCGTCCATGGCTTGCGGAAAATTGCTATAATTTCGAACTGATCGCCAAGACGTACCGGCGGCATCCCCCGCGAGGGGGATCGGCTGTCATCCCCGCCACACGCCCTCTTTCCTGAGATCATCCATCGTGCGTGAAATGCCTTCGCGCAGGATCGCCACCATGTCGTCGATCTGCTCGCGCGTGATGATCAGCGGCGGCGACATCACGCACATGTTGATCAGTGGCCGCACCAGCAGGCCAAGTTCGTGGCAGTGGGCGTCGATGCGCTTGCCGACATCCTTGTCGAGTTGCAGTGGATCCTTGCTTTCGCGGTCAGCGACGCATTCCACGCAGCCCATCAGCCCCACGCCGCGCACCTCGCCGACCAGCGGCAGCTCTTCCAACGTCTTCAACCGCGCCTGGAAATAGGGCGCGACCGCCTGCGTGTGGGCAAGCACGCTTTCCTCCAGCAGGTCGAGATTCTTCAAGGCCACCGCGCAGCCGACGGGATGGCTGGTGTAGGTCAGGCCATGGCCGAACAGCGCATCGGGATGGTTGGACCGGCGCAGGTTTTCCAGCAGCCGCTCCGAGATGATGACGCCGCCGAGCGGGAAATAGCCTGAGGTGACGCCCTTGGCGAAGGTGGTCATGTCCGGATCGATGCCGAACACATCGCCCGAGGCAAAGACATGGCCAAGTCGGCCGAAGCCCGTCACCACCTCGTCGGAGACGTAGAGGATGTCGTTGCCACGGCAGATCTCGCGGATACGCTTGAGATAGCCGTCGGGCGGCACGACGACGCCGCCGGAAGCCTGCACCGGTTCGCCGACGAAGGCGCCTATTCTGTCGGCGCCGACGCGCGCCACCGTGTCGCGGAACTGGTCGACGAGGAAATCGGTGAAGGCGGCAAGGCTCATCCCTTGCGGGCGCCTGAACGGATCGGGCGAGGACAGCTTGACCACCAATTCGTCGGCGCCGTCCATCCAGTCGCGATCGCGCGGACGGCCATTGAGCGAGGCCGACAGATAGGTCGAGCCATGATAGGCGCCGCCTCGGCTCAGGATGAGCTTCTTTTCCGGCCGGCCACGCACATTGTTGTAGAACTGCATGAAGCGCAGCGCCGTCTCGACGGCCGAGGAACCGCCCGTGGTGTAGAAGACATGGCTGAGTTCGCCTGGGGCATGGCCGGCGATGCGTTTGGCAAGCTCCGCCGATGGCGCGTTCATCGTGTACCAAGGCGTGTTGTAGGACAGCGCCATCGCCTGATCGTACATCACCCTGGCGAGTTCCTCTCGACGATGGCCGACATTGACGCACCACATGCCGGCAGGCCCATCGATCAGCCGCTTGCCGGTGCTGTCGGTGATGTAGATGCCATCGCCCTCACCGATCAGCGCGCGCGCCTCCGAACCGACGGAACCGGCATAAGGCCAGGGCTGGATGAGATGACGCCTGGCCAGTTCGGCCGCATCGTCGTTGCCAGGGCCAGCCGTTTCGCGTGCCTTCAGATCTCTCAGAGCCGCCATCATCGCCTCCACATCATCCCTCGAATTTCCCGGGCATCAATCCGGTCCGCCATGGCCGAGATCGTCGCCCTGCTCACCCGATTTTGAATGTCCGTTCAATCAACATTGCAGAATTAGCGCTTGATTTCAATCCGCGGATGCGCGCATGATGAAAGAAAGCCGGCAAGGGGAACAATAGCCGGCGCCAGCCCAATGGGATGCCGTATGGCGGGACAGTCCAGGCCAGCAACCGAGATCGCACCCGGAGCCCTGCCCCCCGGTGCCCTGCAATGACTGTGGCTGCGGAAGGGTCGCCCCCGTTGCGCATGACGCGGGCCAGACGAAATGCCCTTCTGCGATCCGAGCCCGTACAGGGCTTTGCCCTGATCAGCCCGACCTTCCTCTACGCGCTGATCCTGTTGGTCCTGCCGATCATGGTGGTCATCGCCCATTCCTTCTGGACGCAGCACTACCTGACCATCGACCGCACCTTCACGCTGGAGAACTACCGCGTCGCGCTGACCGAGCCGATCTACCGCGATCTGTTGTGGCGCTCGCTCTACATCTCGCTGACGGTCAGCCTGTTCACCGTCGTCCTCGCCTACCCGATCGCCTACTTCATTTCCTTCCATGGCGGCCGTCACAAGAGCCTCTGGCTGTTCCTCATCACCATACCGTTCTGGACCAGCTATCTCTTGCGCGTGATGTCGTGGAAGGTCATCCTGGGCTATAACGGCGTGTTGAATTCCGGCCTGATGGGCCTCGGCATCATCGACGAACCGTCGACAGCCCTGCTCTACAATTCGAGCGCCGTCATCATCACCCTCACCCATGCCTGGGCGGCCTTCGCCATTCTGCCGATCTTCGTTTCGCTGGAGAAGGTCGACCGCACGCTGGTCGAGGCGGCTACCGATCTTGGCGATGGTCCCTTGCGCTCGTTCCTGCGCGTGACCTTGCCGCTGTCGGCGCCAGGCATCATTTCCGCGGCGCTGATCGTCATGATCCCGACGGTCGGCGACTATGTCACGCCAAAGCTCGTCGGCGGCAAGGACGGCGTCATGATCGCCAACGCTATCCAGGCGCAGTTCGGCAAGGCCGCCAACTGGCCGCTCGGCGCCGCACTTTCCGTCACCACCATGCTGATCGTCTCCCTGATGGCGGGCGCCACGGTGCTGATCATCCGCACCTTGCAGAGGATGGCGCGATGAGAGCGCGGCGCTTCCTGCCGGGCGGCTGGCTGTCGGCCTATGCGTTCCTCTACATCGTCTTCCTCTATCTGCCCGTCATCTTCCTGCCGATCTTCTCGATCAACACGGCGGCGACGCCGAAATTCCCGCTGACCGGCTTCACCCTGCAATGGTACGAAGACCTGCCGCGCACGCCGGCGCTGCTCGACGCCGCCTGGAACAGCCTGATCGTCGGCGTCTCGGCGGCCATCCTCTCCACCGTACTCGGCATCCTCGCCGCCCGATCGATCACCCGCTACCGCTATCCCGGCCGCCGCGCCATCAACGGGCTGATCATGGCGCCGCTTGTGCTGCCGGAAGTCATCGTTGCCATCTCCATGCTGCTGGTGATGCTGCAGCTTGGTTTGAGCTTGTCACTGTTCACCGTCGTGCTTGGCCACGTCCTGGTCTGCATTCCCTATTCGATGACGGTGCTGACCTCCGGCTTCGAAGGTTTCGACCGCAGCCTCGAGGAAGCCTCCGCCGATCTCGGCGAAAGCGCCTTCGGCACCTTCCGGCGCGTGACGTTGCCCATGGTGGCGCCGGCGATCATTTCCAGCCTGCTGGTCTGCTTCACCATCTCGCTGGACGAGTTCATCATCGCCTTCTTCCTGACAGGCACCGAGGCGACACTGCCGATCTACATCTGGGGCCAGTTGCGTTTCGCGTCGAAACTGCCCGGCGTGCTGGCGCTGGGCACGCTGCTTTTGGTCGCCTCCTTCCTGCTGATGACGATCGCCGAAATCCTGCGTCGCCGCGCGGCCAGACGTACCCAGAACGAGGGAGGCCTCTATGCCTGAGCAGCCGCGGATCGAGCGCCCTCACGCGGACAGGATCCAATCCGAAAGACCGATGATCGAGATCCGCAACGTCACTCGCAGCTACGGAGCGTTCAAGGCGCTGGACGACGCCTCCCTTACCATCAGGGAAGGCGAGTTCTTCTCGCTGCTCGGACCCTCCGGTTGCGGCAAGACCACGCTTTTGCGCATGATCGCCGGCTTCGACAATCCGACCAGCGGTTCGATCGCGGTCGGTGGCCAGTCGATGGAAGGCATCCCGGCCAACCGCCGGCCGACCAACATGGTGTTCCAGAGCTACGCGATCTTCCCGCACCTCAATGTCGAGCAGAACGTCGCCTACGGGCTGAAGCGGTTGAAGCTGCAGGGCGGCGAAGAGAAGCGCCGAGTTGAGGAAGCACTGGGGCAGGTCTCGCTCACCGGCCTCGGCAAGCGGCTTGCCACCGAGCTTTCCGGCGGCCAGCGCCAGCGCGTCGCGCTTGCCCGCGCCCTGGTAATGCGGCCAAAAGTTCTGCTGCTCGACGAGCCGCTGTCGGCGCTTGACAAGAAGCTACGCGAGCAGATGCAAGTCGAGTTGCGCCGGCTGCAGCAGGCGGTCGGCATCACTTTCGTACTGGTCACCCACGACCAGTACGAGGCGCTCGCCATGTCCGACCGCATCGCCGTGATGTTCGGCGGCAAGATCGCGCAGGTCGCCTCGCCAAAGGAAATCTACCAGCGTCCGGTCAACCGCCAGGTCGCCGACTTCCTGGGCGGCATGAATTTCGTCAAGGCCGAGATCGTCGAGGAGAACGGCGCATCGCTGATCGTCGACACGCTCGGCTTCGGCCGCATCAAGACCGACAAGCCCAAAGCCTTCGTTCGCAATGGCGGCGCCGCGACGCTCGGCATCCGACCGGAACGCCTGCGCGTGCTATGGGACAACGCGACAGCCAAATTCGAGGTCGCCGGCAAGGTGGTCGAGCGCCACTATTTCGGCGAGATCACCCATCTGATCGTCGAAATCCCGGGCCTGGAAAAGCCGTTGTCGGTGACCGAGACCAACGATTTCGGCGCCGACGATATCCCGGTCGGCACCCCGATCCGCCTCGCCTATGATCCCGAAGCTCTGGTCGCGATGGCCGACTGAACATCGGCGATGATCCTGCGCGCCGCAATGCGCCCGGCCACGATCGCGCCTTCGACATAGCCCGGGAATGACGGCGACAATTCCGACGAAGCGAAATGCAGCGGCGGCGCACCGGCAAGAATGGTGCGTTCGGCATCCCTCGCCGTCACGTCGATGATCAGGTCGCTATAGGCACCGCCGCTCCAGCCATCGTGCGTCCAGTCGCGGCGGCTGAAATCGAGACTATCCGCAGCCTCCGGACCGAGCGCCTCCACAAGCCTCATCGTCACCTGCGCCCGCAGGTCCGCCTCGCCGAGTTCGTGCCAGCGCAGCGCCAGAGGCCCGCCGGCGAAGACGACAAGCGCCGCATGATCGGGATCCTTGCTGGCGTCGCAGGCAAACAGCCCCGGCAGATCCCGCCACATCACCATCCCGCTCAAATCCCGCTCGCGCCAGAATGGCCTGGGATAGCGCACCAGGATCTTGATCACGGCGCCGCTTTCCCAGGCGCCGAGCGCCCTGTCCAAGGCTGCTGGCAGGACGGGCGTGAAATCGAGCTTCGCGGCTGTCGCCGGCGGCACGGCCACCAGAACGGCGCGCGCTTCGATCACGCCATTGCTCGAGACAACACGAACCCCTGGCGGACCATATTCGATGCGGGTGACCGGTTCACCGAGCCTCACCCGGCCGTCGAAATCCCTAGCCAGATCGTCGGCCACCGACTGCATGGTCTCGCGCAGGGAATATTGCAGCTCCGGCACCTCATTGGTGATGCGCCGGTCATTGTCGATCAGGTACCAGAGCGGCACCTTCTCCAGGGCCAGGCACCACAGGCCTTCGATCATCGACCGGAAGGCCGCCTTGGCGTCAGCCGTGTCGTTCTGGCCTTCGAGCCAGTCGGCAACGGTCAGGCCCTCGATCGCGGGATCGTTGGGCTCGATCCTGTTCATGCGTTCGCGGATCGCCATCGAGGCATGATAGGTGCGCTCGGCTCTCGGGGCCGACATCGCCGGATGGGTGATGAAATCGCCCTCGACGTAGGTCTCGACGAAGGTCTTGTCCTGAGCCCGGGCCAGTTCCATCAGCTGAGGCATGTCCTCGCACAGGAACTGGCCGCCGCTGTCGATGCGCTCGCCAAGTCCGTTTCGCACCGCCTCGACGCGGCCGCCGACACGATCGCGGGCTTCCACCAGCACGAAATCGACGCCGGCGCGCTTCAATTCGATCGCGGCCGAGAGACCGGTGAAGCCGGCCCCCACGATGACGACGCCGGTCCTTTCGGTCTTGTCGCTCAATAGCCGGCCTTGATCTTCTCGAACTCGGCGACCATGCGCTGCTTCAGTTCCGGCGCGACGGGTTGCTGGAACAAGGTCTTGTCGAGGAACTTGTCGAGATTGTCGAAGCCGCGGTCGGCCAGCACCTTGTGGTCGATCGCAGCCATCCCGGCGCCATTGCCGTGGCCGTAGCCGAAGGTCTTGACCATATAGTCCGACACGCCGGGCGCATTGACGGCGCTGAGGAAATCATAGGCCTCGTCGAGCTTGCCTGGCGCATCCTTCACCAGCACGTAGCCGCACACCCAGGTCGAAATCCCTTCGTTGGTCTCGCGGTTCATGGCGATCGGCAGCCCCTGTCCCTTCAGCGTCACGAAGGTCTCGTTCCAGCCCCAGACGAGGTCGACCTCGTTGCCGATAAAGGCCTGGTTGAGGTCGGTGTCGTCGGTCCAGTAGAAACGGATGTTCTTGTGCACGTCACGCAGGAAAGCGGACGCCTGCTTGAACTGGTCGTCGGTCATCTTGGTCCAGTCCTTGAGACCGATGACTAGGCTCGCCAGCGCATAGGCGTCATCGACATTGTCGCCGATGGTGACGCGGCCCTTGAACCGCGGATCGGCGAAAATCTTGAGCGACTGTGCCTGTTGGGCCGTCACCTTGTCGGTGCGGTAGAGCAGCGAGGTGTTGCCCCAGTCGAATGGCATGAACCAAGCCTTGCCGTCGGCGGTGACGGCGAGATCCTTCATCGCCATGATACCTGGATTGAGATCCTTCCAGCCAGCGATCCGGGACGTGTCGAGCGGCTGCAGCAGGCCGGCCTCGCGCCACTTCACCACGCTTTGCGAGCAGGGATGCGCGACATCGGCCTTGAAGCCTGCCCGCATCTTCTCGAAGGCCTCGTCCTCGTCGCCGAAGAAAGCAAAGGTCGGCTCGGCGCCGTATTTGGTCGTGTACGCCGGATGCAGCAGCGGATCCTCATAGCCCGACCAGTCGAATACGACGAGGTTACCGCCGCCTTCGGCGAGCGCGTAAACCGCGCCGGCGCCAACCATGCAGGCGGCGGCGACAACAAGACGGCGAAGCGCGGAATTCATGGTGCGAAAACTCCCCCATCGCGAAAGATGCCGAGAGCGAGGTTAGGAGAATTCCCAAGCTTTGGCGAGGCCGCGAATTCGATGGAGCAACCACTTCGGACCAACTTGCGGCCGGGACCGGCAATCATTGAAGTCAGCGCTGCCCCTCATCGCCCTGCCGGGCACTTCTCCCCGTATGGCGACGGGGAGAAGAAGGCTGCCCGCAGTGCCGGCACTCTTCCTGCAACGTCGGCGATTGGCGAAACCGGCGACGACAGCGCCCCTCTCCCCGTCACTATACGGGGAGAGGATGCCGGCAGGCAGGTGAGGGGCGGCGCCAGCGCTCGAATGGATGATGGCAACCCGAGCGATCACCCTAGTTCCATATCCGAGCGGGTAGGAACGGCCACTCGAAAGCAGGCCTCAATAGCCCGCTTTGATCTTCTCGAACTCGGCGATCATCTTGAGCTTGAGATCGGACGGCAGCGGCTGCTGGAACAGCGTCTTGTCGACGAATTTCTGCACGTCGTCATAGCCTTTTTCCTTCAGGACGGCCTGGTCGACACCAGCCATGCCCTTGGCGTTGGCCTGGCCGTAGCCCCAGTCCTTGACCAGCACCTTGGCGATCTCCGGATCGTTGACTGCGTTGAGATAATCGTAGGCCTTGTCGATGTTGCCGGGCGCATCCTTGAACAACACATAGCCGCAGACCCAGGTCGAGATGCCCTCCGCCGTGTCCTTCTTCGACTTGATCGGCATGCCGGCTGCGACCGACTGCACGGTCGCATCGTTCCAGGCCCAGGCGAGGTCGACCTCGCCCCCGCTCAACAACTGCACGATGTCGGTGGTGTCGGTCCAGTAAGAGCGGACATTCTTGTGCACCTGGCGCAGGAAATCGGATGCCTGCTTGAACTGGTCGTCCGTCATCTTGGTCCAGTCCTTCAGGCCGATGGCGAGGCTCGCCAGCGCATAGGCGTCGTCGACATTGTCGCCGATCGACACCCGGCCCTTGAACTTCGGATCGGCGAACGCCTTCAGCGACTGCACGTCTTTGTCGTCGATCTTGGAGGAATTGTAGGTGAGCTGCGTGTTGCCCCAGTCCCAGGGCATGAACCAGGCTTTTCCGTCATCGGTGGTGGCAAGGTTTTTCATCGCCATGATGCCGGGATTGAGGTCCTTCCAGCCTGTGATCTTCGACGTGTCGAGCGGCTGCAGCAGGCCAGCCTCGCGCCATTTCACCACGCTCTGCGAGCAGGGATGGCCAAGGTCGGCCTTGAAGCCGGAGCGCACCTTCTCGAACGCCTCGTCCTCATCGCCGAAGAAGGCGAAGGTCGGCGAATCGCCGTTCTTCTCGACATATTTCGGGTGGAAGCCCGGATCCTCGTAGCCGGACCAGTCGAACACGATCAGATCCTTGTCGGCGGCGATCGCCAAGGCGGCGGCGGAGGCCGCCAGGGTTCCGGCCAGTGCGAGCGTCAGTGTCAGGCGTCTTGTCAGTGTCTTCATTGCTGTTCCATCCTCTGTGGTTTTCTTATGATTTCGTCTTTTCTGATGATTTGGTCGGGGCGGCGGCGTTCCGCGGGTAGTGTTTCGGGAAAGCCGCCGACAGGAATTCGTTCGCCGCCTGCAAGGAGGTCTCGCGGGTCGTGTTCTCGGTCCCCATCATCAGCCGCAGCCAAAGCCCTTCCAGCATGGCGCTAAGCGCCAATGCCATGACCTGCGGCTCATAGGCGTAGCCGCCGCTCTGCTTGAGCGTCGCACAGAGCTCGATGAAGATGTCCTGATAGACGACGTCGCGGGCGCTGCTCAGCGCCTGGTAGGTCGGCCGTGACTTGGCCTCGCCCCAAAAGGCGCACCATGCGGCGAGCTTGCGCTTGTTGCAGATCGAGCGGTCGAAGTCGGCAGCGACCAGGGCCTGAAGTTGGTCGGCAGGATCGTCGCCTGCCTTCTGCAGCGCATTGCGCCAATGCGCCGAATACTCGTCATACATATGCTGCAGCGTCGCGACGAGCAGCTTTTCCTTGCTCTCGAAATGGAAATTGACGATGCCTCGCGACAGGCCGGCGCCATCGGCGACATCGGCCATTGTCGTCTCCGAATAGCCGCGCTTGGCCAGCGAATCGATCGTCGCCTCGATGAGCTGAAGCTGCCTGACCTCCTTCGAGGCCTTGCGCCCGCGCTTCTCGGATTCGGCTTTCCGCGCCGGTTCAAGGAGCGCGTCCCTGGCGTCTGCCGTTTTCATGCGTGTGATGGTCTCCAGCATCGCCGGCTATCGCTTTGCATCCGGCTTCGACCCGCGAAGATGAGTGGGACGGTGCTCTCCACTGTCAAGCACCTTCTGCATGGCTTCCCAGGTTCGTATGTTCTTGTCGACATAGGCCGCGCCCACCACTGCGGCAACGGCCGGATAGAGTGGTCCCTTCAGCCTTTCGAGCTCCCCTCGCGCCACCTCGCGGTACCAGGGATTGCAGTCCCTGACGGTGACATCGGCAAAACCGGCGCCACGCATCGCCTTGGCATAGCGCGCCGGCGAGGCCATGGCGAAGGACAGCCCCTCGGCCGCGACATACGCCTTCATGTCGGGTGATGGTTCGCCGTCATGCGACATCATCCAGTTGGAGGCGGCAAAGACCCCGCCCGGCTTGAGCACGCGGAAAATCTCGGCGAAGAGCCCGTCCTTGTCGGGCACATGCAACAGCGCATCCTTGGAAAAGACGACATCGAAGTATCTGTCGGCGAAAGGCAGCAATCCCGGAGGCGCCTGAACGAAGCTGGCGCGCTCACCAAGGCCGCGCGCGGCGGCGCGCTGCCTGGCCGCCGCGATCACGGGCCGTTCGACATCGAAGCCGGTGGCGTGCGCCGCGCCGTGACTCTCGACCAGATGCAACGTGATGCCACCGCAGCCACAGCCGATATCGAGGATCGTCCTGCCCTTGAGCGAAAGCCCCTCGACCACCCGGTCGACCTCGTCCGGCCCGCCTGGCGACAGGTAGCCATCCCCCCACAGCGCCTCGAGGAAGCGGATGGCGGTGTCGTCATATTCCGGTTCGGCGTCTGCCGTTTCGATCATCAGCCCTCGGTCCCCCAATCGACGGAATGCTCGGTTCGAACGCCGGCGAAGCGTAGCGCAGATGCGGGAAAACGCAATATCATTTGTTGAACATTCATTCAGAATGACTGGACAGAATGGCTGATGTCATGCCAAATTCCGCGCATTCGGGAACAGATCACGCAAAAATGAAGAGCGGGTCGCCTAATTAATTCGAGGAAAAGTGTGAGCGGTTTTCCCCGGGAGAAGCGCATAGCGCTTCCCCTTGGGAATGACGCAAAACAGGGAGGACTGGGCCACAATGAAAGCTTGGGATGCGATCATCATCGGCGGCGGACATAACGGTCTGGTCAACGCCTGCTACCTCCAGCGCGCCGGCCTCGACGTGCTTGTGGTCGAGAAGAACGACTGGGTAGGCGGTGCTGCCACCAGCCGGGAGCTGACGCCGGGCTTCCTCTACTCCAACTGCTCCTATGTCTGTTCGCTGTTCCGCCCCGAAATCATGCGCGACCTCGACCTGCCGCGCTTTGGCCTGCAGGTCATTTCCTATGAGGGCGGTGCGGTGTTCAGGCGCGACGGCGACTACCTCGCCAATTACCGCGACCACGACGCGCACCGGCGCGAATTCGCCCGCTTCTCCAAAAGGGATGCCGAGGCCTATGACCGCTACTCTCGCGACGTGACGCGCCAGTGCCGCTTCATCCAGCCGTTGCTGATGCGCACCGCGCCGGACCCGACCAGTTTGCGGCCGCGCGACCTCGGCGAACTGCTTTATCTCGGCAAGAAATTCGCCGGTCTCTCCGCCGAGGAAATGGCGCTGACGCTGCGCTTCTGGACGATGTCTATCTCGGAATTCCTCGACGAATATTTCGAGACCGACGTCATCAAGGCGAACTTCGCGCTATCCGGCATCATCGGCACGGCACTCGGACCGATGTCGCCCGGCACCGCTTACGTGCTGCTGCACCACTATATGGGCGAGGTCGACGGATCGGTCGGCGCCTGGGGCTATGCGCGCGGCGGCATGGGCGCAGTCACCAAGGCGCTGGCAGCCTCCTTCAAGGCCTCCGGCGGCACGATCCGCACCAGCGCCGAGGTCGACCATGTGCTGGTGAACAGAGGTAAGGCCAAAGGCGTCGTTCTTGCCGGCGGCGAGGAGATTTACGGCAAGCTGGTCGTCTCCAATGCCGACGTGAAGCGCACCTTCCTGAAGCTGGTCGAGGAGAAGGAACTGCCCGACATCTTCCTGCGCCGGGTCAAGAACTTCAAGATCCGCGGCTCCTCAGGCAAGGTCAACATCGCGCTCGATTCGCTGCCGGAATTCCCGGCGCTGCCGAAGGACTCGCCAGTCTATCGCGGCGACATGCATTTCACCGATTCGATTGAGCGCATGGAGCGCGCCTATGACGACTGGAAGGCCGGCCGTTGGTCCGCCGATCCCTTCCTCGACATGGTGATCCCGACGACGCTCGACCCGACCATGGCCCCGCCGGGAAAACACTTCATGAGCTGCTTCGTGCAGTACGCGCCGCCCAAGGTGAACGGCCGCGAGTGGACCGATGCCGACCGCGACGGTTTTGCTGAAAGCGTGATCGCGCAGATCGCTGAATACTCGCCGGGGTTTCGCGACCGCATCGTCCACATGGAAGTGCGCACGCCGCGCGAAATCGAGGCCGAGGTCGGTCTCACCGAAGGCAACATTTTTCAGGGCGAACTCACCTTCGACCAGCTTCTGTTCAACCGCCCGGTGCCGGGCTATGCGCAGTATCGGTCGCCGCTCGGTGGGCTCTATATGTGCGGCTCCTCGACCCATCCCGGTGGCGGCGTCATGGGCGCGCCCGGCCGCAATGCTGCGGCCGAAATCCTGCGCGATCTCGCAAAATCCACCTCGCATATGAGCCCGGCCCATGACGTTATTTGATGGCATCGTTATCGGCGGCGGCCATAACGGGCTTGTCGCTGCCGCCACGCTGGCGAAGGCCGGCCGCAAGGTGCTGGTGCTGGAAGCCGCAGCCGAACCCGGCGGCGCGGCGCGCACCGAGGAATTTGCGCCCGGTTTTCGCGTCTCGTCGATCGCGCATGTGCTGAACCGGCTGCACCCCGATGTGATGAAGACGCTGGAGCTGGAAAAGCACGGGCTGCAAATCGCCCGCGCCGACTTCATCCCGTCAGTCGCATTGTCGAAAGATGCACCGCCACTTGTCCTGCATGGCGCCTATGGCGAGGTGCTGACCGGCGCCAGTTCGTCGGAACAGTCCGCCTGGAAGGATTTGCGCGCGCAGCTGTTGCGCTATGCCGGCATATTGAAGCCGTTCCTGTCGCGCCGGCCGCCTGATCTCGGTGGCATGTCGCTGCTGGAGACAGCTTCGCTCGGCCAGACCGCGCTAGCGTTGAAGAAACTCGGCAAGGAAGATATGCGCGACTTCCTGCGCGTGCTTCTGATGAACGTTGCCGACCTGCTTGACGAGCAGCTCGCCGACGACAGGCTGAAGGGGCTGCTCGCCTTCGATGCCACCCTCGGCAGTCATCTTGGCCCGCGCTCGCCGACCTCGCTGCTCGGGCTCTATTATCGTCTGGCCGGAGAGATCGGCGGTGCGGCCGGAGCGCAACTGCTGCCACGGGGTGGCATGGGCGCGGTGGTCGTGGCCATCCGCACTGCCGCCGAAAAGGCCGGCGTCACGATCCGCACATCGGTGCCCGTCGCAAGGATCATTGTCGAGAAAGACCGCGCCGTCGGCGTCGTCCTCGACAATGGCGAGGAGCTTCGCGCCAGGACGATCGTCTCCGCCATCAACCCGGCGACCACCTTCCTCGATCTTGTCGGACCACGCGGGATCGATACCGGCTTCATGCGCAAGGTGAAAAATATCCGCATGAAGGGTGATGCCGCCAAGCTCCATCTGGCGCTCGACCGGCCACCCCAATTCACTGGCGCCGATGCCGCCGACCACAAGGGGCGGCTGGTCATCGCCCCCTCCCCCGACCATGTCGAGCGTGCCTTCAATCCGTCGAAGTACGGCGAGTTCTCGCCCGAGCCGGCGATGGAGATAACCTTGCCCAGCCTTGCGGACCCGTCGCTGGCGCCAGACGGCGCCTGCGTGCTGTCAGCCGTGGTGCAATACGCGCCCTATCAGTTGAAAGAGGGTTGGAACGCCGGCAAGCCGAAATTCCTCGAGGCAATCCTGGCTCGGTTGGAAGCCTACGCGCCTGGCATCGGCAAGACGGTGCGCCATGCCGAGCTTCTGACGCCTGCCGACATCGAGAAGCGCTACCGTATGCCCGGTGGTCACTGGCATCATGGTGAACTGCAGGCAGATCAGATGCTGATCTCGCGTCCTGTCTCCGGCTGGTCGGGCTATGACACGCCGCTCGACGAGCTGTTCCTGGCCGGTGCTGGTTCGCATCCCGGTGGTGGTGTTTCCGGTGCGCCCGGGTTGAATGCCGCGCGGCGCATCATCGCGATGAAAGGGTAGGTTATGGCTCAGGCAACCAGGAAGAAGCCCGTTGCAACGACAGCCAATGCGGCTGTTTCTGCCCGCACCCTCGCGCAAACCCACTTCCGCACGCTGCGTCTCGGCACGCCGTTCCAGCCGCGCCTCGATGCGCTGGCCAAGACCCAGGACTGGTACAATTGGGCCGGTTACCGCGCGCCGCATTCGCTCTGGGACGAGGAGCTCGAATATTTCGCCATCCGCAGCCAGGCGGCGCTCTTCGACATCTCGCCAATGACCAAATACCGCATCGAAGGCCCGGATGCCGAAGCCTTCCTCGACCGCGTCACCCTGCGCGATGTCACCAAGCTCAGGCCCGGCCGCGTTCATTACACCGCATGGTGTGACGACGAAGGCTTTGTCCTCGATGACGGCACGCTGTTCCGACTTTCGCCAACCCGCTTCCGGCTGTGTTCGCAGGAGCGGCATCTGCCCTGGCTGCTGGACAGCGCCCTTGGTTTCGACGTCACCGTCGAGGAAGAAACCGAGGCCGTCGCCGGGCTCGCCTTGCAAGGCCCCACATCTTTCGCCGTGTTGCGCGATGCGGGCTTCACCGGTGTCGAGAAGCTGAAAATATTCGACCTCGCCGAGTTCCCGCATGACGGTGGCACGGTCATCATTTCACGCACCGGCTTCACCGGCGATCTCGGCTACGAATTGTTCGTGCCGGCCGACAAGGCGCTGAGTCTCTGGGACCGGCTGATGACGGCAGGCGAACTGCGCGGCATCAGGGCCATCGGCTATACCGCGCTCAACCGCGCGCGGCTCGAAGCAGGGCTGATTGTCGCCAATGCCGATTTCACCACCGCCGAACACGCCATCCGCGCCGACCGCCTGCGCATGCCCGACGAGATCGGGCTCGGCTTCATGATCGATCTGGAAAAGGCCCATTTCAACGGCCGCCGCGCCATCCTCGAAGCGAGGACAAGACGCAGACTGCGCCATGTCCTGGTCGGGCTGGAGATCGAGGGCAACATCCCGGCCGAACACGCCATCGTCTACTACAAGAAGAGCCAGGAAGTCGGCTTGGTCAGCGCCGCCATGTGGTCGCCGACGGCGAAGCGCAACATCGCCATCGCCTCGCTGGCGCGGCCCTATGGTGATACTGTCGTGGAAGACCTCTGGGTCGAGATCTACGCCATGCGCGAGCTGCAGTACCAGAAGCTGATGAAACGGGCCAAGGTGGTGGCGCGCCCCTTCATCAAGCTCGACCGCCGCACCGCCAACCCGCCGGCGGATTTCTGAGCATGGCCGAGGAAGAAGGCGAAGCCGCCGAACAGTGGGAACTGGTCAACACGCCGCTCGGTGAGAAATGGTCGGGCCGAACGCGCTACGCCGCCGCCATGTTCTTCTACAAGCGCGACGAGATGAGTGCGGAGACCCTGGAGGTCTACCGCATCTGCGCCAGGCTCGATTCGGAAAACCCGTTGCCGATCATTCGCGACCGTGGCGTCGGCAAGGATTGGCTGAAGCGCATGGGCTACGACAAGTAGCGCCGGCTCAGCCGATCGTGCGCTCGAGCATGCTTAGCCAGTTGCGGTAGGCGATCTTTTCGATCAGCGCGCGGCCGAAACCGCGCGCCGCCAGCGCATCGACGAGTTTAGGCAGACCGGCGACGTCGCCGATGACGGCCGGGATCATGGCGCCGTCGAAATCCGAGCCGAGACCGACGCCGTCCTCGCCCAGAGCCTGCAGCAGGGAATCGATATGGCGCACCATGATGTCGAGGCTGGTGTCGGCATTCATGCGGCCGTCCTCGCGCAGGAAGCCGGTGGCGAAGTTGAGGCCGACCATGCCACCGGATTCGCGGATCGCGCCGAGCTGCCAGTCGGTCAGATTGCGCGAATGGCCGCAGATCGCGTGCACGTTGGAATGGGTGGCGACCAGCGGCGCATTGCTGATTTCAGCGACATCGCGAAAGCCCTTCTCGTTGAGATGCGAGAGGTCGATCATGATCTTCAGTTCGTTGCAGGCCTTGACCAGCGCCTTGCCGGCATCGGTCAGGCCGGGTCCGGTGTCGGGCGAGGACGGAAAGCGGAACGGCACTCCGTGGCCGAACGCGTTCGGCCGGCTCCAGACGATGCCGAGCGAACGCAGGCCCGCGGCATGCAGAACGTCGAGCATGGAGAGTTCGGGATCGATCGCCTCGACGCCCTCGATGTGGAACACCGCGGCAATCGTGCCTTGCGCCATGGCATTGCGCACATCGCCGGCACTGCGGCAGATCGCCAATGCGCCGGCGCGTTCCAGCCGGAACAGGATGGACGCCATCGCGATCGTCGAGTTGAGCGCATCGGCGCGCGGAACCTCGGGCGGCAACGGCTCGCTGTCGCTCGGCGCCGAAGGCACGGCGCTGCGCCGCGCTTTCTCGACCGGCGGCGGGAAGATGGCGAACATGCCACCGGCGAATCCGCCGGCCTTGGCGCGCGGCAGGTCGATATGGCCGCCCGATTTCCCTTCGACGAACAGCTTTTCGACGTCCCTGTCCTTGGACTGATAGAGCCTCAGCAGCGTGTCGTTATGGCCGTCGAAGACGGGGACGAGGTCGGATTCGGTCATAGGGGGGTCATTCGGTTCGTTCATCGGCGCGGGAGCGATATATCATACCCACTTAGGCAAGATGTGCTACCCGCGCAAATGACAAAGCCTGTCCGACCTATTGCTTCAGCACGTCGGCCCATTCCGGATGGCGGCGGAACTGGGCGTTGGCGAACGGGCAGAGCGGGATGATCTTCTTGCCCGCCGCCCGCGCATCCTCGACGGCGCGGGTGACGAGCCGAAGCCCGGCGCCCTGGCCGCGAAAGGCGTCCGGCACTTCGGTGTGATCGATGATGAGCTGGTGCTCGCCGATCTTGGTGAAGGTCATTTCGGCTTCGGCGCCGCCGGCGCCGCGCAGGACGTAGCGACCCTTGGAACCGCGATCTTCAAGTTCGATCTCTGGCAGCTGATCGGGCATCTCTTTACACTCCTTGGGCACCGGCAAAAAGCCGCCGCGCCGCCTCGATTTCGTTTGGCCGCACCTCGTGCCCGCCTTCGTGCCACTCCACTGTGACATCGGCGCCATCGGCACGCAAATAGGCTTCGAGCCGCGCCGTCAGGTTCGGCGGGCAGATCGGATCGCGCCTGCCGGCGGTCACCAGGATCTGACGGCCGGCAAGGCTGCCTTTCACCTCCGGCTCGAACGGGATCAGCGGATGCATCAGCACCGCGGCGTCGAAAAGATCAGGGGCTTCGAACACCAGCGAGGCCAGGATGTTGGCGCCGTTGGAATAGCCGAGGCCGAGCACGGCCGATGGCGTCGTCGCCTCGACATGGGCCTTGACGAAGCCCACCATCTTGCCCGTCGCCCGCGCAAGGTCGTCCATGTCGTAGACGCCTTCGCCGGTGCGGCGGAAGAAACGCGCGGCACCTTGTTCTGAAACATCGCCGCGCGGCGAGATGATGGTGGCCTGGGGCGCGAGATCGCGCCCCAGCGAGACAAGCTGGCTCTCGTCGCCGCCCGTGCCATGGAAGACGAAGAGCAGCGGACCACCCGGCGAACCGGGCAGCATCTTGTGGATGAAAGCGTCCTTGCTCATCGCTCAGCCCTCCAGCTTCTGCAGATGCTGTTCGAGATAGGGCCGCAGGTGCTGATGCTGGGTGGGCAGCTTCAGCGCCTCGCCGAGATGGGCGGTGTCCTCATCACGGTCGAAGCCCGGCTCGTTGGTGGCGACTTCGAACAGCACGCCACCGGGCGTGCGGAAATAGATCGCCCAGAAATAGTCGCGGTCGATCACCGGCGTCACGCCATAGCCTGTATCCATCAGCGCTTTGCGCACTTCAAGCTGCTTGGCGCGGTTCTCTACGGCGAAGGCGACATGATGGACGGAGCCGGCGCCGAGATCGGCGAAGGGGGCCGTCGGCAGCGATTCGATGTCGACGACATCGGCGCCGTTGCCGTTCTTGACGGCGAGCCGCCTGACATTGCCTGACTTGTCGACTTCCTCGTAGCCCATGAACTTCAAAAGCTCCTCGGTGGCGCCTCCATCCTTCAGCCTCAGCGAAACCGAATGAAAGCCGCGGATCGCCTCGTCAGCGGCAACACCGCCCTTCACCCAGGGCGCCCTGGTGTCGGCCTTGTCCTCGACGAGGGCAAAGCCGTCGCTGTCCGGACCGTCAAATCTGAGCCGCTTCTGGCCAAAACTTTCCTCACGGGCGACATTGGTTACGCCTTCGTCGGTGAAGCGTTTTTCCCAATAGGCGAGCGTGCCGTCCGGCACGGAGTAGACCGTCGTGCCGACTTCGCCGACGCCATGGCGGCCTTTGCCGATGTTGGGAAACGGAAAATAGGTCATCACCGAACCCGGCGTTCCGACCTCGTCGGCATAGTAGAGATGGTAGACATCAGGCGCGTCGAAATTGACCGTCTTCTTGACCCGGCGCAAGCCGAGCTTGTGGGTGAAGAAATCATTGTTCTGCCGTGCATCCCTGGCCATCGAGGTGACGTGATGCAGGCCCTTGATCTGGTCGAGCATGGTCTCTGCTCCTTCCCTTGGTGTGTGTGCGGCCCTCGCCGCTGTCCACGCCAATATGAGGACACGATCTGTTGGGGCAAAGGCCGCAAACACAAAATGGACTGTGCTGTAAAAGTGAACAGTGACAAGAAACTCGTTCACCATTCTGCCAACGGCCCTGGCCTTGCGCGGCTGATGGAATCGGTTCCATGTGCGCATTCGAACGTGCTGGGAAGGGGTAGCGCAAGTGACTGGAAAAGGCAGGCGGCCAAATGTCCTCCTCATTACCTGCGACCAGTGGCGCGGTGACTGCCTGTCGACTGCCGGCCATCTCCAGGTGAAGACGCCGAATGCCGATGCGCTGGCCGCCGAAGGTGTGCTGTTCAAGCGCCACTACGGCGGCGCGGCTCCGTGCTCGCCCGCGCGCGCCTGCCTCTACACAGGCCTCTATCAGATGAACAACCGTGTCTGCCGCAACGGCACGCCGCTCGATGCCCGCCACGGCAACATCGCGCTTGCCGCGCGCAGCGTCGGTTACGATCCGACCTTGTTCGGCTATACCGACGTGTCGCTCGACCCGCGCCAGCTGGCACCGGGTGATCCACGATTGCACAGCTATGAAGGCGTGCTGCCCGGCTTCACGGTGCGCCAATTGCTCCCCGAACATCAGAAACAGTGGCTGTCATGGCTGAAGCAGCAGGGCATCGATGCCAGCGCTGGAAGTCCCGACATCCATCGTCCCGTGGGCGAGGCGGATGGTGCGGTGACTGAAGCGCCACCCGTCTACTCCAAGGACCAGACGCCAACGGCTTTCCTTGCCGGCGAATTCATGCGCTGGCTGGGCGAGCAAGAGGAGGCCGCGCCATGGTTTGCCCATCTTTCCTTTATCAGCCCGCATCCGCCCTTCATTGTGCCGGAACCGTACAACACCCGATACGATCCGGCGGACGGCCCGGCTTTTCACCGTGCGGAAAGTTGGCGAGCCGAATCTCAGGGCCACCCCTACATCGCCTATGATCTTGGCCGGCAAAACCGCGCAAGGTTCCGCCCCGGTGCCACGGGCAAGGTACACGACTGGAGCGAGGATGATTTCCGCCGCATCCGAGCCATCTATTACGGCATGATCTCCGAAGTCGACGCACAGCTCGGCCGCCTCTGGCAAGCGCTGAAGACCGAAGGCGCCTGGGACAACACCATCATCGTGCTCACCTCCGACCACGCCGAAATGATGGGCGACCATTTCATGCTGGGCAAAGGCGGTTATTTCGACGGCAGCTATCACATCCCGCTGATCATCCGCGATCCCCGCCATCGCAAGGCCGCTGGCAGCACTGTCGATCGCTTCACCGAAGCTGTGGACATTTTGCCTACGCTCATCGACCTGCTCGGCGTGGCTCCCGAACCGCATCTTGACGGGTGCTCGCTGAAACCCTTCCTGAGCGGTGGAACGCCCGCCGTTTGGCGCGACGCGGCGCACTGGGAGTTCGACTTTCGCTCGGTCGCGGACGGTGAAGCCGAACGGCACTTCGGCCTTACCTCGCGCCAGTGCAACCTCGCTGTCATCCGCACGCAGAAATTCAAATACGTGCATTTTGGCGGGGGCTTGCCGCCTTTGCTCTTCGACATGGAGAACGACCCTGGCGAATTGAAGAACCTCGCCAGCAGTCCGGCACATCGCTCCACCCGCCTGGAATTCGCCGAAAGGCTGCTTGCCTGGCGGGCCGAACATCTCGACCAGTCGCTTGCACTCTCGGAACTGACGGAAAACGGGGTGGCTGGATACGCAAGGTCGCAGGCAGGGCGGTAAGGGATCTCCCCTACCGCCCGTTTCCTTGCCTATCGAACGATCAGACGCTGCTCGTCGCGCTTCTGCGCGTAGGAGCCCTTGTCGTAAGCCGCTTGCTTCTCGAGCTGCTCCTTGGTGAAGGTCGTATAGAGGTACTTCTTGCCGTCCTTGTCGGTCATGAACTTCAAATTATCCATGCCAACCGCGACCTCCTTCGAACCGATGCCGAGGAAGCCGCCGACGTCGACGATCACAGCATCGGTTTTCTTGTCGGGCGCCAGCACGACATCGCCGATCTCGCCGACCTTGGCGTCGTTGGCGCCATAGACTGTCGTGCCCTTCAGATCGTCAGCCCTGATCTCGCCAATCGGCATCTCCGTCAGCTTCGACTTGTCGATGGCCGCGGTCTTTGTCTGGTCGGGAGCGGTGGCGTCAGCCGGCGCCGCCGCCGTCTTGTCCGCCGGAGCGGCAGCAGGAGCTGTCGCGGTGGCTGGCGCGGTTGCCGCCGGCTCGTTCGATGCCGTCGTAGCCGGTGCCGGATCATAGGCCTTGCGGTTGAAGTCCGGCTGCGCCTGCAGTTCTTCCTTGGTGGTCTGCGCAACCAGCCAGCGGTCGCCATTCTTCTGTGCCCACTGCGCCTTGGCGAAATCATAGGCGACGTTCTTTTCCCCCATGCCGAGGAAGCCGCCCACGCCAATAATCAGCGACTTTGCCTTGCCTTCCTTGGTCAGCACGATGTCGTTCACGTCGCCGATCTTCTGGGCGTCGTCGCCTGTGCCGTTGTAGACATTTTCGCCGATGATGTTTGTGGCCAGATTGCCATCAGCCTGTTTCACCGGTTCCGCATTCGCCTCCGCGGGCTTCTGTGCGGTGTCTGTCGACGTGGCCGGCGCCTGGGCAGTCGTCGATGCGGCCGGGGCCAGCGCATAAGCCTTGCTGTCGAATTCCGGATGCGCCGTCAGCTCGTCCTTGGTCGTCTGCGCGACCAGCCAGCGGTCACCGTTCTTCTCGGCCCATTGCAGCTTGTCATAGTCAAAGGCGACGTTCTTGGTTCCGACGCCAAGGAAGCCGCCGACACCGATGACGACGGATTTCACCATGCCGTCCTTGTCGAAGACGACATCAGTGACCTTGCCGATATTCTCGGCATTGTCGCCAGTGCCGTTGTAGACGGTTTCGCCGATGATATTGGTGACGATGCTGCCCTCAGCGTGCACCACCGGCGCGGCCGGCTCCTGCGCCGCAGGCTGCTTCGCGGGGGCCGGGGTTGCAGTGCTTTGGGCGAAGGCACCGGTCGCGACCATTGTCGCAAGGGCGGTCGTGGCTAAAAGGGTGCGGATCATGATAGTCTCTCCTCGTGCTGATTTCGTGCACGCCGCGCCCGGTTGAACCGTCGCTGGGGAGATCGGACGCGGCATCTCTACAGGTTCACAACGTCGTGACCATGCTGTTGTTCCCACGAAGCGAATGCGCGCTACCCAGCTTCGAATCCGGCCTGGATTGCGGCGCAGCCGGAACCTTTCCAAGCCCGCCGCGTTTCAGCCTCCGGCTGGGCGCGTCCTGGTTAGGTTGTGATTGATCGGCGGAGCGGGGCATGAAATTTGCAGCGGTGCTGAACCGAGACGGCGGCACCTTGCGCACCACCGATATCTCGGCTTTCTCCGACCGGATGCGTCAGACGCTGGAATCGGCGGGCCACTCTCTCAGCATCGATATCGTTGCCGGCAAGGATGTCGTGGAAACCCTCGACAACGCCGTGTCGCGCCGCGCCGTCGATGTCGTGCTCGCCGGCGGCGGTGACGGCACCATCTCGGCCGCGGCTGCGAGGCTGATGGGCAAGAAAAAGGCGCTCGCCATACTGCCGGCCGGCACGATGAACCTTTTTGCGCGCGGCCTCGGCATTCCGCAGTCGCTCGATGCCGCGCTAAAATCCTTCGCCGACGGCGAAATCATCGCGGTCGACATGGCCACGGCCAATGGCCAGCCCTTCGTCCACCAGTTTTCGATCGGCATGCACGCCAAGATGGTGCAGTTGCGCCAGGGGATGGAATTCGGTTCGCGCCTGGGCAAGATCAGGGCTTCGGCCAAGGCGGCCTGGGCAACGATCAAGAACCCGCCGGCGATGAACGTCACGCTCGGCATCGGCGACGCCGAGGTGACGGCGCGCATATCAGGCATCGGCGTCACCAACAATCTGTTCGGCGAAGGCCATCTGCCTTATGCCGACAACCCTGCCGGCGGCGTGCTCGGCATCTATGTGACGGTGGCGCAGCAACGCGCCGAACTGCTCAAGTTCTTGTTCGACATTGCGCGCGGCAAGTGGCGCGACAACGAGCATGTCGAAATTCACCAAGCCGACCGTACGGTGCTGAAAATCCATTCCGGCGGCAGAAAGTTCCGGGCCGTGATGGATGGCGAACTGGTCAGGCTCGATCGTGAGACGACGATCGAAATCCATCCCGGAGCGCTCAACGTCCTGGTGCCGTCCAGCATCGCCGAGGCAAAGGCTGCCTGATGCGGTCTCGAACGACGAAAGCCAAAAAACTAGCCGCCCGGCGCGCTTCCTTGCTCGGTCGCCGGTGTCTTGGCCGCCCGGCCATAGATTTCAGCGGCACCCCAGGCCGCGAAGCTCAGGAGCAGCGCGGCGATCAGGATATACAAGACATGCCAGCCCCACCGTCCCTGACGCGCTTTGTTTTCGGGAATGATCTTGGTCATGATCGGCCCTTGTCTCGATTTGCGCCGGCTGACGCGGCCGGCAAAACATGGTCGGGTAACGGTTCCTCGCTAGGATGGTTCCAAGCAAGCCGGACCAGTGCCGGCGAAGAGACCAACAGGACGGCGGAAGTCGGGACTGGGCATTGGGGACTTGGGTGAGCAGCAAGGCGGAAGCAGCGCTGGGTCTGCCAGCCGAGGTCGCGCGCGCGGTGAAGGACGAAGACCGGCTCGCCGTGCTGCGTGGGCTGGAGGTGATCGATTCGACGATCGACGTGGATTTCAACCGCATCAGCAACCTCGCCGCGGCCGTAATGCAGGCACCGATAGCGCTGGTCACGCTTGTCGATCTCGAGCGGCAATGGTTCAAGTCATGCTTTGGCCTCGACGAAACGGAAACGGCGACCAGAATTTCCTTCTGCGCCCACGCCATCGCCGCCGGTGACGGCCCCATGGTGGTGTCCGATGCGACGGCGGATCCCCGCTTCAAGAACAACCCGCTGGTCACAGGCGAGCATCATGTGCGCTTCTACGCAGGCGCGCCGATGCTCGTGGCCGGCGCCAGGATCGGCACGCTGTGCGTGATGGATCGCAAACCCCATGTCTTTCCATCCACCGCCACACTGGACCAGTTGACGATGCTCGCCGGTCTCGCCGGCAGCCTGTTCACCCTGAAGGATGCAACCCGCAGCGGCGCGATCGCCGAGGCCGCACTCGCGCGCGAGGAAAAGCGGCGCGCCATCGCCCTCGACGCGGCGTCGCTCGCCAGCTGGGCATGGGACATCCGCACGGACATGATCGAGTGCGACGTCAGGCTGTCCGAACTGTTCAACCTGCCGCGCTCGACGCGTTTGCGGGCGCGCGACATCCTGACCGCCATCGACCCGCGCGACGTCTATCAAACCGAAACCCGCTTTCGCGACGCCTTGACCGGCAGCGACGACTATTTCGGCGAATACCGGGTGAAAGGCTTTCATCCACCGCGATGGGTGGCCACGCGCGGCAGTGTCATCGAGCGCGATGGCGACGGCAAGCCGACGCTGATTTTCGGCGTCAACTACGACATCTCGGAACGCAAGCTTGGCGACGAACGGCAACGGCTGCTGCTCAGAGAACTCAACCACCGTGTCAAGAACACGCTGGCAACGGTCCAGGCGCTGGCGACGCAGACCGTGCGCCATGCCCGCCAGCCGAGCGAATTCCTCGAGGCCTTCCGCGCGCGGCTTCAGGCCCTGGGTATTGCCCATGGTCTGCTGTCCGACCGCGAATGGCGCGGCATCGGCATCCGTGAACTCGTCCAGATCGAGATCAAGCCCTTCGACACCGCCGACCAGCCACGCTTGACGATCTCCGGCGCCGATCTGTTGCTGTCGCCTGATCAGGCCGTCGGGCTCGGGCTGATCCTGCACGAACTGGCCAGCAACGCGCTGCAATATGGATCGCTGTCTGTTGCATCGGGCAAGGTTGATCTCGGCTGGAAGGCGCAAGGCAGGAAAGGCGACCGGCGCCTCGTTTTCACCTGGCGCGAAAGCGGCGGTCCTGAAGTTGCCCCACCCGACCGGCACGGCTTTGGCTCGATCCTCATCCGGCGCAGTCTGGCCAAGGTCATTTCGAGCGAAGTGACCCATGAATTCCGGCCGGACGGCGTCTTCGCCGAAATATCGATGCCGCTGGAAGATCTGTCGGAGTGAGACGAGGCAGTGCAGGTGCCGACATACTACTCCTCGCCGGCATCCGGATGATCGGTGTCCGGCTTCACGTTCTCGCGGTAGATGGCATAAGCCGCCAGTGCCACGGCCGGACCAAGAATAACCCCTAGTCCGCCTTTTCCCTTCAGCAATGTCGGCAGCACGGCGAGCGCGGCCGTAATGCCGATCGCCTTCATGTCGGCCTTGCGCCGCCTTGCCTCGCGGCGGACCCGGGCGCCCGCCATCAGCCGGTGGATCAGAAGAACAAGGCCCGCGATTACCAGGAAGCCGACACCGAAACCAATCGCGGCAGCTAGCGATCCATACCGCACCGACGTCCAGATATAAGCTGCCCCGACCAGGAAGCCGAGGCCGCAGAATGCCGCCAACGCTGCAAACGCGTAGACGACGGCCGCCGTGCGCGCGCGCCGCACGGCGGCCATTGTTTCACCCGAGGCGAAAGCCGACAGCAGGGAAGCCAGCAGTCCCATCTCGGCGGAACTAGCGACGCGCCAGCAGTGCGAACAGGAAGCCGACGCCAGCGGCGATTGCAAGAGACGTCACCGGCTTTTCGCGTACGCTTGCCACCATCTGCGCCTCAAGATCCCTGGCGTTGCCGCGCAGGCTGTCGAAGGCGGCCTCACCTTGGGCGCGCAGCTGTTCGACGCCTTCGGCCGCCGCCCGGCGCGCCGTGCCGTAGCCGTGTTCGCCGGTCTTGGCCAGCTGTTTGGTGAGCTTGTCGATATCGGCTTTCAACTGCCTGATGTCGGCTTCGAGATCCGGATTCGTCCGCGCTTCGTTGGCGGTCTTGCTTGCGGCGGTTGCCATTGCTTAACTCCTTGTGATTGCTCGATTTCAAACGCGCCGTGCGTCCCAAAGTTCCGATGCCCGGACAAACTAGCCGAAAACCCGGTCATGCGCACCCGATCCGCCGCCCTGGCAAGAAGTGCGGTGTCAGATCAATGGCCGGCGGCCCTCGCCCAGCCCCTCCCAGCCGGCGAGCTGCTTCAGCCCTTCATTGTCGACGACCCCGCACCCGCCGTCGCGCCAGACGATCAGCTGGCGATCCATCAGCTTGCGGATCGTCTTGTTGGTGTGAACCAGCGACAGGCCAAGCGTATCGGCGATGTGCTGCTGCGTGATCGGAATCTGGATGGTTTGCTTGCCGTTCAGTCCGACGACCTTGGCGCGGCTGGCGATGAAGGCGATAAGATAGGCGGCACGCTCGATCGCGCTGCGGCGGCCGAGACTGAGCAGGTTCTCGTCCAGCATGCGCTCTTCGCGCGACGCGATCCAGGTGATGTCGTAGGCGAGACCGGGATGGTTGCGGTAGAGTTCATGCAGGTTATCGCGTTCGAACACGCAAAGCAGCATCGGCGACAGGGCCTCGACGGAATGCTGCATCTCCCCCATGACGCTGCCTTGCAGGCCGATGAGATCGCCAGGCATGAGGTAATTGAGGATCTGTCGGCGGCCGTCCTGCAACAGCTTGTAGCGGAACGCCCAGCCGGACAGCACGGTGTAGAGATGGGCGCTGTGGCTTCCTTCCACGAGGACAGTGGCACCCTTGTCGACCGCGAGCTCGCCTTTCTTGAATTTACTGATGAAGGCCAGCTCCGGTTTCTCGAACTCCCGGAACACCGGCAAGGGCCGTAATGGGCACTGCTCGCAAGGATATTGCCGGCTTGAAGAAGAGCGCCCGATCTGGCTTGGCATTTCGACCCCCCGTTGCGAAAGTCTGCCGGTCGGCAGGCCAGTTTCACGCGCTTGCCCGAGATCGCTGTTTCGTCGCCGGCGCATGTCTTTTTTAAATGACAAGACCCCAAATTGCGATCATGAATCCCGGCGTTTCAAGGAGCGATTGCCTGTGCCCCAATTACTTGACGGATTGCGCATTCTTGTCTTGGAGGATGAATTCCTCATAGCCATGGATGTCGAGCAACTCTGCCGTGACCACGGTGCGGGCGAGGTGGTGGTTGCCCGCGACCTGGCCGAGATCGACGGCCGTAAGGTCGCGACGCATTTCGACGCGGCCATTGTCGATCTGATGCTGGGCGGCGCTTCGACGCTCGAATTCGCCGCGGGCTTGCGGGAGACCGGCGTCCCGTTCGTGTTTGCGTCCGGCTACTCCGATGCGGACGAGATCAAGGCATCCTTTCCCGGGGTGAGGCTGGTCACCAAGCCCTATTCAGGCGAAGACCTCGTTGAAGCGGTGGCGCTAGCCTACGGTCGCGGCTCCCCCGGCTAAGACTGACGCGACGGCACTCGAATTGCCGTGATGCAGCCCGTATTTCAATGTGCCGCCGTGCCCGTGACCTGGGCGGAGATCGCATCGGGACCATACTCGTCCTCGCCGGAGATTTTCAGGATTTCCTGAAGGCGTGTACGAGCCCTGCTGACGCGGCTCTTGATCGTTCCAACCGCGCAACCGCAGATTTCGGCGGCCTCCTCGTAGGAGAATCCCGATGCGCCGATCAGGATGATGGCTTCGCGCTGGTCCTCCGGCAATTGCTCGAGGGCGCCGCGAAAATCCTTGAGGTCGAGCTGGCCGTGCTGTGCCGGATGCACCGCAAGCCGGGCCGTCATGATGCCGTCGCTGTCCTGCACCTCGCGGCCGCGCTTGCGCATCTGCGAATAGAATTCGTTGCGCAGGATCGTGAAAAGCCATGCCTTGAGATTGGTGCCAGGCTGGAAGCTCTCATGCTTGTCCCAGGCCTTGACCAGCGTTTCCTGAACGAGGTCATCGGCCTTGTCGGCATTCTGCGTCAGCGACACGGCAAAGGCCCGCAAGCTCGGGATTGCCCCAAGCAGATCGGTCTTGAAGCCTTGGGAGACCGCGGCCATGATCTAGTCCTTCTTCTGTGCGGGTTCGGCTTGTTCCAGTTGGCTGAGCAACTGGGCGAAGCGATCCGGCACATTGTCGGAGACCAGCTCGTCGTAATATTGTTTGAGTTTGCGTCCGATTTCGGAGTTCGGCCCCAGCGGGTCGCCGGCACCGTTCCGGCGCCTGCCCGCGGCGCCAGCCAAAATATCTTTGGTCATATCCTTCATTTCGCCCTTATAGTCCCAGCGCCCAAGCCGCCCATAACAACACAACACAAGGCAAGCGGCACCCCTCGTCTGGGTTGCCCATCCCGACATCAAACGCCGTTCCCGTCTATTCGTTCCATATAGGCCGGAACTTTTTCGGAAAACCCGCGTTGTATTAGCGGGACTTGCAACAAGCTTGACCTGCAATCCGTTCACTCGCGTCATCTGAGGGAGACGTCTTACCATGAGTTTATCCGCCACCATCGCACCGCACCTGCCGTTCCTGCGCCGCTTTTCGCGTGCCGTCTCGGGATCGCAAGAGAGCGGCGACGCGCTGGTCGCCGCGATGCTCGAAGCCATCATCGCCGACATCGAGATCTTCCCCGAGGCATCGAGTGACCGGATCGCCTTGTACAAGGTTTTCGCCAAGCTCTTCACATCGGTTGCCATCCGTGTCCCGCAGGAGCAGGCACAATCGGCGTGGGAACAGCGCGCGGCCGCCAATCTCAATGCCATCGCGCCCCTTCCGCGCCAAGCCTTCCTGCTGGTTGCCGTCGAAGGTTTCAGCGAGGACGAGGCGGCCGAAATCCTCGATGTCGGCGAACAGCAATTCTCCGAGTTGCTTGCCCAGGCAAGCAACGAGATTTCACGCCAGGTGGCGACCGACGTGCTGATCATCGAGGATGAACCGCTGATTGCCATGGACATAGAGGAGATGGTCGAGAGCCTCGGTCATCGGGTGGTAGGAACGGCGCGTACCCATGCCGAAGCGGTGACGATGTTCGGCAAGACCCGACCGAAGATGGTGCTGGCCGATATTCAGCTCGCCGACGGCAGCTCAGGCATCGAGGCCGTGAACGAAATCCTCTCCTCGACATCGGTGCCGGTGATATTCATCACCGCCTTTCCCGAGCGTCTCCTGACCGGAGAGCGCCCCGAACCCGCCTTCCTCGTGACCAAGCCGTTCAATCCCGACATGGTGAAGGCGCTGATCAGCCAGGCGCTGTTCTTCGATCGGCAGGCCAAGGCTGCCGCATAGATCGCGGCCTCCGGAAGCCGGACAAGATCAAAAAAAGGCCGCCGGATGCGACCCATCCGGCGGCCTTTTTTGACAAGCCGGATCGGCTACCGGGGAATTTCCAGCCGGCGCTGCCCGGAACGATTTGCAAGCCCGGTCTTTTTCGGCGAATGGTGGAACAAACCGCATCCACCCACGTTTTTATCGCATCATTCGAAGGAGATGAACCATGCTGTACTGGGCGCTCGTATTTCTCGTCGTGGCGATTATTGCCGGCGCGCTTGGTTTCGGCGGCATCGCCGGCACATCCGCCGGAATCGCGCAGATATTGTTCTTTATCTTCCTCGCTTTCCTGGTCATTTCGCTTCTGGCCGGCCTGTTCAAGAGGGCATGAGCCTGACGGCTCATCAGGTGAACACTGGAAGCCGCACCCCTCAAACGGTTTCCAGCCACCGCCGGGCGGGGTCCTTCAATGGACACCGTCCGGCGGACCGCTTTTAGGGGAACCCATTCGACAGTGAGCCGTTCAGCCTGAGTTGGGTGGACAGATTTGATCAATGCGCTCCAGGACTTCAGATAGAACGGAAGGCGCACGGAGCGATGAAGTCATCGCCATGCATCCGGCCGAAAGTGGCATGCAGCTTGGTCGGGCTCTTCTCCACGCGCTGCACAATGCCGGCATTTCCGTCCTTTACCAGGATCGCGAGATGAAGACCGTATGGGCCCGCAACATGCGCGCGCCCTGGGCTTCCGACGATGCCGATGGGAACGGCATCCTGCAGACGGCGCAGGCCGATCGCATCGGCGCCGCCAAGCACGATGTGGTCGCGACCGGCGATCCTCAGCGCCTTGAAATCAGTGTTCCGGTCGAGAATGGCGTCCGCTGGTTTCAGATTTGGGTCGATGCCGACCGAGGCGACGATGGCGATGTACAAGGCGTCGTCACCACCATGGTCGAGACGACCGAGCAGAAGCGGCGCGAACAGACATTGACGACGCTGCTGCGTGAAGTCAGCCACCGCTCGAAAAACCTGCTGGCGATCATCCAGAGCATCGCGACCCAGACCGGTCGTTATTCCGACGGCGTCGGCGACTTCCTGACGCGCTTCCGCGGCCGGCTGCAGTCGCTGGCGTCCTCCCAGGATCTGGTGACATCCTCCAACTGGCGAGGGGCAGCCCTTCATGAGCTGGTGGCGAGCCAGGTCGGCCGCTACGGAGCGAACCCATCGCACAGCCTGCGCTTCCGTGGCGCCAATCCCTACCTCAATCCCAACGCCGCGCTGCATATCGGCCTGGCGATGCACGAACTCGCCGTCAACTCCGTCAGCTATGGCGCCCTGTCCCGGCCTGACGGTTTCGTCGAGGTCACCGCCAACCTCGACGCCGCCGCCACGGGGGAGTTAGCCCTGTCTTTGACATGGGCCGAAACGATAGGGACCGACAACGATCGCGGCGGTCAAAAGCGATTCGGCAGCGTCGCCTTGGAGCGGGTGGTGCCAGCATCCCTGAACGGAACCGCGGACCTCAATATCGGCGGCGGCCACCTCGAATATCGCCTTGTCGTTCCGCACAGCAATTTCGAGACGCAGTGAGAGCCTCGGCAAGCAGCGATTCTTAACCGGCTATTCACCATAAGGGCGGATGCTGTTTTCCCGGATACCGCCGGAACCTGCCCCGCCGTCGGACATTGTTTGCAGGCTTGCAGCGCGATACCGGAGGATGTCTTGACAGTCGCCGACATGAACAGACTGGAACAAGCCGCACGTATTTCGATGGGCGAATTTCTGGAAGCCGAATCCTCCGTAGAAACACCCCCTCGAGCAGATAAGGGTTTGGCGAAGGGGCTCCTTCTTGCCTTGACCGTGACAATGTTGCTGGCCGTTGTCTGGCAGTCGACCTGACTTAGGTCCTGCCCTGTTGTCATCCAAGTATTCGCGTAACTCCCTTGGAAGGACAGGAACTTTTTGACGATGTTGGCCGTTATTGCGGCCAGAGGAACATCTGTCATGGAACACATAGCCGCGTTGTTACTGGTGATCGGTTGCTCGAACTCGATGGCCGAATGTCGGGAATTGCAGGTCCCAGTCAGTGTTTTTGCAACAGCCGACGAATGCACCGCTGAGCGCCCATTCGCGATGGGCGACGTACAGGGACAGGCGCAGCATATCGTCGCCAAATGCCTCGCGGTCGACCCCGCGCTGGAGGACGACTACGATCAAATTGCCTGGAAGGTGCGGCCAGACGGTAGCCTTGACGCTTCGTTGGTGATTTCCAACCTCGTCATGGCATCGAACACGATCCGCCCAGAAAAAGACCACCTTAGCCAACAATAAATTTGCAGCAGCAAAGGCCATCGTTTCGTGCTAAATGGCGGTTGGAGCTTACTAAAGTGTGGACACAAGTGAGGAGTGACTCTATGCGGAAAATACTTATTGCCATGGTTGCGGTGGTTGCCGTCAGCGGCTGCACCACGACCGAACAGGACGTCGTGGGCGGCGGCCTGATCGGCGCGGGCGTAGGCGGGTTGGTCGGCGGCGGCAAGGGCGCGCTGATCGGCGCGGCGGTCGGTGCCGGGACCGGCCTGCTGGTTCGCAACCTGCGCAACGGCTATTGCGTGTATCGCCGTCATAACGGCACGACCTATCAGGCCCGCTGCAACTAATTCAGCGATCGGAGCATTTCCAGGAGCTGTTCGGCGATTCCATGAAACGCTGAACCGCTCTAATGGAATACATATCCGGGGGCCATGTCGGGCCTCCGGATTTTCTTGGGGTGTCGATCCGCCGCTCTGGCGACCGGCAGGATTTCAGCCGACCAACGGAATTCTGATTTCCACCTTCAGGCCGTCAGCCTGGAAATCGCGCTTGATCGTGCCGCGCAATTCGCGCGTGACGTTGAGGTCGATCAGTTTGGTGCCGAATCCGGTCACGGCCGGCGCCTCGATCCTGTTTTTCCCGACTTCCCGCCAGTTCAGCGCCAGCATCCGCTCGCGCCCACGCCCTTCCAGCGACCAGTCCACCTTCAGCGCCCAATCTCCCTTGGAGGAATTGGCGGAATTGCCGGCTTCACCATATTTCAGCGCATTGGTGGCGAGTTCATGAAAGGTCAGGCCAAGCGCCTGCGTCGTGGTTTCGTCGAGCAGCACCTCCGGGCCTGACAGGAGCCCCTCCGGCAGTTCCTTGCCGAACACCTGGCCGAGCTCGATTCGCAGCAGATCGGCAAGGTCGGCTTTCTGCCAGCGCGAGCGCGTCAGCATATCCTGCGAGGCGGCCATCGCCTGCAGCCTGGCCGAGAAGGAAGCGGAGAACTCATTGACGTCGGTGGCCCGCGACGCCGTCTGCCGCGCGATCGCCAGCACCCTGGTGATCGAGTTCTTGATGCGATGCTTCATCTCCTGCAGCATCAGGTCCTTTTCGAGCAGGCTCTTTTCCATTGTCTCATGCAAGGCCGATACCGCGTCATAGGCCCGCTCCTGGTAGCGCGCCACCAGAGCGATGGCACCGGCCAGGAGCAGGCCGAACATTCCCAGCATGACGGGGATGGCGCGCGACGAGGGTTGCGAGAAGGCGCTGGTCGGCCTGAACAAAACGGTCCAAGGGCGCCCCGCCACGGTCATCTTGCGGGTGACCAGCAGCCGGTCTCCCAGGGATGAAACCGGTGGCGTCTCCGAGCGGAACAACAGATTGTCGCCGTTCACCGCTCCGTCGTAAATCTCTGTGTTGACCGGCAGCAGCGGCGCACGGCTCAGCGCGATCTGGAACAGGTCCCGGGCCCGGAAGGCGGCATAGAGAAAGCCGGCGGTCGAGGATCGCGATGCGTTGATGACCTCCGGCGCCGTTTCTACATTGAGCCGCACGAAGGCCAGGAACCCGGTGAAGGTCTGCGCGACGCCCGTGCCCTGGCCGAGCTGCACCAGCCCGCTTGCATGCTGCTGGTCGTCGGCCATCGCCTTTTCGATCGCCACGCGCCGCACCGGCTCGCTGAACATGTCATAGCCGATGCTGGCCTGGTTGGACGGATCCAGCGGCTCGAAAAGGGCTATCGGCGTGCGCCAGGGCTGCGTCGTATCCGGATAGACCGGATGGCTGGCGCCGAAATCGCGGAGGATGTCGCGCTCCACTGCGGCTTCGTCGCCCGTCTTGACCAGCCGCAGGAAGCCGATGCCGCGCAGGCCGGCAAAATTGCTGTCGATATCCAGCGCCTTGAAGAAGGCCTTGAACTCGCTCTGGGAAATATCGCCGTTGCGCGCATCGAACAGGGCCTGTGTCGAGCGCAACAGCGACAGATGCAGGTCGATGCGGCTCTCGATCCGGTTGAGGGCGTCATCGGCCGCCCCTTCGAACTTAATGCGGGCGGCCTCCTGCGTCGCGAAATAAGCGAACCCCGCCATGGTCATGCTGATCAATGCAACGGCTATGAACGCGACGATTGGAAAAAGCTTCTTCAACGGATGATGCGGTCCATGAGCAAAACAGGACCTTTATGGGCAAGTCGCCGGGCCAACACAATGGTCAGGCCAAGCCATCGTGATCACTGGCATATCACGTGAACGGCAACGGGGCGTGCCCGAGCGGCCCGGCCGGCCTGCGGCCGGCCTCAGGCGGCGATCCTCAGCGCCCCCGGCCCCGGTATGGCACCTGGAGGACATTTGCCCAGGATGATCATGCCCAGCACTTCGTCCTGGGTGACGTCCGTGGTGCGTGCCGTGCCGACCACCTGGCCGTTCTTCATCACGCAAACCCGGTCGGCGAGCTCGAACACGTCGTGGATGTCGTGGCTGATCAGGAAAATGCCGATGCCGTCGGACTTGAGCTGCCTGACCAGTTCGCCGACCTGTGCCGTTTCCTGGGGGCCGAGTGCCGCCGTCGGCTCGTCCATGATCAGGATGCGGGCGTTGAACAGGATGGCGCGTGCGATCGCCACCGACTGCCGCTGTCCGCCTGACAGTTTGATCACCGGCTCCTTGAAGCGCTGGAAGCGGGGATTGAGCCGCCCCATCACCTTGCGCGCCTCGGCCTCCATGGCGACGTCGTCGAGCGTGCCCCAGGCGGTCATCAGCTCGCGGCCGAGGAACAGATTGGCGGCGGCATCGACATTGTCGGCCAGGGCCAGCGTCTGGTAGATCGTCTCGATGCCGTATTTCTTGGCGTCGCGCGGGTTGGAGATCGCTGCCTCCTCGCCATTGACGAAGATCTGGCCGGCATCGCGCTTGTAGGCACCGGACAGGATCTTGATCAGCGTCGACTTGCCGGCGCCGTTGTGGCCGAGCAGCGCTACGACCTCGCCCGGGAAAAGGTCGATCGACGCGTCGTCGACGGCACGGATGCCGCCGAAGGCGATCGAGATGTTGCGCATGTCGACCAGCGGCGTGCCCATGGGGGCGGTTGCGGGGGCAGTTGCGGGAGCGGTTTTGTCAGCCATGATCGTATCCCTAAACCCGCTTGCGATAGACGGTATCGAGCCACACCGCGATGACCAGCACGGCGCCGACGACGATGCTCTGCAGCGGCGAGTCGACGCCGAGCAGCACCATGCCCGACTGCAGCGACTGCATCAGCAATGCGCCGAGCATGGCGCCGATGATCGTTCCCGAGCCGCCGGCAAGCGACGTGCCGCCGATGACGGCCGCGGCAATGACGAGCAGCTCGTCCAATGTGCCAAGCACATTGGTGGAGGAGTTCTGCCGGGCCGACGAAATGGCGGCCGCGATCGTGGCCAGCACGCCCATGATCATGAACACCTTCATGGTGATCCAGCGCGTGTTGATGCCGGCGAGATTGGCCGCTTCCGGATTGCCGCCGATGGCAAAGACATAACGGCCGAAACGGGTGCGGTTGGTGATGAAGGTCATGACCAGGCCGACGGCGACCGCCATCAGCACCGGTATCGCGATGCCGTGGGCGATGAACAGGCCGCCCTCGGGTACGGTGATGTTGTTGGCGGCCGCGTAGCGGTTCACGATGCCGATCGGCCATGGATAGGAGTTGGCCAGCCAGACCGCGCCCATGATGACGGCGCAGGTGACGGCGCCGAGCAGCGTCTCGGCCCAGACCGGCCGCAGCGGGAAGCGGAAGCGCTTGCGCTGCACGCGCCCGTTGAACAGCGCGAACACGACGGCCAGGCAGGCGACGATGCCCACGACCCAGCTCCAGGTGGCGCCGATCGATCCGGCCGGGCCGCCACCCATCAGCTGGAAGGTGGCGTCGAGCGGTGCCACCGTCTGGCCTGACGTGACCCACCAGGCGGCGCCGCGCCAGACCAGCAGGCCGCCCAGCGTGACGATGAAGGCCGGCACTTCGAGATAGGCAATGACGAAGCCCTGGAAGGCGCCGATCAAAAGGCCGAGCGCCAGGCCGATGACCAGAGCCAGGACCCAGATCCATGGGTTGCCGAGTTCAAGCCCCACGAACCGAACCAGGAAATGCACCTGCGCAAAACCCATGACCATGCCGATCAGGCCCTCGGCGGAACCGACGGACAGGTCGATGTTGCGCATGACGATGACCAGCACCATGCCACAAGCCATGATGGCGACCGCGGACGTCTGCACCGACAGGTTCCACAGATTGCGCGGCGTGAGAAACGTGCGGCTGTCGAAATCGAGCGGATTGACGCCGAGACGCAGGCTCGAAATCACATGCAGCGCGACCCAGATCAGCAGCAGGGCGCCGATCATGCCGAGCATGCGGGTGTCGATCTCGGTCGCCTTCAGGAACCGGGCGACCGCGCCGAGTTCCGAGGCGCGCGCGGTATCGGCCTGCGGGTTGGACGTCGTATCGGTCATGATTTCCTCCAACCGGCTGGCCGTCTACGCGGATGCCGAAGCCAGCCTAGAAGCTATCCGCGTGATGCGGAAACACAAATCTTTTTGAGAAAACGCCGCGGCTTTGGGCCGCGGCGCCTTCATTTCTTCAAGCGGTCAAACTCAGTTGCAGGCCGCAACGCTGCCGGCGGCGACGCCCGCGCAGACTTCGTCCTTCTTGATCCAGCCGGCGTCGATGACGAGGTTGAGATTATCCTTGGTGATGGCGACCGGGGTCAGGAACAGCGACTTGACGGTGTTGCCGCCAGGCGTTGTGAAGTCCTTCACGCCGGCGATGTCGGTCATCTTCTTGCCGTCGGCGAGCTGCGAGGCGATCTCGGCGGCGTTCTTGCCGAGTTCACGCGCGTCCTTCCACACCGACACGGTCTGGGTGCCGAGCGCGATGCGGTTGAGCGCGGCGTGGTCGCCGTCCTGGCCAGAGACCGGCACGGTGCCGGCGAGCCCCTGCGCCGTCAGCGCCGCGACGACGCCGCCGGCGGTGCCGTCATTGGCCGCGACCACCGCGTCGACCTTGTTGTCATTGGCGGTGAGGAATTGCTCCATGTTCTTCTGGGCGTTGGCGGGCAGCCAGCCGTCCGTATAGGCCTCGCCGACATTCTTGATCTTGCCCGAGTCGATGGCTTCCTTCAGCACTTCCATCGAGCCCGAGAACAGGAAGTCGGCATTCGGGTCGGCACCCGAGCCCTTGATGAAGACGTAGTTGCCTTCAGGCTTCACCTTGAACACTTCACGGGCCTGCATGCGGCCGACTTCCTTGTTGTCGAAGGTCAGGTAGAAGACGTCCTTGTTTTCGATCAGGCGGTCATAGCCGACGACCGGAATGCCCTCGTCGAGCGCTTTCTGCACCGCCGGACCGATGGCCGAGGCATCCTGCGCCAGGATGATCAGCGAATTGGCGCCCTGCGAAATCAGGCTCTCGACATCGGTCAGCTGCTTGCCGGGATTGGACTGCGCATCGGCGGAAATGTACTTGTCGCCCGCGGCCTCGATCGCCTTCTTCATGGCGGCCTCGTCGGTCTTCCAGCGCTCTTCCTGGAAGTTGGACCAGGAAACGCCGATGACCTTGTCCTTCGCCTGCGCGACCGACACCAGTGTCAGCGACATGGCGACACCCGCCAGGATGGCGGCTGTGAATCTCTTCATGATATCCTCCCTGCGCCGCGTATGGCGCGACCAAACTGGCCCGAAGGCCGGCACAAAGGCTCTATTTTTTCGAGCCTCGAAAAAACACTGGTCCATCGCCAGAACACTGTCAACATCGATTCTGATGGATTTTGAGGTGCCAGAAATTTTTTTTCGAGCCTCGCAATAAATAAATGACAGCACCGGCCGCTTCTGCCAGTGTTTGACCCTGTTGCCGGAGGTATTCGAGGGGGATCAAGAACCGCGGCAACCGGGAGGGAAAGCATGTCGGTGGGAATCCGCCACGACGATCTGCGCCGGCGCAACCGCGCAATGGTGATTGCAGCCGTGCGCCGGGATGGTCAGCCCTCGCGCACCGAGATCGCCGCCACCACTGGCCTCAGCCACTCGACCATATCGGCGATATCCGCCGACCTGATCGGCGAAGGTATCCTGACCGAAGGCAAGCCGAACGAGGCCGGCTCACTCAAACGCGGCCGGCCGCAGGTTGGCCTCGGCCTCAACCCCGAGGCCGCGGCTGTGATGACCGTGGTGCTGTCGCTGAATTTCCTATCCGTCGCCGTCATCGATTATGCCGGCCAGGTGGTCGCCGAGGAGCAGCGCCGGCTGGACACGCTGACCATGTCGCGCGAGGCGCTGATCGGCGAATGCACGGCAATAGTGCGCCGCCGCATCGAGGACCCCGATCTCGATATCCGCAGTGTTGCCCGCATCGCGCTGGCGATCCAGGGCATCACCGACACCAAGGCGCGTGCCATGCTGTGGTCGCCGATCACGCCGCAGACGGACATTGCCTTCGCCGACATACTCGAAGCCGAATTCGGCATCCCCGCCACCATGGAGAACGACTGCAACATGATGGCGGTGGCGTTGCGCTGGCGCGACCCTCAACGCTACCGCGACGACTTCATCGCCATCCTGCTCTCGCACGGCATCGGCATGGGCCTGGTGCTCAAGGGCGAACTGTTCACCGGCACCCATTCATCGGGCGGCGAATTCGGCCACATGATCCATCGCCCGGGCGGCGCGCTCTGCCGTTGCGGGCGGCGCGGCTGCGTCGAGGCCTATGCCGGCAACTATGCCATCTGGCGTAATGCCAGGCAGCTTGGCGAGGACGCCGAACCGGTCGCCGATGTCAGCGACGCGCAGATGCGGACACTCGCCGCGACGGCAAGGGAGAAAGACGGACCGGAGCGCGAAGCCTATCGCAAGGCGGGCGAGGCGCTGGGCTATGGGCTGGGCAGCCTGTTCGCGCTGATCGACCCGGCGCCGGTCGCCATGGTCGGTGTCAGTGCCGCCGCCTTCGATCTGATCGAGCCGGCCTTGCGCGAGGCCATCGCCCAGACCGCCGGCGGCCAGCATTCGGAATCGATTTCCTTCGACACCGAGCCGAACGAACTGCCGCTCATTCGCGAAGGCTGCGCCATGCGCGCCTTGACCTTCGTCGACCAGGAGATTTTCGCGCCGGGCGTGCAGGCGAGAGGCAGTGCTGGGAAGAGCGTGGCCTGAGCGAACGCTCCGGTGAATCACCACCAATGCTGGAGGTTGGCCGAGCGCCCTCAAGGTCGTCATCCCTGGGCGGAGCAGCCGCGAAGCGGCGTCGCGGAGACCCTGGGATCCATGCCGTGACCTCGATCGTAGAGTGCAACGGCGCAGAATTCTGCACTGCGGCGACGCGTCGAGGTCCCGGCATGGATCCTCGGGTCTGCGCCGCGTCGCTTCGCTCCTTGCTCCGCTCGTGGATGACGAAGTCAGGGGCGTAGCCGCCCTGGACCTAGTCTTCCCTGATCGCGTAGCCCGCGCCGCGGATGGTGCGGATGACGTCGGGCATGCGGCCATTGTTGACCGCCTTGCGCAGGCGACCGACATGCACGTCCACCGTGCGCTCGTCGATATAGATCGTCTCGCCCCAGACATTGTCGAGCAACTGGCTGCGCGAGAACACCCGGCCGGGATGGCGCATCATGAATTCGAGCAGCCGGAACTCGGTCGGTCCGAGCCGGATTTCGCTCTTCTTGCGATAGACCCGGTGCGATTCACGGTCGAGCACGATGTCGCCGACCTTGAGCACGCTGGACAGCACTTCCGGCTTGGCGCGACGCAGCAGCGCCTTGACCCGGGCCATGAATTCCGGCGTCGAGAACGGCTTGACCAGATAGTCGTCGGCGCCGGTCGAAAGGCCACGCACGCGGTCGCTCTCCTCACCGCGCGCCGTGAGCATGATGATCGGCAACCTCTCGGTCTCGGGCCGCATTCGCAGGCGCCGACAGAGTTCGATGCCGGAAACAGCCGGCACCATCCAGTCGAGCACCAGGAGGTCGGGCACATTCTCCTGGAGGCGGATCTCGGCTTCGTCGCCGCGCGTCACCACCTCGACCTGGTAGCCTTCCGATTCCAGATTGTAGCGGAGGAGCACGCCGAGCGGCTCCTCGTCCTCCACCACCATGATGCGTGGCGCGATCATTGGCAGATCATCCTATCGTCAAGCCGCCGGCGCCGACATCGCCGTCTCGTCCTGCTTCGGACGATTGGCGGGCAGTTGCGTTCCGGTCAGCACATAATACGCATTCTCGGCGATGTTGGTCACATGGTCGCCGATGCGCTCGAGATTCTTGGCGCAGAACAAGAGATGCGTGCAAGCCGTGATGTTGCGCGGATCCTCCATCATGTAGGTCAGCAGTTCGCGGAACACCGAGGTGTATTTGACGTCGATGCGTTCGTCGTCATTCCTGAGCTTGGCGAGGGCGGCGGCATCGCCGGCCGCATATTCCTCGACCACGCCCTGCACCTGGATCAGCACCAGCTGCGCCATGGAATCGATCGAGTGCGACAGGTCGCGCGGCGTCGCGGTGAGGCCGACGGAACCGACACGCTTGGCGATGTTCTTGGCAAGGTCGCCGATGCGCTCGAGGTCGCCCGCCATGCGGATCGAGCCGACGACATGACGCAGATCGTCGGCCATCGGCTGGCGCTTGGCGATCAGGGTGATGGCGCGGTCGTCGAGTTCGCGCTGGCGCGCATCCATGATGGCGTCGTCGGAGACGACGCGCTGTGCCAGCGCGTTGTCGGAATTCAGCAGAGCCTTGGTGGCGCCGCCGACCATCGTGCCGGCGAGATCGCCCATGTCGCTGATCAGCCTGCTGATCTGTCCGAGATCCTCATCGAAGGCTGCGACTGTGTGTTCGGCCATGATCCTGGTCCTCGTATGCGTGATATCAGCCGAAGCGGCCGGTGATGTAGTCCTGCGTGCGCTTCTCGCGAGGCGACGTGAAGATCTTCTCGGTCTTGTCGAATTCGACCAGTTCGCCCAGATACATGAACGCCGTCTGGCGCGACACGCGCGCCGCCTGCTGCATGTTGTGGGTGACGATGACGATCGTATAGTCGGCCTGCAGCTCGTCGATCAGTTCCTCGATCTTGGCGGTCGACAGCGGATCGAGCGCCGAGGCTGGTTCGTCGAGCAGGATGACTTCCGGCTTCACCGCCACGGTGCGGGCGATGCAAAGACGCTGCTGCTGGCCGCCCGACAGGCTGAGGCCGCTAGCGTTGAGCTTGTCCTTGACCTCGGTCCACAATGCCGCGCGCTTCAGCGCCTGTTCGACACGGCCGTCCATCTCGGACTTGCTGATCTTCTCGTAGAGACGGACGCCGAAAGCGATGTTCTCGTAGATCGACATCGGGAACGGCGTCGGCTTCTGGAACACCATGCCGATCTTGGTGCGCAGGAGATTGAGATCCTGCGAGCGGTCGAGGATGTTCTGGCCGTCGAGCAGCACCTGGCCGTCGGCGCTCTGCTTCGGGTAGAGCTCGTAGATGCGGTTGAAGACGCGCAGCAGCGTCGACTTCCCGCAGCCCGACGGGCCGATGAAGGCGGTGACGCTGCGCTCGGGCAGCGACAGGCTGATATCCTTCAACGCCTTCGACTGGCCGTAGTAGAAGTTGAGGTTCTTGACCTCGATCTTGGCCTTATCCACGGCCACTTCGGGCGTGTTCAACTCGGTGGACAACATCGGTTTCATCTGTCCTCTCTGCGTCCGGTAAGGCTGCGGGCGAAAATGCTCAGGCCGAGAACCGTCAGGGTGATTATGAGTGCGCCAGTCCATGCCAGTTGCTGCCATTCCTCATAGGGGCTGAGAGCGAACTGGAAGATGGTGACAGGCAGGCTGGCCATCGGCGCGTTGAGATTGCTCGACCAGAACTGGTTGTTGAGCGCGGTGAAGAGCAACGGCGCCGTCTCGCCGGAGATGCGGGCGATGGCGAGCAATATGCCGGTGACGATGCCGGAGAGCGCGGCGCGGTAAGCGACAGATTTGATGACCACCCAGCGCGGCGCGCCGATCGCGGTGCCGGCTTCACGCAGCGCGTTCGGCACCAGGTTGAGCATGTCCTCGGTGGTGCGCACCACGACCGGAATGACCAGGATGGCCAGCGCAACGGCGCCGGCAATGGCGGAGAAATGTCCCATCGGCCGCACCATCAACTCGTAGACGAACAGGCCGATGATGATCGATGGCGCCGACAACAGGATATCGTTGATGAAGCGCACGATGGTGGTGAGCTTGGAGAAGCGGCCGTATTCGGCCATGTAGGTACCGGCGAGCACGCCGATCGGCGTGCCGACGATCACGGCGATGATCGTCATCACCACGCTGCCGTAGATGGCATTGAGCAGGCCCCCGGCGTCGCCGGGCGGAGGCGTCATTTCGGTGAAAACGGCCAGCGAGACGCCGGACAGGCCCTTGTAGAGCAGCGCGCCGAGGATAAGTGCCAGCCAGGCGAGGCCAATGCCGGCGGCGACGACGCACAGCGTCATCATCACGCCATTCCTGCGCTTGCGGCTTTGGTGAAGCGATGCGGCTGTCGACATTGGTCAGGCTCCCGTACGGGCGTCGATGCGCATCAGCATGTAGCGTGCGATGGCAAGGATGAGGAAGGTGATGACGAACAGGATCAGGCCGAGCGCCACCAGCGAGGAGGTGTAGAGATCGCCAACGGCTTCGGTGAATTCGTTGGCGATGGTCGCCGAGATCGTCGTGGCGGGCGCGAACAGCGAAGTCGAGATGCGGTGCGCGTTGCCGATGACGAAAGTGACGGCCATCGTTTCGCCGAGCGCACGGCCAAGGGCGAGCATGACGCCGCCCATGATACCGATCCGGGTATAGGGAATGACCACGCGCCGCGTCACTTCCCAGGTCGTGCAACCGATGCCGTAGGCCGACTCTTTCAGCACCGACGGCACCGTGTCGAACACGTCCTTGGTGATCGAGGTGATGAAAGGCAGGATCATGATGGCGAGGATCATCGCCGAGGTGAGCAGGCCGATACCATAGGGCGGGCCGGCAAACAGGTTGTTGAGCCCGGGAACACCATGGAACAGCCAGATGATAAAGGGTTGCACCGTCGTCTGCAGGAACGGTGCCAGCACGAATAGGCCCCAGATGCCGTAGATGATCGAGGGGATGCCGGCGAGCAGTTCGACCGCCATGCCAATCGGGCGCCGCAATGCGCGCGGGCAAAGTTCGGTGAGAAAGATCGCGATGCCGATGCCGAGCGGCACGGCAATCAGGATGGCGATGGCGGATGTGATGATGGTGCCGTAGATGGGCGCCAGCGCACCGAATTTCTCGGTCACCGGGTTCCAGCTTTCCGTGGTCAGAAAGGAGAAGCCGAAGGTCGAGAGCGCTTGCCAGGAACCGGCAAACAACGAGATGGCGAAGCCGCCAAGCAGGACCAGAACCAGGATCGCGGCGGCACGGGTCGCCGCATGAAAGATCGTGTCCGTCAGCGCGAAACGTCTGACGATGGCATCGCGCGAGCCCTTGATGGCTGGCAAGGCTTCCTGGACAGCACTCATGTCAAGCTCGGCTCTTTGTGTTGAGAAAAAGGAGCGCCGCGTAAAGCGGCGCTCCTTCGGGTGATGTTACTCGCCAGCGTAGACCGGCTTGCCGCCGGCCTGGATGTCGGCCTTCCACGAAGCCTTGATCAGGTCGACGACGCTGTCGGGGATCGACACGTAGTCGAGCGCCTTGGCGGTTTCCTTGCCGTCCTTGTAGGCCCAGGCAAAGAACTTCAGCGCTTCGCCGGTGGCGGCGGCATCGTCCGGAGCCTTGTGGATCAGCACCCAGGTCGAGGCGGCGATCGGCCAGGTGGCGTCGCCGGGCTCGTTGGTGATGATGACGTTGAAGTTCTTGGCAGTCTTGAAGTCGGCATTCGAAGCGGCGGCGCCGAAGGATTCGAGCGACGGCTCGACGACCTTGCCGGCTGCATTCAGCATCTTGGAGTAGGACAGCTTGTTCTGCTTGGCATAGGCATATTCGACGTAGCCGATGCCGCCGTCGGTCTGCTTGACGGTGTTGGCAACGCCTTCGCTGCCCTTGGCGCCGACGCCGGTCGGCCATTCGACGGCCGTGTCCGAACCAACCTTGTCCTTCCAGTCGGGCGAGAGCTTCACGAGGTAGTCGGTGAAGTTGAAGGTGGTGCCCGAGCCGTCCGAACGATGCACGACGGCGATCGCGGTCGACGGCAGGGTGAGCGAGGGGTTCAGCGCCTTGATCGCGGCGTCATCCCAAGTGGTGATGGCGCCGAGATAGATCTGGGCCAGCGTCTTGCCGTCGAGGACGAGTTCGCCCGGCTTGATGCCCGTGAGGTTGACGATCGGCACGATCCCGCCCATCACCATCGGGAACTGTACGAGGCCGTTCTTTTCCAGATCGGCGTCGGACATCGGCTTGTCGGTGGCGCCGAAGGTCACGGTCTTGGCGATGACCTGCTTGATGCCGCCGCCCGAGCCGATCGACTGATAGTTGAGGCCGATGCCGGTGTCCTTCTTGTAGGTGTCGGCCCATTTGGCGAACACCGGATAGATGAAGGTCGAGCCGGCGCCGGAAAGGTCAGCTGCCATTGCTGCGGAAAGGGTGAGGGTGGACGCCGCAGCCATTGCAATCGCAACGGCCGCCGAGCGGATGAAATGTCTCATGTGGCCTGCTCCTGTTCGGAAGATGGTCTCTCGGCGCCATTTCCTCCGGCGCCCGCTGAGGCCAATAGCCTTCGATTATAACAGTCGCATGACAGTTTCGTGTCAGCCCGGTAACGCGTCGCCCGCACCGGGAAAGGCGCTGATGCCCGGCGCTCGCGGCCCGGTCCAGGTTTACCGCCGGAATCAGGGGCTTGAGCCGTCCGGCGGCTGGAATCACCCAGGATTCGACCGAGCTTTCCCACGTGAATAAAATCCGGACGGGAGCGCGTTGCTCGCAGCCAGAGCGTGTCATGGCCGGGCCATCGCCAAAAACAGGTCCGTTGGGGTAGGTGACGCTGTTTCTTGCAGGCGGTCGCTGCTCCCGCCCGTAACCGAGAAGAGCGGAATTCGATTTTGCTATTGTTCCGGCTGGAGGCAGCCTTTGATATGGCGCGATCGCACCATAGTCACTGCACGCAGGGGTAGCGGCAAATCCCCTGCTGATTCCCTTGATTTGCCTCGCCGGATCCTGAAATCCGGGCGACGGGGGTGCTATCCCGCGTTGCGGTGGACCTGACGGCCGGCGCCAACCCAGCGCTCGACCTTCTCGAGCAGGGCCCTGGGGCTGATCGGCTTGGGCAGATAGTCGTCCATGCCCGCCTCCAGGCAGCGTTCGCGGTCGCCCTTGAGCGCATGCGCGGTGACGCCGACGATCGGCACATGCGTGCCGGTTTCCTGCTCCAGCAGGCGGATCGCGGCCGTCGCTTCGAGACCGCTCATCTCCGGCATCGAGACATCCATCAGGATCATGCACGGGTTGAGCGTGCCGAAAGCGTCGAGCGCCTTGCGGCCATTGCCGACGATCTCGAAACCATATCCGGTCTCGCCGAGGATCTGGGTGAAGACCATCTGGTTCACCTCATTGTCCTCGGCCACGAGGATATCCAGCCTGTGCCCGCCGACCGTGGCAGGCGGCCTGGGACGAACCGGTGGCGGCTGCAGCTGCGCGCGCTGCTCGGCTACCGCCAGAGACGACCGCAGGGCAACCTCGAGCACCTCGCCCGCTGGCGGCTGAACGGCGTGGCCGCTGGTGGTGTGGCGATGGCGCTGGATGGTCGCGACCAGCGTCTCCAGGAGCGCCGAGGAGCGTGCCGGCTTGATCAATTGCGCGTCGATGCCAAGATCGCGGTAGCTGGTGTTGGCAAGCGACTGGTCGACCGAGGTCAGCATGATGATCGGCGTGTCCGCGAGGCCCTCGGTATTGCGCACGATGCGCGCCATTTCGGCGCCGGTCATCTCGGGCATCTGGTAGTCGAGCACCACGCAGTCGACCGCCACGCCATAAGCTGCCGCGGCGATCAGCACCTTGAGGCCTTCGGCGCCGCTTTCGGCAGCGCAGGAATCGAACGTCCAGGAGGTCATCTGCTCGGTCAGGATGGCGCGGTTGACGGCATTGTCGTCGACGATCAGCACGCGTGCGCCCGTCACGTCCACCGGCGTGATGCGCTGCCGGTTCTGCTGCCCGGCCCCGGGCAGCGTCACCGTGAACCAGAAGGTCGATCCCTTGCCTTCGGCGCTCTCGACCCCGATATCGCCGCCCATCAGGTCGACCAGCCGCGAGGTGATGGCAAGGCCAAGGCCGGTGCCTTCGTGACGCCTCGTCGACGACGTGTCGACCTGGCTGAATTTCTCGAACACCAGTTTCAGTTTTTCCTCGGGGATGCCGATGCCGGTGTCGGTGACCGAGATCGTCAGCCTGGTTCCGGTCGGAACCCGTTCGCCGGTCACGTCGACCAGCACGTGGCCTTCATCGGTGAACTTCACCGCGTTGCCGAGCAGGTTGGTGACGATTTGCCGGATGCGGCCGACATCGCCGATGAACAGGCTTTCGAGCCGCGGCTCGACACGCACGATGAGCTCGAGGTCCTTTTCCTTGGCCCGCGTCGACACCAGCGTCGCCACGTCCTCGATCGCCTCGGCGAGATTGAAGGGCGCCGGATCGAGCACCAGCTGACCGGCATCGATCTTGGAGAAATCAAGGATGTCGTTGATGATGGTCAGGAGCGCGTTGCCCGATTTGACGATGATGTCGGTGAAGGTCTTCTGCTTCGGATCGAGATTGGATTTGGCCAGGAGTTCAGCCATGCCCAGCACGCCATTCATCGGCGTGCGGATTTCGTGGCTCATATTGGCGAGGAATTCCGACTTGGCGCGGTCGGCGAGCACGGCGCGCTGGCGTGCCTCGCTGAGCTCCGCCTCGCGTTGCTTGAGTTCCGTAATGTCGGTGGTGGACCCGATCAGGTAGAGCGAACCGTCGGAGGCGATCATTGCGCCCTTGCGGGCGAACTGATGCCTGACGCTGCCGTCGGGAAGGCGCACCGTCTCCTCGATCTCCTGGGTCTCTCCGGTACGCAGCACGGCGAGATCGCTGGCCACGAAGGCCTCGCCATCCGGCCCGAAGATCTCGACGTCGGTCTTGCCGATCGCCTCCTGCTTGCTGAAGCCGGTGAGGTCGCACCAGCCCTTGTTGACATAGAATTGCCTGAGATCGGAGCGCTTGGCGTAGATCGACACCGGTACATTGTCGATCAGGCTGCGGAACACCTCGTTCTCGCGCATGCTCTCTTCCAGGGCTTGCTCGCGTGCCTTGACGTCGGTGATATCGGTGCTGGAGCCCACCAGATGCACCGATCCGTCGGTGGCCACCAGGCGGCTCTTGCGCGTCATCAACTGTCGCACCGTACCGTCACGATGGGTAACGGGCTCCTCGACCTCGCGCACATTGCCGTTCGTCACGACATCGGTGTCGTCCTGGCTGAAGCCCTCTGCTTCCTCGCCGCGGAACAGCTGGCGATCGGTCCGGCCGATGACATCGTCCTTGGTGAAACCGGTGAGCGCACACCAGGCCTTGTTGACGAATTCGATGCTAAGGTCCTGCGCCTTGATGAAGGCGGCCACCGGCAACTCGTCCATGACGTGGCGGAAGAGATCGATCTGGCGCATCGAGTCACGAAGCGCGGCCTCGCGGCTCTTCAGGTCGGTGATGTCGACGCGCACGCCGATGAACGTGCCGTCGCCGGTGCGCATGTCATAGACCTGGTACCAGCGCCCATCCGCATTGAGGCGCTCATAGGAGGAATTGGGCAGACGGTACCGCGCCAGGATGCCGTCGAGCCAGCGTTCGGAATCGACTTCGTACAGGCTGTCGATCCCGAGATCGCCGCTCGAACGGAAATAGCCGACCGAATGGCCGAACTCCAGCGCTTCGCGGAAGGTGCAGCCGGGCTGCCAGAAGGGTTTCAGCGCCGGCAGCGTATCCTGCAGCCTGCGGTTGGCGAAGACGAACTTGTCGTCCCGGTCGTAGATGATAACGCCGGCCGGCAGCGATTCCAGCACGTTGGCGAGATGCTTGCGCGCATCTTCGGCTTCGGTCTCGCGCCGCTTCATGTCGGAGATGTCGAAGAGAAAGCCGGCGACATAGTCGCGGCCGCTGGCCACGCGGACGCGATTCTTCCTGACGATGCGCGAACGGCTGGCGCCGCCGGCCTCGAAGCTTTCTTCCACTTCGTATTGCTGTCCGCTGGCCAGCACCTCGCGTTCGCTGCTTTCGAACAGCGCGACCTGGTCCGGCCCGAGGAAATCGCTTCCCGGCCTGCCAAGCATGGCTTGCGGCGCCTGCTTGAACAGCGCCGCGAAGGCCTCGTTGACGAAGACGAAGCGCAGATTGTCGTCCTTGACGAAGATCGGATCCTTGACGCCGTTGATCACCGCTTCCGCCAGCCGCGCCTTTTCCAGCGCTTCGGCGAGTTCGGCCTCGCGATCCTTCATGTCGGTGACATCGACATAGGAAATGAACCGCTTGCCGCCGGCCAGCGGCGCCATCGACGAGATCAGCGTCCGGCCGTCATTGCGCGGGAACTGCCGCGATCCGGCTATGCCGGCCCTGATTTCAGCCTCGCGCTCGGCCACATGCCGCTGCCATGTCGCGTCGTCCGAACCATACGGGTCGATGTCGCGGCTCGCGTCCATCAGCTCGCGGAAGCTGCAGCCGGTCTCGGCGCGCCGGGCGTCGATCTGCCAGAAATCGTAAAAGGCGCGGTTGATGACCTCGGCACGCATGTCGGCGTCGAGGACGAGAACACCGATCGGCATCTGATCGACCATGGTGCGCAGATTGGCGAAAGTCTCGGCGATCTTGGCGTTGGCATTCTCGATCTCGGCGTCACGCCGCTTGACCTCGGTGACCTCATAGTAGGTCAACAGGCGTTTGCCTCCCGACAGAGCCGTGACGGAGAACATCATGGTCCGCCCGTCGGCGTGGGCAAACTCCCGAGGCGCGACGGTACCGGCCCTGATCTCCTCGACGCGGGTGGCGAGGTAGCGCTGCCATTGCTTCTCGTCGATGTCGCCATAGATGCCGTTGCGGCGGTTGAGTTCCATCAACAGGCTGAACGGCGCGCCGACGGTCACGGCCCCATCCGGAATCCTGGAGAGATCGCGATAGGCTTTGTTGACGATCAGTGTGTCGAGCCTGGCGTCCAGAAGCACGACGCCCATATGCATGGCGTCCATCGTCCGCTCGAGATCGGCAAGATGCCGGACTGGCTCGCTGCCAACCGGCGGTTCCATGCCCTCGAAGGCGCTGGCCAGCGCGGTGACGTTGCGGCCCATGCCGCGATAGCCGGCAAACTTTCCGTCGCCGTCGAAACGCGGGAAGCCTGAAGTCAGCACCCAGCGGCAGTCGGGGCGGCCGCCCTTCAGTTCGTAGACGAAGTCGCGGAACGGCCGGTGCGCCTGCAAATCCTCCAGATGGCCTGCCGCGCTGCGGTTGCCCTTCAGGACCTGATTGAGAAAATCGAAGCGGAACCGGCCAAGCACGTCAGCCGGATCGATACCCGTCGCCGCCTGGTAGCCTTGTGAAAGCCAGCAAAAGCGCAGTTCCGCATCGGTTTCCCAAATCCAGTCCGAGCCCGCTTCTACGAGTTGGCGCAGCGCGTCGGCGCCATCCATGTCGACGCCGGACGATCCGTCGCCGCCATGCGCGGCGGCCTTGCGGGGCTCGCCCTTGCCGCGCGCGCCGATTGCTTCGTCCATTTCCGCCATGCTGTCCCCACCCGAAAATCAAGGCCGAACCCTCCCTCCGCGGTTCGTCGGCGGAATGTGCCGCAGAAGCATTAACGATCCGCTAACCTTAACGGCGCAACCGGCCTGTTCCTGCTGCGCTATTCCGTCCGGTTGTGGCGCGGAGCAAGGCCGCGCTATAAGCATGCGCAGGGGTGTTGCTAATGTATGGACGGATAGGGCCTTTCTTGCTGGGCGTGGCGCTGCTTTTCGGTGGCGGCTGCTCGCGCAGCTATGACGGCACGGTCATTATCCCACGACCGCTCGACGCCAGGCGGATCTGGGACCGGCCGCCGCCCAATATCGACTACCAGCCTCAGGTCGGCACTGGCGCCTTTCCGGGACCGCCCCAGCAACCCGGGCGGGTTTCCGACCGCAGAGTCAAGCCTGCCGTGCACAGGCGGTATCAGACCAAGGTATCACCGCCGCCTCCGCAGTCATCGGACTCCGAAAAACAATTGGCATGCAGGAACGTGAGCGCACCCGGCCAAAGGGTTCGCATGGTCTGCGACTAGTGCATGTCGCCCAAAAGTGACCTCGTTTGGGAAGACGACATGCATAAAAACAAGATCTGGCGCAAATCGTCCTGCCAATAGGCCACGCCACGCCGGAAGCGGTGCACCCGGTCAATCAGGGGAACCGCCCACGGCTTCTGGATTTGTAGGATCCTTTCAAATGATGGCGGGCGCGATCGCAACGCGAAAGCGGCCACATCGCGTCCCGCTTGAGGCCATCCCAATTCTGCCCGACCAAAATCCGCGTCGCCGGAGAGCCACCCCGCACCGCAACTAACAGCGATTGTTGCGCTTTAAGTCTCGCGGCCTGAGCTAAATCATGGACTCAGGAGCATTGCGAACCCCGTCGGCAAAGCTTGATGTCTGGCCACCAGGCAGTTCCGGCGCGATACAATGCGAGGAAGATTAACGTGGTCTCTCGGGCGGCAGTGCTTCGTCGTAATCTTTGCTTGATCTGAGATCATATACGACCAGAGGCCAATGTTGCACATATGACACGTCAATTCCAGTAATCATTCTCGACAATTTCATGAGATTGACAATCCTGACGATGCAAACCAACGTCTGTACCGGGGTGCGCGGCTGTTATGGATTGACCTATGGCTGGGCGGTTTCGCACGTCCAGAATTGCCTATTTGAAAGCCGTTCGAACTCATCCCGCCGAGCGCATGAACGCGGCCAACGGATCCGAGAGGACCTCGGCCCGATTTCCCGATCAGCGCGCAGCCAAGCGAGGTTGCCGAAACCCTCTGACGGTTCGCAACATGCTTCTTCAGTCTGTTGCGTCCGCCTCGCTTCTTTGCCTGAGCGATCTGCGGGCTTTTGCCGCCTGCGTGGAAGCGCCTCCCGGTACCCTGATTATTGAATGCAGGGGGCAAATCAATAGCGGCTTCACGTCCGCGGGGTTGTCGGTCACGGTCAATGCCGATTCCACGGCGGTTTTCAACGCTCCCGTCACGATTGAGGGACCGGGCACAAGCACGTTCAACAATCTAGGCACGGCCAACGCCGATGTGATCGCTATAGGCAACACCAGTTTCACCTTGAACAACGCAGGCGTGCTGGACAATGCCGTTCGCGCGACCGACAACGGCACCTTCCAGCTAAACAACCATGGCCTGATCGACGGGGGCGTCTTTCTTGCGGGGTCGGGTGTCAACAACATCATCAACTTTGCCGACGGTCAGGTTCAGAACGGCGTCACCAGCACGGGCAATTCCAACGATGCCGTGATCAACCTCGGGTTCTTCGCCGGCTCGATCAGCCTCGGCGCCGGAGATGATGTACTGGATCTGGCCGCGGGAGATGTTCAGACTTCCGTCGACATGGGCTCGGGTAACGACAACTTCAGGTGGATCGTCGGCAATGTCGCAGCGACCGTGCAGATGGGCGATGGCGATGACACTGCCCTTTTTGTCCGTCTCACGCAAAACAACCTGACCGCCGGCAAGATCATCGACGGCGGCTTGGGGACCGACACGCTTACCTGGGACCATACCACCAACGACCAGGGTGCTCAGCAGGGCGACCAACCCACGAATATTGTCAACTGGGAAGACTTCAGGCTCACCAACCGGTCGCAGCTGAGGTTCATCTTTACGACGGGCGTTCTGACGCTCGGCGACACGCAAACAGGAACTGGGACGCTCTCTATCGATTCCACCAGTTCGGTCCTGGCGGGCAATTCGTTCGGTTATGGGGTCGTGCCGTTCGATTCGTCGCAGCTGGTCACGGTGAACAATGCCGGGGCCATCGACCTAACGAATGATTCGCCGGCGCCCGGCACCGGAACCTTCCTGCATGACACGTTCACGATCCACGGCAACTACGTCGGCCAGGATGGTCGTCTTTTGCTCAACACCTTCCTTGGCACCGACAATTCTCCCTCCGATCGGCTTGTTATCGAGAATGGCGCGGGGAGTGGCTCGACCAGCATTCTTGTGACGAATGTTGACGGGCCTGGCGCCCTGACGACCGGCAACGGCATCCAGGTGGTCGATGCGACCAACGGCGCCACCACCACTGCCGGCGCGTTTGCGCTCGGCGGCCCCGTCGCCGCCGGTGTATTCGAATACAATCTGTTTCGCGGCGGCGTGACGCCATCAGCGGCCACGGATAACGACTGGTTCCTGCGCAACACAGTGTCGCCACCGCCGCCACCACCACCGCCGCCGCCACCACCGCCGCCGCCACCGCCACCGCCACCACCACCGCCGCCGCCACCACCGCCGCCGCCACCGCCGCCGCCGCCGCCGCCGCCACCGCCGCCGCCGCCGCCGCCACCGCCACCGCCGCCGCCGCCGCCACCGATCCCGAACGTTCGTCCGGAGGTTCCGGGGCATGTGATCGCGCCGCTCGTTGCACAGCGAATGGGGCTGATGACGCTCGGCACTTTCCATCAAAGACGCGGCGACCAGTCGCTTCTGATCGGTGATGGCGCCTTGATATATTCAGCCCCCGACTCGCAGGGCTCGGACATGCCGGCGGATGGCAGCCCGCCGCCCGCCGTTTGGGGCCGCGTGTTCGGTGCTCAAAGCGATCTTGGCGCCGACGCAACGCTCAGCGTCGCCGACTTCAAAATTGGACCGGAATTCAACGGCAATTATTGGGGCCTGCAGATTGGTAGCGATATCGCAGGCGTCGAACACGACAACGGCCATGTCGACCGTTTCGGGTTGTTCTACACGCATGCCGAAGCGTCCGGCGACATCAGCGGCAACGTGCTGGGCGGCCTGGAGTTGCCCGCCGGAAGTCTCGATCTGACCGAAAACAGCATCGCCGGTTACTGGACCCACACAGCACCTAGCGGCTGGTATGTCGATGTCGTGGCCAAGTACGCCTGGCTTGACGGCACCTCCGAATCGAATCGCGGAATCGGCAGCGATGTTCAGGGCAACAGCTTCGCCGCCTCGGCCGAGACGGGCCTGCCCTACATGTTTGCCCAAGACTGGGCGATTGAGCCGCAAGCGCAGCTGATATGGCAGCGCATCCACTTCGATGACAGCCGGGATCCATTCTCCGCCATCGGCCACGACCCGTTCGACGCAATGACCGGGCGAATCGGGGCACGCTTGGAACACAGCATGGGAAAGGTGCTGGCACATGCCGGCATCAACCTTTGGCACGGCTTTTCGGCGGAGTCGGTCGTTACCTTCAACACCACCCCGCTTGTGCTTGACACCAGCGGAACCTGGCTCGAGCTGAATGGCGGCGCGGCCTTCGACGTCAGTAATAACGTTTCAGCATTCGGCGACGTCAGCTATTCGTTCGATATCGACAGCACCCATCAGCAGACGTTCGGCGGCCAGATCGGACTGAAGGTGAGATGGTAACGTGCCGATGTGAGTACCTGGGCCGCGCCTCGTGGCGAGCGCGACCTTGCACCAGGCTGGTGCGTCCCAGGCGATGGCGAATCCTGTTGCCATCGAGGGCGGTCAAGAGCGAAACTCGTTCAGGCAACAACAGAGCCTCCATCTCATGAATCAGCTTATCGCCTACGTCGCCGAGGGACATGAGTTGCGCATCCGGCCTGCACCGCCCGAACGGGACTGGATGGACAATACCGACGAGCGGTTTGCCTACCGATGCCTGCCGCTGAACATAGCCAATGCTCATGGCTGGGAAATTTTGTGCGCGACTGCCTTTTCGGCCATCTGGGACGGCCGCGGCAGCGTCGACGCTATCCGAATAAAGCCAAAACCTGGAACTGTTCCACCAGCGGTCACCCATTTTGGCAACGGAACGCTCACATTCCACGTCCCTTGTCTTTTCCGGACGGACCCTGGAACCAATCTGTTCGTGACCGGCCCCCTCAATCGTCCGAAAGACGGCATCGCGGCACTGTCGGGGATCATCGAGACTGATTGGTCACCCTACACTTTCACCATGAACTGGAAGTTCACGCGCCCGAACCAGAGGGTACATTTTGAAACCGGCGAACCTTTTTGCCATTTGTTCCCGCTCGCGCGTGGCGGTCTCGACAGCGTGACGCCGGAGCTACGCAACCTTGCTGAAAATCCGGAGCTCCAAGGCGAGTTCAAGCATTGGTCGGAAAGCCGGGACAACTTCAACGCCGCGCTGGCCGATCCGGCATCAAGACCTGCCCAGGACAAATGGCAGAAATCATATTTCCGCGGTGTATACCCATCGGGGGCCCCCTGTCCGGAGGGGCACCAAAGCAGACTGCGCTTGCGACCATTCGCAACGAAATGATCGCGTGCGTCGACGGTTCGATGATTTGCGGAGCAACGACCGAGCAGTTGGTCCACCCAAAGTAAATCGAACCCTGTTCCCGCGCGCCCACCAGCTTTGGGACGACGACGGGCATGTCATCTGGAATGAAAGCACGTTGCGGTAACCGGTGATTTGAAATCGGACCTGTCGTCCGGATCGATATCCGCCTAAAGGCTGACCGCGTCGTCGGGCTGACGGCCCGCACACTCACGGATCAGGACGCCGGGGAAGTGATCCCCAGCAACATCAAGACCAGCAAGCTGGACTTCTCGGCCTCCAACCGGGGGCATTGAGCGATCCCTCTAGCCGATGCGATCAATCAGGCGTTACCGGTGGCTGGCCTTGAAACCTTTGCCCGTGCTGCTGCGTTGAAGGGCGAAGGAGAACGCAGATGTCGATCCACTTCACGGTATCGGAACTGACAAGAAACCTTTTTCACTCTCTCGGGCTGGATCACGAGCGTGCCCCACGGCCGCTTAATGCCGAGCAAAACCTGTTGCTGGAGTGCTATCTCGCAGGGCAGATTCCGGAATCGGCCTGGAGCGACTATGTCTTCGAGACACCGGACCTGGCACGGCATGCCGAACTGCGGCGCCTGAGCCATTGATCTGCCGGCTGGGGAAAAAGGCTCGGCAGCAATTGTCTTGAGAGCTATTTCTTGGGTGAAACGAATTGCAACGTGAAGACGTTGCCGCCAATGCCTTGCGCCAGATCAGGTGAAAAATTCAGCGGCGTGCAATTCTTGACCGCGGCGACGGCCGCATCAATGAACGACTTGCGCGCCTTCTCGTCCCCGGCCACCTTGGCCGCGGTTGGCCGCGGCGGACCGATCAGAGTGCCGTCGCGCTTGAAACTGAAGCTCAGGGTTACAGTCGAATTCCCGGCATCGGCGGGCGGCGTCCAGCATGACTGGATCGCGGCTCCGACATCGTCCATGTTGTTGAGTGTTGCGGCATTCGACGGACAGACGATCCCTGCCGACATCACACCCGCAATGACCAGTTCGGCAACACCCTTCATCGCAAGCCTCATCGTCACGACCAGCCGGCAATCCGCACGGGACCGCCGGGATCGATGGTAGAGCCAACACCGGCAATGGCAATATCCCTTGCCAAAAAGTTGTTCGGACAGAGCATGGCCAATGTGAGCCAATAGCCGAAAACAAAAAGGCCGGCACTGAGCCGACCTTTCCTTTTCACCTCGGCAGTCGCGCCAGTACATCCGTGGTCGCGGGCCGAAAGCGAATTGACTCCAATAGACAGGCTATTGGTAAACCAAACCTTAACGCGCCTGTCGTCCCACGCGCCCAGTCGGGAATCGCTGAGCCGCGAAGCCATCCTCTTGCGGCAGGACGGCCTATGCGACCGCCCTGAATTCGGCTTCTGGCACCGTCCCGAGACCCGCGCACTGCGCGCACACCATGGTCTTTCCGGGACAACCACTTTGATGCGTCCCTTGCGGGCAGCAATGCCCTTTTGACGCACGCCATCTGGAGCAATCGAAAACCTTGCCGCCGCCATGGCAGTGCGTGCATATCATCGTCACGGAAGTCATTCCAAACTCTACCCGACCCGAAATCCGCGTTGCCGCGAAAGCTACCCCGCCCCGCAAGTATCAGAGATCGCAGCGCTTTCAAGCGCCGCGGCCTGACTTAAATTGGGTGGATCCGGGCACACGACGTCCCCGGCTCTCGCGGCATTTGCGCGCTCTTTCGAGGCATGCAGAGCCCATGCCGGTACTGGCCGGTGTTGTTGGATTGTCTGGAGACCAACGACAGCGCCGTTGCTTGGTACGCCCAAGGGGAATCGAACCCCTGTTCCCGCCGTGAGAGGGCGGTGTCCTGACCGCTAGACGATGGGCGCGCTCAAGAAGGGGCGATATAGGCTGGCGGCTGGCAAAAAGCAACTGGGGTTCGGCGGCTTTGCGGCAGCGGACGAAAAACAGCCCGCAAGCTAGCGTTTCGGCTGGATCAGATCCCACAGATTGCCGTGGAGATCGGCGAAAACCGCCACCGTTCCATAGGGCTCAAAACGGGGCGCTTCGCGGAATTCGATGCCCTTCTCCAACATCGCGGCATGATCGCCGGCAAAATCGACGGTTTCGAGGAAGAGAAAAACCCGGCCGCCGGTCTGGTTGCCGATGCTTTTCCTCTGCGCCTCGTCGGATGCCTCGGCAAGCAGCAGCCTGGCGCCCTGCCCGTTTGCCGGCGCGACGATCACCCAGCGTTTGCCGCCGCCGAGATCGACGTCCTCGACCAGCAGAAAGCCCAGCCGGCCGACATACCAGGCGATCGCTTCGTCATAGTCTGCGACAACCAGCGCCACGGTCGCGACACGGCGATGTTCGGAGTATCCGGCCACCGTCTTTGCCTGCCTATTTGTTGCGGATTGCAAAACGGCCGATCAGGCGGCGCTCTGCTATATCATAGACGAAGATCGCACGGCTCCCGTCCGCGAGTTCTGCATCGATCGAAAGACGATCGCCCGACAGCGACTGACTGACCACCTTGGCGCCCACCGGCAGGACGATATCGGCGCTGGCCGGCTCGCCCGCCGGCGTCTGGACGTCGCCGGACAGCGCCGGGTTGGCCGGCGGCGCCTTGCGTGATTTGTAGACAATCGCCGCGATCACCACCATAAGAGCCAGAAAGAGCAGGCCGAGATTGATGGCCATGAAGCGGATGAGCTTGCCGCGCAGCTTGTCGACCTCGGGGTCAAGCGGCTTTTCCTGTTCTTCATCGGCATCGGGCCGGGCCATGGCAAATATTCCAGAATGGTTTTTCGATGAGCGCTCATAGCGAAGAGGCCCCCGAATTGATAGAGGACCTGTTGATGGGGGCTGCGCCCACCTTGCTGGTCGCCGGCGCGGATGCGGCCGGCCAACGCCTGGACCAGTGGCTGGCGGCGGCCCTCGGCCCGGACATGTCACGCAGTCGCGTGCAGATGCTGATCAGGCAAGGCGCCGTCGTCATCGACGGCAAGCCGGTCGACGAAACCAAGCGCAAGATGAGCGCCGGCGAAAATGTGTCGGTGGCCATGCCGGAACCGGAGCCGGCGCAGCCACAGGGCGAGAACATCGCACTCGACGTGCTCTACGAAGACGACGAGTTGATCGTCATCAACAAGCCTGCGGGGCTGGTCGTGCACCCCGGCGCCGGTAACTGGAGCGGCACGCTGGTCAATGCGCTGATCCACCATTGCGGCGACAGCCTGTCTGGCATCGGCGGGGTACGCCGGCCGGGCATCGTCCATCGCCTCGACAAGGAGACAAGCGGCGTCATGGTGGTCGCCAAGACCGACCGCGCCCACAAGGCGCTGTCGGAGGCCTTCGCCGACCACGGCCTGACGGGCGACCTCGAACGAGCCTACCTTGCGCTGGTCTGGGGCATACCGCAGAGGCCGACTGGAACGATCGACGCGCCGCTTGGCCGCGCCGCCGACCGGGTGCGCCGCGCTGTCGTGCCGGAGGGCCGCGACGACGCGCGCCACGCCGTCACCCGCTTTGCCGTGCAGGAGCGTTTCGGCGAGGACCAGCGGGAATTCGCCACCGCAAGCCTCGTCGAATGTCGGTTGGAAACCGGCCGCACCCACCAGATCCGCGTTCACATGGCCCATATCGGCCACCCCGTTATCGGCGACCCCGATTACGGCCTGGCGTTCCGTACCAAGGCCAACCGACTGCCGGAGCCCCTGAAAAGTCAGGTCAAGGCATTTTCCCGGCAAGCTTTGCATGCCTGGCTCCTTGCATTTCGGCATCCCACTACCCATCTAACGATGAGGTTCGAGGCGCCGATACCGGGGGACATGGAGGAACTCGTCGGCAGCTTTCGCAAACTCTGAACCTGCCATCAAAAAACCTGAGTGGCATTGTTCACTTCAACGTGACACACTGTTTCGTGTTGAACAAATGCCTGTCTTTTCTGGTTTTGTTCCTGTATAAGTTCTGATGTCGCGGGCGAGCCTTTTGGTGCTCGCGTCACATGCCCGCCGTGTTTCGGGGGCATCACTCCAATAGAGAGGGGGCGCTATCATGGCCCAGTCATTACCCAGTATCGTTTCCGGCGAAGGCGGCCTCAGCCGCTATCTGGAAGAAATCCGCCGCTTTCCCATGCTGCAGCCGCAGGAAGAGTACATGCTCGCGAAGCGTTACGCCGAGCATGAAGACACCACGGCCGCGCACAAGCTCGTCACCAGCCATTTGCGGCTCGTCGCCAAGATCGCCATGGGCTATCGCGGCTACGGTCTGCCGATCGGCGAGGTGATCTCGGAAGGCAATGTCGGCCTGATGCAGGCCGTCAAGAAATTCGAACCCGAGCGTGGTTTCCGTCTCGCCACCTACGCCATGTGGTGGATCAAGGCCTCGATCCAGGAGTACATCCTGCGCTCGTGGAGCCTCGTCAAGATGGGCACGACTGCCAACCAGAAGCGTCTGTTCTTCAATCTCCGCAAGGTGAAGGGCAAGATCCAGGCGCTGGACGACGGCGACTTGAAGCCCGACCAGATCGCCGAGATCGCCACGCGGCTGAACGTTTCCGAGGCCGAAGTGGTGTCGATGAACCGCCGCCTGTCCGGCGACGCGTCCCTCAACGCGCCGATCCGGGCGACGGAAGGCGAGTCCGGCGAATGGCAGGACTGGCTGGTCGACGACCACGAAAGCCAGGAAGAGATGCTGATCGAGCAGGACGAGCTGGAAAACCGGCGCGGCATGCTGTCGGGCGCTCTGGCCGTGCTCAACGATCGCGAGCGGCGCATCTTCGAGGCCCGTCGCCTCGCCGAGGAGCCGCTCACCCTGGAAGAACTGTCGGCCGAGTTCGATATCAGCCGCGAGCGTGTTCGCCAGATCGAGGTGCGCGCCTTCGAGAAGGTGCAGGATGCCGTCAAGGCCGCCGCCAAGCGCCAGATGCAGGCGCTGCGTACCATCGAGGCCCAGCCGGCGGCTTAAAGCCGGGATCAGCCAGGAATATCAAGGCGGCGTCAGGAAACTGGCGCCGCTTTTTTGTTTGGCGAAGCCGACGACACAGCCCTTTCTCCCCGTCACTCTACGGGGAGAAGGGACCGACCCTCACAACCCGTCCAGTGGAAATTTGAGGTACCGCCGGCCATTGGCTTCCGGTTCCGGCAGCCGGCCGCCATTCATGTTGACCTGCAGCGCATGCAGGATCAGCCGCGGCATCGGCAATGTGCGGTCGCGCGCCTCGCGTAGCGCCACGAACTCGGCCTCGGTGCGCGCGGCGACAAGATGGGTGTTGGTGGATTTCTGTATCGCCACGGTGCTTTCCCACAAGGGCTCGCGGCCACCGGGCTGATAGTCATGGCCGACGAAGACACGCGTCTCGTCGGGCAACGCCAGGATGTCCTGGATCGAGCGCCAGAGCCGTGCGGCGCTGCCGCCGGGGAAATCCGCCCTCGCCGTGCCGCTGTCGGGCATGAACATCGTGTCATGCACGAAGGCCGCATCCCCCACTACATAGGTGATCGACGCCAGCGTATGTCCTGGCGAGAACAGCACCTTGACCGGAAGGGTTCCGATCCGGAACGTCTCGCCCTCGGCGAACAACCTGTCCCACTGCGTGCCGTCGGCGCGAAAAGCGGGCCAGTTGTAGATGACCTTCCACAGGGCCTGGACGTCGACGATCCTGTCGCCGATCGCCATCGGCGCTCCGGTCTTCTGTTTGAGGTAATGCGCCGCCGAGATATGGTCGGCGTGCGGGTGGGTGTCGAGGATCCATTCGAGCTCCAGCCCGTTCTCCCCGACGAAACCGAGCAGGGCATCCGCGCTCCTCGTACCGGTTGCGCCGGATCTCTCGTCGAAATCCAGGATCGGATCGATGATGGCACATCGCTTCGTCGCCGGGTCCGTGACGACATACTGAATGGCCCCGGTCGGCTTGTCATAGAAGCCGCTGACCAAAGGCCTGGCCAAAGCTACATCCACGTCCGGCTCCCTCACCCCACGGCCGGCAGGAACGATTTTCTCCACCGGAACCCGGCATGGTTGTCCGCTCCCGCGGGCCAGTCAAGCATGACTTGGCTTGCAGAAGCGGAAAAACCAAAAACGGTTGCGACGCGTTGGCTTCAGGCGGAAGGCTGTTTGGTCTTCCTGAGATAAGGCAGGATGGTCTCGTAGGCGCCGAAGCGCTTGATCGCATCCTCGTTGGAAACGGCGGCGGTGATGATGACGTCCTCGCCCTGCTTCCAGTTCGCCGGTGTCGCCACCTGGTGCTTGGCGGTGAGCTGCATGGAATCGACCGCGCGCAGGATCTCGTCGAAGTTGCGCCCTGTCGTCATCGGATAGGTCAGCACCAGCTTGATCTTCTTGTCCGGTCCAATGACGTAGACCGAGCGCACGGTGGCGTTGTCGGCGGGCGTGCGGCCTTCCGAGGTCTCGCCGGCGCCGCCTGGCAGCATGTCATAGAGCTTGGCGACCTTGAGGTCCTTGTCGCCGATCAGCGGATAATGCACCGAATGGCCGGTGGCCGTCTTGATGTCGTCCTGCCATTTGCCGTGGCTTTCGACCGGGTCGACCGAAATGCCGATGATCTTGACGTTGCGCTTCTTGAACTCGCCCTCGAGACCCGCCATCGTACCAAGCTCGGTCGTGCAGACCGGCGTGAAATTCTTCGGATGGCTGAACAGGATCGCCCAGCCGTCGCCGATCCAGTCATGGAATTTGATGGCTCCCTGCGTGGTTTCTGCGGTGAAGTCCGGCGCAATGTCGTTGATACGAAGACTCATGACCTATCCCTACCCCTTGTGAAATGTAGCCGGTATTCTTTTCGCCGGCCGGTGCCGGCACCCGATCGTAGCACCGCAGCGTGACTGATTAAACGCTGGAGATGACGGCTATTCAGCCGGCGGGCAAAAATTTTTCCGTGTCCGCGGATCGGGCGCGAAAAATAAGGCGCGACATCGGGCATGAGACAAACGCCAGGGATCGGCGAGGCGCGCCTCAGGCCTTGGTGATCGCCAGCGACGTCGCCAGATCTTCCATCCGCTGCGCCAGGGCGCCAAGCGCGCCGGTCAGCACGCTGTCACTCTTGTCGGCCTTGGTCAGCGCCTCGTCGCGCGTCTTGCGCAAGGTCAGCACTTCGCTTTCCATGCCCTTGACGCGCTTCTGCAGTTCGGAAAGCTCGTCCATCACCATGATGCCGGCCATGACGGTCAGCCGCTGGTCGCCGATCTCGCCAAAGGAATCCTTCAGATGCGAGACATAGCGGTCGAAGCGTTCGGCGAGATCGATCAGATGCTCTTCCTGGCCCTCGTCGCAGGCCATGCGGTACTGCTTGCCGTCGATTGAAACCGTGACCTGTGCCATCGGGCCAGCTCCTATCTGTCCAACACGGCGCGGATGGTTTCCATCGCGGTCACCAGCCGTCGCGAGACTTCCTTGTTGGCGTCTTCCAGCCGTTCGGCGCGCGCTTCGGAATTGTCGAGCTCCTGCGCCAGCCGGGAGCGATCGGCATTCATCCGCTGCACTTCGGCCTCGGCTTCCGAATAGTCTCGTTCATGCTCGAGCTTGGCCGCGACGGCATTTTCCAGCCCCTCGATGGCCTTGCTCAGCCTGGCGATTACTTCCTTGAGCGTGGTTTCCCCGGTCATGGCCTTCGTCCTGTGCCCTGCCCATCACCGAATCGTTCGCGTTCAGAACGCGTTATGTCAGAAACATTAGGCACCGGGTGAAGGCAACGTCAACAAAGCTCTCGCGACTGTCCCCCGCTAACGCTAATGTAGGCCCGCCGACGGCATCACAAGACCGGCAAATCTGCACCCGATTTGTTGACTAAAAGCCCGCGCCTGCTATGTGTCGCGCACCCATTTCAAGGGCTCTCCCAAGCCCTCAAACCCCCACCTCGGAGGAACCATGACGTCGCGTGAACAACATGACCGGATGGCCAATGCGATCCGTTTTCTCTCCATGGACGCCGTCGAGAAGGCGAATTCCGGCCATCCCGGCCTGCCCATGGGTTGCGCCGACATCGCCACGGTGCTGTTCACCCGCTTCCTGAAATACGACCCCAAGGCCCCGCACTGGCCCGACCGTGACCGCTTCATCCTGTCGGCCGGCCATGGCTCGATGCTGCTCTACTCGTTGCTGCATCTGACAGGCTACGAAGACATGACCATCGACCAGATCAAGCACTTCCGCCAGTTGGGTTCGAAAACGGCGGGCCATCCCGAATACGGCCATGCCACCGGCATCGAGACCACGACCGGCCCGCTCGGCCAGGGCCTCGCCAATTCGGTCGGCTTCGCGCTCGGCGAGCGCATCATGAACGCCGCCTTCGGCAATGACCTCGTCGACCACTACACCTATGTGCTGGCCGGCGACGGCTGCCTGATGGAAGGTGTGTCCCAGGAAGCCATCGCGCTTGCCGGTCACCTCAAGCTCAACAAGCTGATCGTCTTCTGGGACAACAACAACATCTCGATCGATGGCCCGGTATCGCTCGCCGACAACACCGACCAGGTCGCCCGCTTCCAGGCCTCCGGCTGGAACGCCAGCCATATCGACGGCACCGATCCGGAAGCGATCGCCTATGCCATCGAAGCTGCCCGCCATTCCGACAAGCCGACGATGATCGCCTGCAAGACGACCATCGGCTTCGGCGCCCCGACCAAGGCCGGCACCAACAAGGCGCACGGTTCACCGCTCGGCGCCGACGAGATCGCGGGCGCGCGCAAGTTCTTCAACTGGGACTCGCCGCCCTTCGAGATTCCGGCTGACATCCTCGACGCCTGGCGCACCGCCGGCAAGGCCGGCGCCAAGCCGCGCACCGACTGGGAAGGCCGCCTGGCCAAGGCCGATCCGAAGCTGAAGGCCGAATTCGAGCGCCGCCTCGCCGGCAAGCTGCCGGGCAATTTCGACGCCGTCATCGCCGACTACAAGAAGAAGCTCTCGGCCGACAAGCCGAAGGTCGCCACCCGCAAATCGTCGGAAATGGCGCTCGAAGTGATCAATGGCGCGGTGCCGGAGACCATCGGCGGCTCGGCGGATCTGACCGGCTCCAACAACACCAAGACCAGCCAGACCAAGAACATCACGCCGGACGACTACGGCCAGCGCTATGTCCACTACGGCATCCGCGAGCATGGCATGGCTGCCGCGATCAACGGCTTGACGCTGCATGGCGGTCTCATCGCCTATGGCGGCACCTTCATGTGCTTCTCCGACTATGCCCGCCCCTCGATGCGGCTTGCCTCGCTTATGGGCATTCGCTCGATCTTCGTCATGACCCATGATTCCATTGGTCTGGGCGAAGACGGCCCGACCCACCAGCCGGTCGAGCACCTGGCGGCCCTGCGCGCCATCCCGAACCACAATGTGTTCCGTCCGGCCGACGCCGTGGAAACCGCCGAATGCTGGCAGATCGCGCTCGAATCCGAAAAGACGCCGTCGACGCTGGCGCTGACCCGGCAGAACCTGCCCACCGTCCGCACCGAGTTCACCGAAAAGAACCTGAGCAGCCAGGGCGCCTATGAACTGGCCGCCGCCAGCGGTGAAGCCGCGGTGACGATCTTCGCCTCCGGCTCCGAGGTTGAGATCGCGCTCGGCGCCCGCGACCTTCTGGAAAAGCATGGCCACCCGACCCGTGTCGTCTCGGTGCCCTGCTTCGAACTGTTCGACAAGCAGAGCGACGCCTATCGCAAGAAGACCATTGGCGACGCGCCGATCAAGATGGCGATCGAGGCCGGCATCCGCCAGGGCTGGGACCATCTCATCGGCTCCGATGGCATCTTCATCGGCATGACCGGCTTCGGCGCCTCCGGCACCATCGAGCAGCTCTATCCGCATTTCGGCATCACCGCCGATGCGGCTGCCAAGGCCGCTGAAGCCCGCCTTCACGGCAAGTGAGGCCCGGGCAGGTCGCCCAAAATTGCATCGCGGCGTTGGGAACGACATGCACCAAACAAAATCCGGCGAGATCGCGTGAAAAGCGGTTTCGCCGAACTGGCCTAACCTAATCGATTTAAATCTGGCCCGCTGCGGCTGGATTCTTCGCCCGTCCGCCGCTATGAAGCTGCGGACCAATCGCCTTCCAGCTCCCAGGGAGAGAACAATGACCGTCAGAGTTGCCATCAACGGATTTGGCCGCATCGGCCGCAACATCCTGCGCGCCATCCATGAGTCCGGCCGCAAGGACATCGAGGTCGTCGCCGTCAATGATCTCGGCCCGGTCGAGACCAATGCCCACCTGTTGCGCTTTGACAGCGTGCACGGCCGCTTCCCCCATGAAGTGTCGGTCGACGGCGACCAGATCACCGTCGGCAAGGAGAAGTTCAAGGTCACGGCGATCAAGGACCCGACACGGTTGCCGTGGAAGGAACTCGGCGTCGACATCGCGCTCGAATGCACCGGCATCTTCACCGCCCGCGACAAGGCCGCCGCGCACCTGACCGCCGGCGCCAAGCGCGTGCTGGTCTCGGCTCCCGCCGACGGCGCCGACCTCACCGTCGTCTACGGCATCAACCACGACAAGCTGACCAAGGACCACATCGTCATCTCGAACGCGTCCTGCACCACCAACTGCCTGGCGCCGCTTGCGGCCGTCCTGCACGAGACGGTCGGCATCGAAAAGGGCATGATGACGACGATCCATTCCTACACAGGCGACCAGCCGACGCTGGACACCATGCACAAGGATCTCTACCGCGCCCGCGCCGCCGCCCTGTCGCAGATCCCGACCTCGACCGGTGCCGCCAAGGCCATCGGCCTCGTCCTGCCAGACCTCAAGGGCAAGCTCGACGGTATCTCGATCCGCGTGCCGACGCCGAATGTGTCGGTCGTCGACTTCAAGTTCATCGCCAAGCGCGCGACCACGGTGCAGGAAATCAACGAAGCGGTCATCGCCGCCTCCAACGGCAAGCTGAAGGGCATTCTCGGCGTCACCCATCACCCGAACGTGTCGATCGACTTCAACCACGATCCGCGCTCCTCGATCATGGCGCTCGACCAGACCAAGGTGATGGACGGCAACTTCGTTTCGGTGCTGTCGTGGTACGACAATGAATGGGGCTTCTCCAACCGCATGAGCGACACCGCCGTGGCTTTCGGCAAGACTATCGCCTGATCGAGGATCTGTCTTCCCGACACTCGAAACGCCCGGCTTCGTCCGGGCGTTTTCGTTTGCCGGAGCAGCAACGCGAAAATCGGCGGCGCGGGGCAAAAAACCACCCTCCCGCCTTGCACTGGTCACGCCTTCGCCCCACTCTCCCGTAAAGCCAGCAGGCAGAGGAATTCGAGGGGCAAATCACGGATGGAGCATGCGATCTATCTCGTTACGCTGGTCGGCACGGCGCTTGTTGTCGCCGCCGCGTTTTCGAGCCTGATCGCCTTCCGCTTCGGCGCCCCCCTCCTGCTCCTGTTTCTGTGCATCGGGCTCGCCACCGGAACCGATGGCCTCGGCATCCAGTTCGACAACGCACGTATCGCCTATTTTGCCGGCTCACTGGCGCTCGCCGTCATTCTGTTCGATTCCGGTTTCGGCACGCCGCTCAACGCCTTGCGGCAGGCGGCAGGACCGGCCCTGTCGCTGGCGACCTTCGGCGTGCTTCTCACCACCGGCCTGTTCGGCGCCGCCGCCTACTATCTGCTCGATCTCAGCTGGCTGGAATCCTTCCTGCTCGGTGCCGCCGTCGCCTCGACCGACGCGGCGGCGGTGTTCTTCCTGCTGCGCGCCGGCGAGATCAATCTGCGCGAGCGCGTGCGCTCCACGCTCGAGGTGGAATCGGGCACCAACGATCCGATCGCCATCTTCCTGACCATCACGCTGGTCGAGATCATCGCCGCCCACGCCAATCCCGAAGCCAATGTCCTGGTCACCAACCTGATCCTCGGCTTCCTCGTCAACATGGGCCTCGGCGCCATCGTCGGCGTGCTTGGCGGCCTCGCCATCGTACGCCTGGTCGATCGGCTCAACCTCGACCATGGCCTGCTGCCGATCTTCGTGCTGACCCTGTCGCTGATGGTCTTCGCGGCCGCCGGCGCGATTGGCGGCTCGGGCTTCCTGGCGGTCTATATCGCCGGGCTCATCGCAGGCAATTCCGACATCCGCGCCGTCACCATCCTGAAGCGCTTCCAGGACGGCATGTCGTGGCTGGCGCAGATCATCATGTTCCTCATCCTCGGCCTGTTCGCCACGCCCTCGCAATTTCCGGCGATCATGGTGCCTGCGATAGCGCTTGGCCTGTTCCTGATGTTCATTGCCAGACCTGTCGCCGTGTGGCTCTGCCTGATCCCATTCCGCCTGCCGCGTCCCGAAGTCGCCTTCGTCTCCTGGGTCGGCCTGCGCGGCGCCGTCTCGATCCTGCTCGCCATCACACCGCTGCTCGGCGGGCTGGAGAACGGCCGCACCATCTTCAACGCCGCCTTCATCATCGTTCTGGTGTCGCTGGTCATCCAGGGCTGGACGGTCGGCCCGCTGGCGCGTCGCCTCGGTCTGATCGTGCCGGCGCGGCTCGGACCGCTGGACAAGGTCGAACTGGAACTGCCCGGCTCCGCGCATCACGAACTCCTTGCCTATCGTGTGGCGCCGGGCAGTCCGGTGGCGCGCGGCGAGCGCATCCCGCGCTGGGCGCGGCCCTCGCTGGTGCTGCGTGACGGCCGTTCGATGCGTTTCCAGGACATGGGCCGGCTCGCCGCCGGCGATCAGGTCTACATCTTCGTGCCCGACCGCTATCCGCGCCTGCTCGACAAGCTGTTTGCCAGCCGCGCCGTGGTCGACCCGGAGGATGCCGATTTCTTCGGTGCCTTCGCCGTCGATCCGGCGCGTTCCGCAGCCGAACTGGAAGCCGCCTATGCGCCCGGTCTCACCGAGGCCGAGCAGAAACAGACCGTCGGCGCGCTGGTCACAGCGCGGCTCGGCGGCCATGCCGAATATGCCGACCGCGTGCTGCTCGGCCCGATCGAACTGATCGTCAGGGATGTCGACGACAAGGGCAGGATCACGGGTCTGGGCCTCTCCTTCGAGCCGACCGCGCCGGTTGCGCGCGTGCCGGTCTTCCTCAGCGCCGGCGAGATGGGCGACCGTCTGAGCGCCTTTATCCGCAACTGGCGCAAGCCGGCCGAGGCGCAGGTGGCGGCACAAGCGGATGACACCCCTGAGCCGCCGGTCGAGAAGGCATCGGTCGAACGCTGACTCGGGCCACCGTTTGCACCGCCCCCACATACGCCGGAGTGGTATTCACGGACTATGTCCGCGCCGGTCTCAAAATTTCGCATCCGACCTCGGCCTAAGCCTTGCATCGCCGCCGATGCGGGGTATGGTCCCGGCGATTTTCAGACGAAAGGGACCGGCATGGCTGCCTTCAAGACACTGGACGACATCGGCAACATAAGCGGCAAGCGCGTGCTGGTGCGCGTCGACCTCAACGTTCCCGTCGCCGACGGCAAGGTCACCGACGCCACCCGCATCGAGCGCATCGCGCCGACCATCGCCGAATTGTCCGGCAAGGGTGCCAAGGTCATCCTGCTCGCCCATTTCGGCCGGCCCAAGGATGGCCCCTCGGCCGAATTCTCGCTGGAGCCGATCGCCAGGGCCACCGCGCAGGTGCTCGGCCGCCCCGTCGGCTTCGCCTCCGATTGCGTCGGCGACACGGCGGGCAGCGCTGTCGCCGCCATGGACAAGGGCGACGTGCTGCTGCTCGAAAACACCCGCTTCTACAAGGCCGAGGAGAAGAACGATCCCGCCTTTGCCGAACAGCTCGCCGCCAATGGCGACATCTTCGTCAACGACGCCTTTTCGGCGGCCCACCGGGCGCACGCCTCGACGGAAGGGCTGGCGCGCCTGCTGCCATCCTTTGCCGGCCGCACCATGCAGGCCGAACTCGAGGCGCTGGAGAAGGGCCTGGGCAATCCGGTGCGTCCGGTCGTCGCCATCGTCGGTGGCGCCAAGGTCTCGACCAAGATCGACCTGTTAATGAACCTGGTGAAGAAAGTCGACGCGCTGGTTATCGGTGGCGGCATGGCCAACACCTTCCTCGCCGCGCGCGGCACCGATGTCGGCAAGTCGCTTTGCGAGCATGACCTGGCCCCGACCGCCAAGCAGATCATGATCGAGGCCGCCGAAGCCGGCTGCGCCATCATCCTGCCGGTCGACGGCGTCGTCGCCAAGCAGTTCAAGGCGGGCGCCGCCTGCGAGACCGTCGCCATCTCCGACGTGCCGGCCGACGGCATGATCCTCGATGTCGGCGCCAAGACCGTGACGACGATCGGCGAATGGATCGACCGCGCGGCGACGCTGGTCTGGAACGGTCCGCTCGGCGCCTTCGAGATCGAGCCGTTCGATCACGCCACGGTGGCGGCGGCCAAACATGCGGCCGCGCGCACAAAGGCCGGCAAGCTGGTCTCGGTCGCCGGCGGCGGCGATACGGTGGCGGCGCTCAACCATGCCGGTGTCGCCGACGACTTCACCTATGTCTCGACCGCCGGCGGCGCCTTCCTGGAGTGGATGGAAGGCAAGCCGTTGCCCGGCGTCGACGTGCTGAAGCGCTGAAGCGTTCGGCCGCTCCCCGGCAATTCGATCAACTCGAAGGGAGCCGGCGGCGGCGCCGGCGACTTTCAATCGATTCGAGCTTTCCGGCGTCATTCCTTTGGCGGTAGTGTTCTGCTAGGCGCAGATCAACCGGTTCAGGAGAAGCATGATGAGCGAACGTCTCGAAGACATTGCCGCCGCGATCGTGGCCAACGGCAAGGGCCTCTTGGCCGCCGATGAAAGCTCCGGCACCATCAAGAAGCGCTTCGACGTCATCGGCGTCGAATCGACCGCCGACAGCCGCCGCGACTACCGCGAGATGATGTTCCGCTCCAGGGACGCGATGACCAAGTACATTTCCGGCGTCATCCTCTATGACGAGACCATCCGCCAGAAGGCCGCCGACGGCACGCCTCTGGTCGACATCATCAAGGCATCAGGCGCCATTCCCGGCATCAAGGTGGATGCTGGCGCCAAGCCGCTGGCCGGCTTTCCCGGCGACACCGTCACCGAAGGCCTCGACGGCCTGCGCGAACGGCTTGCCGACTATTACAAGCTCGGCGCCCGCTTCGCCAAATGGCGCGCGGTGATCGACATCGACACCGCCAGGGGCGTCCCCTCGGCCACCTCGATCGGCGCGAACACCCATGCGCTCGCCCGCTATGCCGCCCTTTGCCAGGAAGCCGGCATCGTGCCGATCGTCGAGCCTGAAGTGCTGATGGACGGCGCCCACGACATCGGCACTTGCTACGAGGTTTCCAAGGCGACGCTGACACGGCTCTACGACGGGCTCTACGCGGCCCGCGTCGTGCTTGAAGGCACGATCCTGAAGCCGAACATGGTCCTGTCGGGCAAGAAGTCGGGCACCGTGGACAGTCCCGAGCAAGTCGCCGAAAAGACCATAAAGCTGTTCCGCGAGACGGTGCCGGCGGCGGTACCGGGCATAGCCTTCCTCTCCGGCGGCCAGGAGGACGAGGAGGCGACCGCCAACCTCAACGCCATCAACGCCATCGGCCCGCACCCGTGGAAGCTGACCTTCTCCTACGGCCGCGCGCTGCAGGCGGCGCCGCAGAAGGCCTGGAGCGGCAAGGCGTCCAACATCGCCGCCGGTCAGGCCGCCTTCACCCACCGCGCCCACATGAACCATCTGGCCGCACTCGGTAAATGGAAGGCGAGCCTGGAACAGGCTGCCTGAAGACCCCCTGCTATCCCTTCCCTTCAAACCCGGGCCGACGTGCCCGGGTTTTTGTTTTGGCGCGCCGGCCTTGGGGCGAGGCATTCGCATTCTTATTTCCTCTGGGCATTCCTGGCAGCGGCGATGTCGGCTCGCGCCCATCCCGTACGTCCTTGGGGTGCAGACAGGGAGAAGTTCATGCATCGCAACAAGGTCGTTTCGCGTGAAGACTGGTTCGAGGCCCACAAGGCACATCTAAACCGCGAGAAGGAACTGACGCGGTTACGCGAACGCGTTGCGGCCGAGCGGCGGCAGCTACCCTGGCTGAAGGTGCGGAAGGATTATGTCTTCGAGACGGAACACGGACCAAAGAAACTGGCCGATCTCTTCGCCGGCCGCAGCCAGCTGATCGTCTACCACTTCGTGTTCGCGCCGGGCTCGACGCATCACTGCGAGAGCTGTGCCTTCGTCGCCGATCACATCGACGGCGCCAACCAGCACCTCAGGCATCATGACGTGTCGCTTGTCGTGATCGCGCGCGCGCCGCTCGCCGAGCTGCTGCCTTACAAGCAGCGCATGGGATGGAAATTCGACTGGGTGTCCTCCTATGCCTCGGATTTCAACTTCGACATGCAGGTCTCCTTCACCGACAGGCAGATCGCCTCCGGCGAAGCCGTCTATAACTTCGAGACACCGGTATCGACGTCGAAGGACCTGCCTGGCACCACTGTCTTCTACAGGGAGGAAGCCGGTGACATCTTCCTGACCTTCATGTCGCGCGCCCGTGGCAGCGAGCAGTTCATCGGCGCCTATCAATATCTCGACATGGCGCCGAAAGGCCGCGGCGAGACCGGCCCCTATGGCACTTCGATGGACTGGGTGCGGTTGCACGACGACTATGGAAACAGGTCGCTGCAGGACGACGCTTGCCCCTAGGGCAATTTCAGAAAAAGCGTGAAACGGTTTCCCGTCCGGAATTGCGCCAAAGCAAAAGGACATGGGCCGACGAGGCAGCGATCCGTTCACGCCGACCAAAACATGCGCTAAGGCTGCCTCGTCATTTCACGGTATTGCCATGCGTTTCCCGACCATCCTCACCTGGCTCGCCTACCCCGTCTATATCTGGCAGGGGCTGGGCGTGCGCCGCCGCACCTCGCGCATGCTGCCGGCGCAAGGCCCGGTCATGCACGAGATCTCGGGCCAGGCCCCGGTGATCTCGCTGCTGGTCCTGGGCGATTCCTCCGCCGCGTCGGTCGGCATCGGCAATTCCGAAAACGGCCTTGCCGCGCAGCTCGCCGTGCTGATTGCGCAGCGCACGGGCAGCGCTGTGCGCTGGCGTGCCGCCGGCTTCAATTCGGCGACATCTGGCCAGATCCGCGACCATGTCCTGCCCAACCTGTCGGCCGATCCGTGGACGCATATCGTGCTCGCCATCGGCACCAACGACACCAAGAATTTTCATTCCGTGCCGCGCTTCAAGAAGGAGTTCGGCGGCCTGCTCTACGCGCTGCGCGCCAAATGGCCGGAGGCTCGCGTGGTCTGGTCGCCGGTGCTGGAGTTCACGCGCGCGCCGGCCATGCCGTCGATGCTCGGCAAGATCCTCGAGGTCCGCGCCACCGCGATGAACCGGATGGGCGAACGCCTCTGCCTGGAACGCGGCGCGGTGCCAGCGCCGCGCCTGCCGATCACCAACCCTGAAGCCGGTTTTGCCTCCGACGGGTTCCATGCCTCGGAGGCCGGCTACCGGGCCTGGGCGGAACATCTCGTCGACCCTGTGCTTGGCGACTGAATATCTATGGCCAGGCGGCGCGACAGCTTAGGTCAAATGCCCGAGCACGGCCGCCAGCGAAATCGCCGCCATGGCAAGAAGCGCCAATTTCCAGAAATCGCCGCGTCGCCTGAGCCCGGGCCAACCGAGCGGCTTGATGAGCTGGATCACCATGAACCCGACGATGACAAGGGCGAGGAGTTTCGTCATGCCGCCTTTGACCAGCAACGCCGTCACCTGTCAAAGCGGTTTCGCTCGGTCTCCGGGAAAGAAAGACGCCGCGATCCAGAACCGGAACGCGGCGCCCGCACCTAACCGCGCAACGATCTACTTCAGCGGCTTGAGGCCAGCCTCGATCGAAGCGCGTTTTGCCTCCAGGAACGGCGGCAGGGCAAGGCTTTCGCCGAGCGTTTCCAGCGGCTCGTCGGCGGTGAACCCCGGCCCGTCGGTGGCGATCTCGAACAGGATGCCGTTCGGCTCACGGAAATAGAGCGAGCGGAAGTAGTAACGCTCGACCTCGCCGCTCGACGGCAGACGGAATTCGGCAAGACGCGCCGTCCATTGATGGAGCGTCTCCTGGTCGGGCGCCCTGAAGGCGACGTGGTGAACCGCACCGGCGCCTTGCCTTGCGGGCGCCAGCCCGGGCTGCACCGCGACATGAAGCTCCGCCGCCGGCCCGCCCGCGCCCATTTCGAAGACGTGGACCTGGCCCTCGCCGTCCGGCGAGGCATAGTCGCGTACCTTGCGCATGTTCATCACCCTGGTCAGCACCGCCTCGGTGTTGGTGATATCGGGAACACTGATGACGATTGGCCCGAGCCCGCGGATCTGATGTCCGGCCGGCACCGTGCTTTGCGCCCAGGGATGGCTGCCGCCCTTTCCGTCATCGCTGACGAGCCGCAGGCGCTGGCCTTCGGGGTCTTCGAAATCCAGCGACTTGTAGCCACCGATATCGACAATCTCTCCTGTCACGATACCTTCGCTGGCAAGGTGCTGCTTCCACCAGGCAAGGCTCTCCTGGCTGCCGACCCTGAGGCTGGTCCGCGCGATGCTGTGCGTGCCACGCCGTTCGCGGCCGACCGGCCAGTCGAAGAAGGTCAGGTCCGTACCCGGTGTTGCCTCGCCGTCGGCATAAAAGAGATGGTAAGCCGAGGTATCGTCCTGGTTCACCGTTTTCTTGACGAGCCGCAGGCCCAGCACCTTTGTGTAAAAGTGCAGATTGCCGGGCGCATTGGCGGTGATGGCGGTCAGATGGTGAATTCCTGTCAGTTGCATGCTCATGGTCGTCTCCCTGTTTTTGGGGAAGAATTTTCTCCTTTCATATCAGAACTCCGGTCACCCCGCTTAAGGCCGCCTGTCCCGACAGTTTGTCGCCAGGCGATGAACAATACGGCCAGATTGGCTGATCTTGGTGAACGACCCGCACCGGCAGGACCTGCCATGACGAGAACGGAACTGTCGCGATACGACCTGCCATCCTCCTGACAGACTGTTGTCAGGAGGGGTATGCGATACTGCCTCCAGTTAGAGAGAGGAGATTGGTCATGAACGGTTTTACCATTCTGCGTGGCATGCAGCACTATGTCGGCAAGATCCGCACGATGCGCAACGAGATCCGCACGCAGCGGTTCATGAACGCGCTGCCCGCCGACATTCGCAAGGATATCGGCTGGCCCGACATGTATGCCGAGCGTCGCCATCACGGCAATTGAGCAGAATTTTCAAGCCAGCGGTTGGAGGCTGACACGTCAGCACCCAGATATCAGGTCCGGCGCGAGGGATGGAGCGAGCTCATGCCCGAGAACAAGATAATCGGCTTCCTTTTCATCGAGGGCTTTGCCGACTGGGAATATGGGTTGCTGGCGGCCTCGGCGGTCGAGTGGTTCGGCGCTCGCGCCGTGTCGCTAACGCCGGGAGGCAAGCCGGTGACCGGAATCAGCGGTTTTCGCCTGACACCGGGCCGTTCGGCGGACGCCGATGACAATATCGATCTCGATGCCGTGGCCGTCATCGGTTCCGACCAGTGGGCGGGCAAGGCGCCGCCGGATGCTTCCGAACTGCTGACGGCCGTCGCGGCGCGCGGCGGTGTCGTTGGCGGCATTTGTGCCGGGACGCTGGCGCTGGCCCGAGCCGGCATGTTCGAGAAGGCCAGGCATACCAGCAATGGCCGAGACTGGATCAACCGCCACGAAGCCGGCTATGCCGGTGATGGCAATTATCAGGACGTGCCGCATGCCGTGGCCGACGGCAGGATCGTTTCCGCGCCGGGCTCTGCGCCCGGCACCTTCGCCCTTGCCTTTCTACAAACGCTCTATCCCGAAAAAGGCAGCGATCTTGCGCAGATGCGGACGCTGTTCGCCAAAGAGTATGCTGAAGCCTCCTGACAGTATGCTGTCAGGAGGCGCGTGCGATGGTGACTGATGCTCATGGCCGGCCGAGAGGACGATCGATGAAAAGCTGGAACGACAGGCTGAACACGCCTGGCATCAACGGCGTGAAACCAACGCCGCGCACGATGGGAGACGTCGTCGAGGGGCAGCCCATGCTGGTGCCAACCGCGCGCCAGGTCGATGATTTCATCCGCTCGATTGCTGAAGGTGTCGAGATGGACGTTCGCGCGTTGCGCACCGCGCTCGCCATCGAGCACGGCGCCGAAGTGACATGCCCGGTCACCATAGGCTATCATCTGCGCACGGTCGCCGAGGCGGCCAAGGAGGATCTCGAGCGCGGCATGACGCTCAGCGACGTCGCTCCCTTCTGGCGCGTGCTTGATGCGAAGACGCCGACAACGAGGAAACTGTCCTTCGGCGCGGAATTCGTTGCCGCGCAGCGTAAGCGCGAAGGGCTGAAACCGTAATGCATGTCACGTGGAAGTGGATCCGGTCCGGGAGCCACGGCATGCATGGGAAAGACACTGGGGAAGCAAACGATGCGCCGCGCCGACAGGCTCTTTCAGATCGTGCAGCATCTGCGTGGTGGCCGCCTGGTCACCGCCCAGAAGCTCGGCACATGGCTCGAGGTTTCCGAGCGAACCATCTATCGCGACATAGCCGACCTGCAGTCGACCGGGGTGCCGATCGACGGCGAGGCTGGCGTTGGCTACATGATGAGGGAGGGTTTCGACCTTCCGCCGCTGATGTTCACGCGTGACGAGATCGTGGCGCTGGTTGCCGGCGCCCGCATGGTGCGCGCCTTTGGCGGCGCTGCCATGGCGCGCGCCGCCGACGAGGCGCTGGTCAAGATCGGTGCCGTACTGCCCGATGCCGAAAAGGATCGCATCGCCCGCACCGAGATCCACACGCCGATGTGGGTGGTCAGCGACGCCGCCCGCGAGGCGATCGACCTGATCGAGCGCGCGGTCGAAAAACGCCAGGTGCTGACCATCGACTACTCGGACGAAGCCGGTCGCGGTACCGCGCGCGATATCAGGCCGCTCGGCCTATGGTTCTGGGGCAAGGTTTGGACGCTGGTCGCCTGGTGCGAGATGCGTGATGATTTTCGCGCTTTCCGCATCGACCGCATCGCCTCGGTGGTCATCGCCGGCCGCATCTTCAAGCCGGAACGCGGCAAGCAGCTCGCCGATTTCTACCGGGCGGTGGAGCGCAGCGAGGACTATGGCATGGCGCCCGACCGCGCGGCGCGAAGCTGAGATTTGCCCGACCGCACAAAAAAGCCCGCTCGAAGCGGGCTTTTTTGTCGAATTGGCGAAAAGCCTATTCCTCGTCGTCCTTATCGGTGTCCTTCGACTTCAGCGCTGACAGCTTGGCGAAGACGGCGTTGGCGTCGAGCTCCGCGTCCTCGTCCTTCGGCTTCTCCGGCGCCGGCACCAGCCGCTCGGTCAATGCCGCCGGCAACAGCGTGTCGCCGACCGGCTGCGCCTGTTCGCGGCCACGCGAGGCGCGGTTGACCTCCATGTCGAGGTCGATCTGCGAGGCGAGACCCAGCGTCACCGGGTCCATTGGCTGCAGATTGGCCGAGTTCCAGTGCTTGCGTTCGCGGATCTGCTCGATCGTCGACTTGGTGGTGCCGACAAGGCGCGAAATCTGCGCGTCCTTGAGTTCGGGATGGTTGCGCACCAGCCACAGAATGGCGTTCGGCCGATCCTGGCGCTTCGACAGCGGCGTGTAGCGCGGACCCTTGCGCTTGGATTCCGGCACCCGCACCTTGGGGTCGGAAAGTTTCAGGCGCTGGTTCGGGTCCTTCTCGGCGCGCGCGATCTCGTCGCGGGTCAGCTGGCCGGTCATGATCGGATCCATGCCCTTGATGCCTTGCGCCGATTCGCCGTCGGCGATCGCCTTGACCTCGAGCGGATGCAGCCCGCAGAACTGCGCGATCTGCTCGAAGGAAAGCGCGGTGTTGTCGACCAGCCAGACGGCGGTCGCCTTGGGCATCAGCAGCGTATTGGCCATCGCAAAAATCCTTCTCGTTCGCCCGCGTTCCCGCGCGGGCGGTGGTTTAGAGCCACCAAAATGGGAAATTCGGGGCCTGTATAGCCGTTCCCTGCCCGCTTCGCAATGTTTTTGGAAAAGCCCGCAGAAAACCGCGAACCGGCGGTTACCGGAACGGCTCCGTGCCCTTGAGCAGAGCGACAAGCTGGCTCTGTTGGCGTGTTCCTGTCTTGGCGAATATCCGTTCGAGGTAGGTTCGCCCGGTCTTCACGGTGATGTTGGCACTTGCCGCCGCCTCCGCCAGTGTTCGCCCTTGCGAAAGTGCCGAGGCCAGGCGCGCCTCGGCTGGCGTCAGGTCGAACAGTCCGGCAAGCAGCGTTGGCGATGGCACCATGGAACTGGCGTTCACCGCCGTCGCCGCGACCAGGATGTCGGCGCCCGAGAATATCTCGTGGGCGGAACGGCGCAGCGGCAGGACATGAAGGATCAGTGGCGACCTGTCGGCGGCGGCCGAAACCGGGATGGACCGGACCGAGGGTTCGGCGGCCCCGCGTGCGGCGACGACGGCCTGCTGAAACAGGCGATTGGCATCCGCATCGACGATTGCCATGCCGCCAAAGGCGACCGGCAGGAAGATCGAGCCCATGCTCTCGAACAGCAGATTGGCGGCGAGCACATGCCCCCTCGATGAGAGGATGGCCGCCGGCAGCCCCATGGCCGTCATGGCGGCAACGGTTCCCTTGGCCCGCTCCAGGCCAAGCCGCGCGGCGATCAAGCTGGCGCGCGCCATGGCCGGCCGCAAACCGTCGAGAATGTCGAAGCTGCCGGCGTCGTAGCGGCCCTCGCCAAGCCTTCGCTGGAAGACGAAGATGGCCAGTTCGCCGCTCGGCATCGGGATGGCGGTGCAGGTATGCGCGCCAATCCCAAGCGCGCGCAGGCGGACCCGGATGGGATCGTTCTCGATTTCCTCGGCTGTCAGGAAACTCTCGACATCGACGAAACTGGCCGGCTGCACCGCGCACATGCGCGAGACCGCCGTGGAGAACTGCAGCGTATCGCCCAGGAGGAATTCATTCAGCAAGTCCTGCAGCAGCGGCACCGTCCTTCCGCGCACCGGCTGCTCATCGGCAAACAGGAACACGGCGCCGCCCACTGAGGCGGAGGCTCTATTTATGCCATCCAGCACCTCCGGCCACAGGTCCGGAACGAAAGCAGCCTCGTAGATCTTGTCGGTAAGATCATCCAACATGGGCGTGGAAGCCTTCGTCGATGCCTGCCCTGCCAGCCACGCGCTCACGCGGCAACCGGTCCCCATCCGTCAAGATGCCATGCTGAAAACAGAGGTCAAGCCGCCTGGTGCTTGACACGGGTGACGGCGGCTCACGCCGACTGGCACCCCAAAAGACAAAACCCGCCGGACAGGGTCCAGCGGGTTCGGAACCGGCGACGAACAAGGCGTCTGCGTCGGCTCTACATTGCGACCCTGCCTTCCGGCGAGGTCGCGCTTGCAATCAGATCGCCTGACGGGCGATCCTTTCGATGTCGGCGCGGTTGATGCCGAGGTCGCTGAGCTGACGTGCGTTGAGGCGGTTCAATTCGCGAACGGTCTCGTTGTACATGCGCCAGTTACGGAAAGCGCGGATCGGGTTCATGGTAGTCCTCCTGAATTGGGTTCGTTTCGATGATGCTCAAATAGTGATCATCGATGAGGACTTGAACGGCTGATTTTGCATAGCAATGATGCAAATGCTGCATTGCACCATTAAGATTCTGTTCATGTTGCAGGCAAGGCGGGCGCCCGGGGACGGTGTCGAGATTTAGGGGATACGGGCCTAGCCTACGTCGAGCACGATCTTGCCGATATGATCCCCTTCCTCCATCCGCTCATGCGCGCGCCAGGCATCGGTGAGCGGGTAGATCATGTCCATGACCGGCGCCACCTTGCGCGTGCCGAGCAGCGGCCACACCTGCGCCTCCAGCGCGGCCGCGATCGCCGCCTTGAATTCCACGGTGCGGGGCCTCAGCGTCGAACCCGTATGGGTCAGCCGCTTGACCATGATCTTGGAAAAGTCGGCGCTCGCCACAGCACCTGCCTGGACGGCGATCTGCACGATGCGGCCCTCGATCGCGGCGGCCTCGTAGTTGCGCTGGACATAGTCGCCGCCGACCATGTCGAGGATGACGTTGGCGCCCCGGCCTTCGGTCGCCTCCTTGACCGCGGCGACGAAATCCTGCTCGCGGTAATTGATCGCGCGGTCGGCGCCAATCTTCAGGCACGCGTCGCATTTCTCCTTCGATCCAGCGGTGGTGATGACATAGGCGCCGAAGGCCGAGGCGAGTTGGATCGCCGTGGTGCCGATGCCGGACGAGCCGCCATGGACGAGCAGCGTCTCACCCTTCTTCAGTCCGCCGCGCTCGAAGACATTGTGCCAGACGGTGAAGTAGTTCTCCGGCACCGCCGCCGCTTCGGTATGGGTGAAGCCCGCCGGCAGCGGCAAAACGCTGCCTGCGTGAACCCTTACATATTCGGCGTAGGCGCCGCCGGGCGTGAGTGCGCAGACCCGGTCGCCGATGCGCCAGCGCGATATCTCGTCGCCAAGGGCCGCCACCTCACCCGATGCTTCGAGGCCGGGCAGGTCCGATGCGCCGGGGGGTGGCGGATAGGCACCCTTGCGTTGCTGGACGTCGGGCCGGTTGACGCCTGCGGCATGGACCTTGATCAGGATTTCTCCGGGGCCGGGCAGCGGCACGTCGCGCGTTTCCGGCTTCAGCACCCGGGGACCGCCCGGCTCCGAAATCGCGATCGCCGTCATCCGTGCCGGAATTTTCTGTCCGCTCGCCATGAAGTTTCCCGTCTTCCTCGCCGGCTTTTACCGGCTGTTTGCATCGATGCCCCTGCCCTATGTATGCTGATTGCCAAATCAGGCAAATGGCCAATCTGGTCTGGCGTAGGAGGAGCGACGATGGCGATCTTCGACGACGAACCCAAGAAGAAGGCACGCCCGCACGAAATCGGGCAAGACCTGTCGCTGCTTTCAGTCGGTGAACTGTCCGAGCGCATCGGCATCCTGCGCGACGAGATCGCTCGGCTTGAGACCGAACTCAAGACCAAGGACAACACCAAGTCGGCGGCCGAGGCGCTGTTCCGCCGCGGATAATTCGCTGAGGTAGCCGTCCGCCGCCGAAAAGCCCGAATGCGACTGTCTTCAAACCTGCGCCCCTCCCAGCCCTCAGCCGGATCAAAAAATGCTCGCAGCCTACAGACCGATCCTTTCCCTGCTTCGCGGCACCGCCTTCCTTCTGGCGGCATCGGGACTGCACGGGCTGCTGTTGCCCCTGCGCGGCCAGTTGGAAGGGTTCTCGACCGCTTCGCTCGGCCTGATGGGCACGGCCTGGGCCGGCGGCTTCGTCACCGGCTGTTTCTTTGCGCCGCGCATCGTGCGCCGTGCCGGGCATGTGCGCGCCTTCGGCGCCTTTGCCGCGTCCGGCGCCATCGTGGCGCTGCTGACGGGCCTGGTCATCGACGAATATGTCTGGATCCTGCTGCGTGCCTTCACCGGTTTCACCATGGCCGGCGCCTTCATGGTCATCGAGAGCTGGCTGAACGAGAAGGCCACCAACGAGAACCGTGGCACCGTCTTCGGCCTCTATATGATGGTCACCTATGCCTCGATCATGGGCGGACAGATGATCGTCGCCGGCGGCGACGTGAAATCGGCGTCGCTGTTCATGATCACCGGCATCCTGTTCTGCTTGTCGCTTCTGCCGACAGCGGTTTCGAGCGCTTCCCTCCCGAAGCCGCTGCAGGACGTCAAGCTCGACGTCAAGGGGCTCTACGCCAACTCGCCGGTGTCGGCGATCGCCTGCCTCTTGATCGGCATCGCCAACGGCGCCTGGGGCACGCTCGGCGCGGTCTACGGTGCCCGCATCGGCATCTCCACCGCCGAGATCGCCTTGATGATGAGCCTGGTGGTCGTCGCCGGTGCCGCCATGCAGCTTCCGGCCGGGCGTCTCTCCGACAAGACCGACCGCCGTTTCGTGCTGGCCGGTGCTGCCTTCGGCGCGGCGCTGTTTGCGCTTCTCATCTTCCTGTTCGAGCCGCGCTCAGCAGTCTTCGTCCTCGTCTTCACCGCCGCCTACGGCGCTTTCGCCTACACGCTCTATTCGATTGCCGTGGCGCATGCCAACGACCACGCCCGCTCCGAGGATTTCGTCAAGGTATCGGGTGGCCTGCTGCTGCTTTACGGCTTCGGCACCATGATCGGGCCGTTGCTGGCCGCCGCCCTGATGGGCTGGATGCGCCCGGAGGGCCTGTTCCTGGCGACCGCATTGGCGCATCTGTCCCTGGCGGGTTACACGCTGCTGCGCATCAGCCGCCGCGCTCCGGTGCCGATCGAGGATCGCGACGCCTTCAAGACGCAGCCGGCCGACCGTTCGGTGACCCCCGAAGCATTGCGGCTCGATCCGAGAAGAAAAGCAGAAGCAAACAGTTGAGATTTGAAAAACTTTGCCTCACAAATGAGGCATGATGTTTTCCGACGCCTTCATGGCGATCGCCGACCCCAATCGGCGCCATCTTCTGGAAGAACTTCGACGCGGTCCGAAGACCGTCAACGAATTGGCGTCCGGACTGCCAGTCTCCCGCCCGGCCGTATCACAGCATCTGAAAGTGTTGCTCGACGCCGGGCTGGTCAACGCCAAGGCTGAAGGCACGCGGCGTGTCTATACGGTGAGCAATGCCGGCTTCCTGAGACTCAACATCTGGCTCGATCAATTCTGGGAAGCCTGATCGTTTCTGCCTCCGGCACTTGAGCAACCCGGTCAGGATTGCGAACTCACGAAGGCGCCGAGCGCGTCGAGCAGTTCGCCCGTTCCATGCTCGCGCGTGGCTGAGGTGTCGTGGCCGTCGAAGAAGGCGCCCTGCTCCGTCATCACAAGCCGCGTGCCGCCGCTTTCCGCCACAAATTCGATCGTCGCCAGCGACACCGAAACGCGGGTTTCGCCGAACAGCAGCTCATAGCTGTAAACGATGCGCTCGTCCGGCACGATGTCCTGATAGACCGCGTTGAAGAAATGCATTTGCCCGTCGTTCGGGCAGCCGGCATTGACCTCCTTGCCGCCGACGCGGAAGTCCATTTCGTGCCGGGTGGGCACCGGGTCATGGGGATCGACGAACCAGCGCCGCTTGGCATCCGGGCTGCTGAATGCGGAGAAGACTTTCGCCGGTGCCACCGGATAGCTCCGCTCGACGACAAAGGTGGAATGGACAACGGATCGCTCAGTCATGAAACCTTCCTCGGTGGATTTGCCCGGAACGTGACCCCGAAAACCGGAGGCCGGTCTTCGGGAGCATGCTTGAACCCATCACGGCGCGGTCTCCGGCCTGAAAGGCGACGAAATAGCCGCGCACCAGTTCGGATTTGGTTCTCGACATGACATTTTCCTCTCTAGCTTTCGGCCAGGAAATCGCCGAGCCGATCCAGCCGGCGCTCCCACGAGAGGCGCCGCTCATTGATCCAGTGCTCGGCCGCTCGCAACGCCTTTGGATCGATCTGGCAGGTACGCACCCGCCCGACCTTCTGCGTGCGCACGAGGCCGCTCGCTTCCAGCAGATTGAGGTGCTGGACGACCGCCGACAGCGACATCGCCAACGGCTCGGCCAGCTGGCTCACCGAGGCGGGGCCGCGTGACAGCCGGTCGACCATCTGCCGCCGCGCCGGATCGGCGAGCGCCTGGAACATCAGGTCGAGTTGGGCGGGATCGTGCAGCATCGCGATCAGCCGTTGTTGTAGGGGAAGAACTTGAAGTAGGGCTGCGCCTCCTCGATCACCCTGATGAAGGCGGCGCGTTGCAGCAAGCGGTCGTGATAGCGCTTCACGGCGGGATATTTGTCGCCGAACGGCTCGACCTTGTTGGCGTAGAAGAGCGCCGGAGACGCCGCGCAATCGGCCATGGTGAAGGTATCGCCTACAGCCCATTCCCTGGACTGCATTTCCTGTTCGATGATGGCATAGGAATTGCGCAACTGGCCGCGCGCCTGTTCGACACCGAATGGATCGGTCTTGTCGAGCGGCCGCAACCTGTCGCCGACGATCTTCTGCATCGGCTCCTGCACATAGAAATCATAGAAGCGGTCGGCCTGACGGACCGCCAGCGCCAGGTCGATGTCGGCGGGAACGAGTTCGACCGGTCCCGGATAGTGCGCGGCCAGATATTCCACGACAATGGTCGATTCCAGCACAGTGCGGTCACGCGCGTCGTCGCGCAGCGCCGGCATCTTGCCGGTCGGCGAAATCTTCAGGAAGGCCGCGCGTGATTGCTCGTCGCCGAGATCGACAATGACCGGCGCAAAAGGCGTGGCGTTCTCGTAAAGCGCGATCAGCGGCTTCCAGCAGAAGGAGGCCAGCGGATGGAAATGCAGCGTCAGGGACATTCTTGTGCTCGTCTGTTTCTGTGGCAACACTGAAGCATTTGCTTAACTATTGCGGTGAGCCTCGCTCGTCAAGGCCCACCCGCGAAGTCTCAGCTGGATCGGACGTGCGCGACGATGGCGGCCTCTATGTCAGGCCAGTCATCCGGATGCAGTTCGTGACCGCCGCCTTCGATGCGAAGCAGTTTCGCGCCGGCAACAGCTTGGGCCAGGGCCTCGCCATGCTCGACCGGAAAGATCGGATCCGACGTGCCGTGGATGACCAGAAGCGGCGCCGCTATTTCGGGCAGGCGGCCCTTCCACTGGTTACCGCCCTTGAGCATGAAATGATTGGTGGCGCTCAGGAAGCCGCCGGACCTGCTGTAATCCCGTTCGATGAACGCTCTCATCCCCGCCTCGTCGAACGGATGGGCGGTGCTGGCGATCGCCCGCGCATCCCTGACCATGAAGTCGATGACCTGGCGGCGATCCGTCCAGTCGACTTTGGCTCCATCGGCCGAATGCTCCAGATAGGCGTCGGTCGTTTTCGGCAGATGCGAAGTGTCGGTCCCCACGGGCGAACTGCTGATCACGGTCAGCGAAGCGACGCGCAAGGGGTGCCTGAGCGCCACGAACTGGGCAATCCTGCCGCCCATCGACATTCCCGCGACATGCGCCTTGCCGATGCCGCGGCTGTCGAGAACGGCAATCGCGTCGTCGGCCATGTCGTCGAAAGTGTAGGGCGGCTGTCCCACCGGGTATTTGGTCGACCGGCCGGTGTCGCGATTGTCGTAGCGGATCACGTAGAGGCCGGCATCCGCGAGTTTCCGGCAAAACGCCTCGGCCCACCAAAGCATTGAGGCCATAGCGCCCATGATCAACAGCAGCGCGGGGTCCGCCGGATCGCCAAAGGTTTCGGATATGATCTCGGGACGGTCCTTGGTTGTCATTTGCTGGCCTCCTCATCTGCTTGCATTTTGCAATCGGTTGCACGATAATAAAACCGATACGATAATGCAACTGGTTTTGCGCGGAGAACATCGAATGACCCTCGATCGCCGGTCAGGCTGCCCGATCAACCTCTCGCTCGAGGTGTTCGGCGACCGCTGGAGCCTGATCATCCTGCGCGACATGATTTTTGGCGGCAGGCGGCATTTTCGTGAGTTGCTCAACGGGTCGATGGAAGGCATTGCTTCCAACATCCTCGCCGACCGGCTGAAGCGGCTGATGGAACTCGGCATGCTGACCAAGGCGGACGACCCCAGTCACAAGCAGAAGGCGATCTACAGCCTGACCGAGATGGCCATCACACTGGTGCCCATCTTGGCCCATCTCGGCGCCTGGGGCCGCGTCTGGCTGCCGACCAGCGAGGAGCTTTCGATCCGCGCCGAACTCCTAGAAAGGGGTGGGCCGCCAATGTGGGAGAAATTCATGGCCGAGTTGCGCCATGAGCATCTCGGCACCCCCCTCGATACAGCGCCCGGCCCCTCTGTCCGTGCAACGCTGCGGGCCGCCTATGAAGCGGTGGTTGCCGAAAAGGCCCTCAACGCCAGCCCAGCCGGCTGACCAACTATTTTCCCCGTTGAAAGGCCGGCTCTGCTACAAGGGACGAAAATCACACGTGATGGGATTGGATAGACTCTTGGTTGAGAACTCTAGGGACACTGCCCGCGCGCGTGCCGATCTGCGCTTCAAGAAGCAGGAAGAGGCGGCGACGGTCCGGCAGAAAGCCATGGCCGAGTATGTCGCCGAGAGCGATGCCCGCAAGGCCAAGACCGACAAGCTGCGGGCGCTGCGGCTCGCCAAGGAAGCCGAAGATCTGGCCAACACGCCTGCCGCACCTGCCAAGAAGCCGGCCCGCGCCAAGAAAAAGTAACGTCTCCCCCTCCGCCAATTCCTCGCCCTGAATCGAGCTGTGGTGACGCCACCGGTCAGGCGCCTTCATCCCGCTGCTTCACAGGAAGCAATTTCAACCGAAACCGGGATTGCCTCGCCCGGCTGACCGCCGATGATCGGGCTGTTCAACAGGAGATTGCCATGACCGCGCTGCCGCTCGAAAAAGCCGTCGAGATCATCGATGCCGCCTTCGCCAGGGGCACCGATCTCAAGCTCAAGCCGCTCGGCGTCTCGGTGCTCGACGCCGGCGGGCATCTCGTCGCCTTCCAGCGCCAGGACGGCGCTTCGTTCCTGCGCCCGCAAATGTCGGCCGGCAAGGCCTATGGCGCGCTGGCCATCGGCATGGGCTCACGCAAGGTCGAGGCCTTCGCCAAGGAACGTCCGCATCTGGTTGCCGGCATTTCCGACGTGTCGGGAGGACGCGTGCTGCCGGTCGCCGGCGGCGTGCTGATCCGCGACAAGGCAGGGAGCATCATCGGCGCCGTCGGTATTTCGGGCGATACATCCGACAATGACGAGGCAGCCGCGATTGCCGGCATCGAAGCCGCCGGCTTCACCGCCGATCCAGGCTGAAGCTTCAGTCTAATTCAAATTGATGTCGCGGCTGGCCGACCGCATCGACACCGCGAACCCGGCCAGCACGTCGAACAGCGCGATGATCATCAGCGTGAAGAAGATGGAGTGCGCGGCACCCTTCACCAGCAGGAACTCGACCAGGAAAGCGACGAAGACCAGCATCGACAGAAGATGGTCCATGATCGAGGCCGTGGTCGTGCGCGCCGACTTCACCATTTCGAGGAACAGGAAGATCAGCCCGATCAGCACAATCAGGTCGCCGAGCGTCATCGAGAACACCCCGCCCGACATCATGCGGAACGAGAAGATCTCACTCGCCCACGGATCGTCGCCGCCGCCGAATATTCCGAGCAGGCCGAGATTGTAGAGCACGAAAGGCACGATCAAAAGCGGGACGGCACCGAACATCTGGCGTCTCCATATGGGGGCACCTTCTGTAGAATGCTCCACAGGCACGGCGTCAAGATTTTTCGTGCGCGGCCGCAAACACGGTCGAAGACCGGATGCAACAACCATGTCAGCCGATTGCCCGGCCAACATGGAAAACGAGACAGGGAAGCTCAGCGCTTGAAATAGCCGGCGCGCACGGCGTCCCAAACGCAAAAAGACCGGCCAGAGGCCGGTCCTTTGTTACTCAAACCCAGGGAAAAGCTGGGCTCAGCTTTCCTTGGGAGTCAGCACCTGGCGACCGCGATACATGCCGGTCTTCAGGTCGATGTGGTGCGGGCGGCGCATTTCGCCGGAATTCTTGTCCTCGACATAGGTCGGGGCCTTGAGGGCGTCGGCCGAGCGGCGCATGCCGCGCTTGGACGGAGAGGTTTTGCGTTTCGGAACGGCCATGGATATGCTCCACTACATGGTCAAAAGCCCCGCCCGCCCTCGTGAAAGGGCCATGTCGGGGCCTAAATCTGAGAAAGTCGGGTGCCTATACACGCCTGACACCGTTTTGGCCAGCGCTGCGGTGAATCTTTTTTATGCCGGCTAGTCCAGGCAGGCGACATAGGCGCCCGAGCGGCCGGCGCGCCGCTCGATCAGGTTGGCCAGCCGCCTGAGGCCCGGCCCGGGTTTTGCGGGATTGCGGGCGATCGGATTGGGCAGCGTGACGGCGAGAAGGGCCGCCTGCCGTCTGGACAATTGTTTTGCCGGAATGCCGAAATGGTGCTGCGCCGCCGCCTCGATGCCATAGATGCCCGGCCCCCATTCGGCAATGTTGAGATAGATTTCCATGATGCGCCGTTTCGACATCACCGCGTCGAAATAGACGGCCAGCGGCAGCTCGACGACCTTGCGCACCGAGCCCAGCGGCCGCGACCAGAGGAAGAGGTTCTTCACCGTCTGCATGGTGATGGTCGATGCGCCGCGCGTCGCCTCGCCGGCCAGCGCATCGTCGACGACGCCCCTGAGCTCGCCGAGATCGACGCCGCGGTGGAAACAGAACTGCCCATCTTCCGACATGATGACCGAATGGGCGAGCACGGGCGCCACGTCATCGATGGACACCCAGCGCCGGTCGTAGCCGGAGAAGGTCGCCAGGTCCTTCAGCATCAGTGTCGACACCGGATGCACGAAGGACGGCAGGTAGAGAAAGGTCAGCACCACCGGGACAAGCGCCAGCACCGCGGCCACGACGATGCCGCGCCGGACCCAGCGCCTGAGATTGCGGCGGTTCACGCCTCGCGATCTCGTCGCCATGTCCAGCTTTTCGGTCTCATGATCGACGATCGGTTCCGCCAAGCCGCCCAACCCGTGCCACGAAGCTCGTCTCGAAACGCGCTCCCGAGGGTCATAAGACGGTGTTTTCGAGCACCGGAGCGGAGCGTACATTCGAGTACGTGAGCACCGGAAGCGCGGAAAATGCCTTCAGATGACCGCAGGAGGTGAGTTTCCAAACGGGCTCTTACCGCTCCGGCATAATGGCGCTTGCCTTCTTGCGCAACGTCTGAGTGTCGGCTACCGGTCCCGGCCATGACGAATGACGACGAAATGGCGTTCGAAATGGCGCTCATCAGACGCGCGGCCGCCGTCGAGGTGATGCTGCGTCGGTTGCTCGACGACCGCCCGCTTTCGGGCGAGATCGCGAGGCCCGATCGCCTGATGGCGGCGATGCGCCATGGCGTGCTGAACGGCGGCAAACGCCTGCGCCCCTTCCTGGTCATGGAAAGTGCTGCCTTGTTTTCCGCCGATGGCGAAGCGGCGCTGCGCGTCGCGGCCGCACTTGAATGCGTGCATTGCTATTCGCTGATCCATGATGACTTGCCGGCGATGGACGACGACGACCTGCGCCGCGGCCAGCCGACCGTGCACAAGGCCTTCGACGAGGCCACCGCGATACTTGCCGGCGACGCACTGCTGACGCTCGCCTTCGACATCCTCGCCGGCGAGGCGACCGCGCTGCCGGCCGAGCGGCGCGCAGCCCTTGTGGTGGCGCTCGCCCGCGCCGCCGGGGCCGGCGGGATGGTCGGCGGCCAGAAGCTCGATCTCGATGCCGAGCAGGTGCGACCGGACGAGGCCGGCATCATCCGGTTGCAGGCGATGAAGACCGGTGCGCTGATCCGTTTCGCCTGCGAGGCGGGTGCGACCCTGGCCGGTGCACGATCGGATGACATGGAAAGGCTGGCCGAGTTCGGTTCGGCGATCGGCCTTGCCTTCCAGCTCGCCGACGACCTGCTGGATTTGACGGCCGACGCCAGGCAGATGGGCAAGGCGACCGGCAAGGATGCCGCCGCGGGCAAGGGTACGCTGGTGGCCTTGCACGGCGCGGATTGGGCTCGCAAGCAGCTCGACGGTCTCGTCGGCCAGGCGCACGCGTTGCTCGAACCCTATGGCGAAAAGGCGGCCCTGCTCAAGGCCGCCGCGACTTTCGTGGCAACCCGCAACAGCTGACGGCAGGCCCCATATCGGGTTGCGCATCGTCGACGGCTCGGCGTCACCGCATCGATCCGATCAGCCGCGTCCCCGCAGCGCATGCATTGACCTGCGGTGCGCCAACGAAATCTTAATGTAAATGAAGCGTAATCCCGACCATTAAAATAATGCGTATGTGTTGGGGTTGCGCATGCCGGAATATTCTTCCTTCATCCGGTCCGTCCGGATACGTTATCTTTCGGGACTGTTGGTTTTCGCGCTGGCTTCGGCCGCCATCATGGTTGCGCTCAATCGCGTCAATTCCTTGCGCCATGAAATCGATGCGCTGAGCAGCAATCTCGTCGTTTTCACCCGCGACCTGCGCAACGCCACCAGCTTCGCCGAGACAACCAGTTCCGCCTGGCGGATCGAGACGCGCGATGCGCTGACGGCTTCGGCGCGCGACCATTCCGAGCGCCTGACCGGCGAGATCGAGACGCTGAGCGCCCAGCTCGCCGCGATCCGCCCGCGCCTGTCGGTCAAGACCGTCAACGAGCTGGCGGCCGCTTCCGTCAATGGCGATCTGTTCTGGTCGCCGCGTGACATGGTTCGCAACTTCAACCTGATGTCGGTGGCGCAAAAGACCGATGAATGGAGTTCTCGCGAAATCCGCAACCAGAACGACCTGTTCGTTCAGCCCATGCTGGTGCGTGTCCGCACCGCGATGGACGACGAACGCCATCTGGCGGACGCCTCCGGCGACCGGCTGCTTTTGTGGGCGAGCGGCCTGTTGTTTGCCGTGCTCGCCATCGTTGCCTTCTGGATCTTCCGGCCGATGGAACAGGCGATCCGCCGCGCCTTTGCCCAGTCGGCCGAATCCTTGTTCAAGGCCGAGGCGGCCGACCGTGCTAAGTCGGAATTCCTCGCCAATATGAGCCACGAGATCCGCACCCCGATGAACGGCGTGCTCGGCATGGCCGAATTGCTGGCCAAGACCGAACTGAACCCGCGTCAGAAGACCTTCACCGACGTCATCGTCAAATCGGGCAACGCGCTTCTCACCATCATCAACGACATCCTCGATTTCTCGAAGATCAATGCCGGGCAGCTGACGCTCGATCCTGCCCCCTTCCGCCTCTCGGAAGCGGTGGAGGATGTGGCGACACTGGTCTCGGCACGCGTTGCCGAGAAGAACCTGGAACTCATCGTGCGTGTCGATCCTCGGCTGCCGGCCTATGTCGTCGGCGACGCCGGTCGCTTTCGGCAGATCGTCACCAACCTGGTCGGCAATGCGGTGAAATTCACCGAGAAGGGCCATGTGCTGATCGATGTCGGCGGCGAAACCATCAACGACGTCGTCCAGCTGAAGCTGCGCGTCGAGGACACCGGCATCGGCATCCCGGCCGAGAAATTGCAAAACGTGTTCGAGAAGTTCGCCCAGGTCGACGGGTCTTCGACCCGCCGTCATGAAGGCACCGGCCTCGGGCTTGCCATCGCCGCCCGTCTCGTCGACCTGATGGCCGGCAAGATCGGCGTCGAGAGCGAGATCGGCCGCGGTTCCGTCTTCTGGTTCGCCGTGCCGCTGCCGGTCCACCGTGCCGAGGCGCGCGACGCTGTCGTCCCGGTGGACGTCACCGGCGCGCGCGTGCTGGTCATCGACGACAATCCGGTCAACCGCGAGATCCTGCTCGAACAGCTCAGAAGCTGGAGCTTCGACTGCGCCGCCGCCGAAAGCGGCGCAATAGGCCTCGCCTTCCTCGATCGCGCCTGCCAACTCGGTGCCAGCGTCGACTGCATCATCCTCGACTATCAGATGCCCGGCATGAACGGCGCCGATGTCGCCCGGGCCATCGCCGCCGACAGCCGGCTGTCCGCCATCCCGGTCGTGATCCTGACCTCCGTCGACCAGGTCGATTTCGGCAAGATGATCATCGACTTCGGCATATCGGCGCACCTGACCAAGCCGGCGCGGTCGGCGGTCCTGCTCGGCACCGTCATCTCGGTCATCCAGAAGGCGCGCTCGCAGGTCGGCAAGGCGCAGTTCATTCGCGAACCTGTCCAACCGATGCAGGCACCTCCGGCCTTCACGGTTATCCGTGGCCCCGCGGTACCGGTCGCGACAGTGCCGGAATCAAATGCCGCGCCGAACAGCCCGATCGACATCCTCATCGCCGAGGACAATGACGTGAACCAGATGGTGTTCGGCCAGATCCTCAATGGACTCGGCCTGAGCTACCGCATCGCCGGCAATGGCCGCACCGCGGTCGAGATGTACCGGTCGCTGCATCCGAGGCTGGTTCTGATGGACGTCTCGATGCCGGAAATGAACGGCTACGAGGCAACACGCGCCATCCGGGCGATCGAAGCGGCGTCGGGCGGCCACATCCCGATCATCGGCGTCACCGCGCATGCGCTGAAGGGCGACCGCGACAAGTGCATCGAGGCCGGCATGGACGACTATCTGCCCAAGCCCGTTTCGCCCGATCGCCTCGGCGCCAAGATCGGCACCTGGCTCAGCGAGACGGTGGTGGCCAAGACCGCCTGACCACCACCAACGCCTCAGACGGCCGCGTCCAGATGAAACCGGCGCATCCAGTCCAGGCTTGTCTCGTCGGCGAGATTCGCGACGCCGGGCCTGACATGCCCGGCATCCGGCGCCGGGACGCCCAGGGCTTCGCAGATGCGCAGCAATGCCACGGCCGGCTCGGCGGCAAGGTGCTCATAGCCGATCCGCAATGGTGCTATGCCCTGTTGTGCGAACCAGATGTTCCAGGCCGTATCATAGGCTTCCAGTTCTTCGACCTCGCCCTTGATGCGCTTGAAATCATAGTGAGGTTCCCTGGCAGGTCCCACCCTTTCGATTTCGGTTCCGTCGGGGGCGATATGCCAAAGACCGGTTTGCCGGGCTTTGACCAGGGAGACGGCCTGCGCGAGTTTGTTTTCGCGCGACAGGTGTATGTAGAGGACTCGGCCAAAGGCTCGTTCGAAACGCGCTGTGTCTGACGCAAGCCCGGGATAGACCTGATCGAGGATCGCCGACAGCTCATCCAGGTTCTCCCGCATCAGGCGCAAGCCGAAAATTTCAGTATCGCCCTTGCCGGCACCGATCGCCGCATTGAGATAGGCAAGCTGGAATTCACGCTCGCCCATCGTGTCGCGATCGGGCAATCCCCAATCCTGCGCCCACTCCGACACATCCTGCCGCCGGTAGAATGAGTGGGGATCACCGGTCGTTCCGGTGGCCGCCAACAGCTTGCACAGCAAGGTGCTGCCGGTTCTGGGCGTGCCGCAGATGATGTATCCGTCGAACATGGGCGCTCGCATGACAGGGCTGCTGCCCAAGGAGAGGTGGTGGCCGCCGCTATAGCTGAAACCGTTGCTCGATGCGACGGGCACATTGCAGCGGCGTTTGGGCGTTCGTCTCGACTTCGAGATCGTAGCGTATCCGGTTGTGGACGCTCATATTGCCAGCGCGCCAGCCCCGCCAACCTGTCGGCGCAGCGCTTCGCGCCCTCGGCCCTTACCGGTTGCGCACCACCACGCAGGCGCCGCCGACGCTTTGCAGCTTCTGGCAGATGACATTCGCGGCGGCGCGGTCGTCGATCCCGATCCTGACGGCGTAGATGCCGCGCCGGCCGATCGGCGTGCGCACCCGGCTCACCACAGGATCATGCCCGGCAAGCAGGGCCGGAAAGCGGCCCCGCACCCTGAGCCACTGGCCGATCGCCGCGCTGCGGCGAAAATTGCCCGCCACCTGGATGCCCCATGGCTTGATGTTGATCGAGGCCATTGCGACCGTCCGCGACATGATCACCGGCAGCTTGCGGCAGGCGACGGCGAAATCCAGCTTGGCATCGAGCGGCTCGACTTTGCCGGCATAGGCCGGGTCCGTGAACTTGTCGACCGGCTCGCCCATGACGTCGAACACATAGCTTTCCGTCTCCATCGGCAGGAAGCCGCCGGAATTCAGCCAGCGCGACACCCGGCTCTCGCCGGCATTGTAGGCGGCCGCCGCTAGGCCAAGATTGCCATAACTGGTCTTCATTTCGGCGAGATATCTAGCCGACGCCGGGATCGCCTGGTTGATGTCGAAGGAATCGGCAAGCCCCCGCATCTTGGCGGTGCCCGGCATGAACTGGGCAATGCCCTCGGCGCCGACGGGGCTCACGGCATTGGGATCGAAACGGCTTTCCTTCCAGATAAGGCGGGCGAAGAAGTCCCGGGGCAGAGCGTTCTGGTCGGCATGCGCCTGGATCAGGTTGCAGACCTTGTCGATCAGCCGCTGCTTGGCCGATTGCGGCGGATCGGCCTGGGCAAGCGTCGACCAGGCCATGCCGCACAGGAAAATCAGCGTCGCCCACAGGAAACGCCGCATTTCACCTACTCTGCCGCGGCCTTGCCGCCCTGACCGAACCTCTGTTCGATATAGTCGGCGACCATCTTCTCGAAATCCGCCGCGATCGACGGCCCGCGCAGGGTCGCTGCTTTCTTGCCGTCGACGAAGACGGGCGCTGTCGGCGTCTCGCCAGTGCCGGGCAGCGAAATGCCGATATCGGCGTGCTTGGACTCACCCGGACCGTTGACGATGCAGCCCATCACCGCGACCTTGAGGTTCTCGACGCCTGGGTACTTCTCACGCCACACCGGCATGTTCTTGCGCAGGTCCGCCTGGATGTTCTGCGCCAGTTCCTGAAACACGGTGGAGGTGGTGCGGCCGCAGCCGGGGCAGGCCGCGACGATCGGCACGAACTGCCGGAAACCCATGGTCTGCAGCAGTTCCTGCGACACCTGCACCTCGCGGGTGCGGTCGCCATTCGGCTCCGGCGTCAGCGAGATTCGGATGGTGTCGCCGATGCCTTGCTGCAAGAGGATGCCCATGGCGGCGGAAGAAGCAACGATGCCTTTCGACCCCATGCCGGCTTCAGTGAGGCCGAGATGCAGCGCGTGGTTGGAACGGGTGGCGAGTTCGGTGTAGACGGCGATCAGATCCTGCACGCCGCTGACCTTGGCCGACAGGATGATTTTTTCGCGGCCAAGACCGATCTCTTCGGCCATCTCGGCCGACAGGATCGCCGACTGCACGATCGCCTCGCGCGTGACTTCCTGCGCGGTCAGGGGAAAACCCTTGTCCTGGTTGTCGTCCATCAGCCGCGTCAACAGCTCCTGGTCGAGCGAGCCCCAGTTGACGCCGATGCGCACCGGCTTGTCGTGCTTGATCGCCATCTCGACGATATCGGTGAACTGCCGGTCCTTCTTGTCCTTGAAGCCGACATTGCCGGGATTGATGCGGTACTTGGCAAGCGCCTCGGCGCAGTCCGGGTGATCGGCCAGCAGCTTGTGGCCGATATAGTGGAAATCGCCGACCAGCGGCACGTTGATGCCGAGCCGCAACAGTCGCTCGTGGATGCGCGGCACGGCGGCGGCACTCTCGTCGCGGTCAACGGTGATGCGCACGATCTCGGAGCCGGCGCGGTGCAGCGCCGCGACTTGCGCGACCGTCTGATCGACATCGGCGGTATCGGTATTGGTCATCGATTGCACGACCACGGGCGCGCCGCCGCCGACGACCACGCCGCCGACATCGACGCCGACCGAGGTGCGGCGGGGGAAGGGAAAGGAAAAATACCCGGTCATGCCGGCAGCCTTTTGTCTCTGGAGCGCCATGCGTCTCTCTGAAGCCCGTGCGTCCGCTTGGACGCACAAGCCGGGTCCGATGCGCTGAAGTCCGGGCATGAGGTGGAGGAGCAAAGATGGCTTGTCAATGGCGACAGGTCGCCACTGGCAGCAATTGGTGCCGGCCAGGACCCTGAAACAGCGCACGACCTTACGGCGGCCCGGCATAAACGGCCCTGACGAATATTAGCTTCGGCTTGTGGAATCGCTGAAATTAAAACCACTGCACCGGCGGCTGGCGCCGCCGGCAAGGAAAACCGCCAGTGGTGAGCGGCTATATCACGTGAGGATCAATGCGTGGTTGGTTGCGCCCTCAATTTCTCAATCGCATCCTTGAGTGCCAGCTTGCGTCGCTTGAGATTCACGATTTCGAGGTCGTCCACCGACGGGTGGTTCATCGCGTCATCGATTTCGCGTTCAATGTCGCCGTGTTTCCGCTGCAACTCATCAAGATGGGATGCAAGAGACATGATTGGTTCTCCCTTTCATGGTTTCCTCGATTGCAGCCGCCAAGGCACGTCCACCGCAGGTCGTATCTGTGACGGCACAATGACAGTGTGCCACCATCAGACGGCGATGTCGAATGCTGCGTGGTAGCATTCCACGACAACATGAAATGTGATATGGGCTGCGCGCCGGTGGCAGAAATTGCCGCCCCCGCCCAACCAGGCCCAGTTTTGGGCGCCGCAGACGTGCAGACGGTAGAGAATGTCCGATCAGGAACAGGCCGATACTCGCCTCGAATTTTCCCGGCTGAAGCAGGAACACGCCGATTTCGATGCCGCGATCAACGCGATGATCGCCATGAATTGCGACCCGCTGCAGATCCAGCGCATGAAGAAGAAGAAGCTTGTCCTCAAGGACCGGCTGATGAAGCTGGAAGACAAGATCATTCCAGACATCATCGCCTGAGACGCGAACGCTTTTCCGCCTATCCGCCGATCGAGAGCCCGGCGGCGCGGCCGCGCAGCAGGCCGATGAGATCCGCGGTCCGCTCCTCCGACGTGTCGATCGGAACCACCAGGCACATCGTCGCCTCGACCTTGCCTGGCGCTGAAAAGACCGGCACGGCGAGGCATTTCGTATAGGCGTCGACCAGGCCCGAAGTGACGCAGTAACCGGTCACCCCGGCCTTTGCGATGTCGGCGATGAAATCGTCGAGCCGCAGCTTGCGGCCATCGGGCAGCACGAGGTCGTCGTCGGACACCATGGCCTCGATCGCGGCTCTATCCAGCCCCGCAAGAAGCAGCCGTCCCGAGGCAGTCCAGGGCAGCGGTATCTGCAGGCCTGTGGCGGAGCTGATGCGGAACGGCCTGGTGCCAGGGCTGGAATGGACGATCGTGTAGCGGCCGCTCTGCAGCATGCACAGTTCCGAGGTCTCGCCGGTCTCGCGCGACAGATGATCGACCTCCTGGCGCCCGCGCCGCAACAAATCGTTGCCCCGCACATAGTCCATTCCGTAGAGATAGAGTTTCTTGCCGAAATAGACGCGGTTGCCGTCGCCGGCCATTTCCAGCAGGCCGGCATCGACCAGCGACCGCACCAGCGTGTAGGTGGTCGAACGCGGCGCGTTCACCCCTTTGGCAAGATCGCCAATGCCGATCGCCCGCTGCGTGGTGTGAAGAAACTCCAGGATCTCCAAGACCCGGTTGAGGCCTTTCTCGCGGGAGGCGGTCGTCTTCTCGTCCGCCGAAATTGCTGGGGCATTGCCATCTTGCATTGTCGATTCCCGGTGTTAGTATCTGTCTTGTACAGGATACATGCGTCTCTTGTAAGAGACAATTTTGATAATCGCCATCGCGTGTATGACCTGTGCATAGGGGAACACAACACGAAAGGAGGTCGCCGTGAACGACACATCCGGAAGACGTGATTTTCTGAAATTGGGAATGGCGGGACTGGCCACCGCCGGGGTGCTGGCAACCGTCGATGCCCAGAAGGCCGCCGCGCAAGCCGCATCCGACAGTCTTCTGCGCACCGTGCTCGACAGAGGCAAGCTGATTGTCGGCACCGGCAGCACCAACGCGCCCTGGCACTTCGAGAACGATGCCGGCGAACTGGTGGGCATGGACATCACCATGGGCCGCATCCTCGCCAAGGGCCTTTTCGACGACCCGACCAAGGTCGAGTTCGTCATGCAGGACCCGGCGCAGCGCATTCCCAACGTGACCACCAACAAGGTCGACATCACGATCCAGTTCATGACGATGACGGCGCAACGCTCGCAGCTGATCAATTTCTCCCGGCCTTACTATGTCGAAGGCGTTGCCTTGCTGACGCTGCCGACCGCCGAGAACAAGACCTTCGACAAACTGCTCGCCGGCGGTTCGGCAACCCGCATTTCGATCCTGCAGAATGTCGACGCCGAAAGCTCGGTCCACTACGCTTTGCCGCAGGCCCAGGTGCTGCAGATCGATACCCAGGCCAACGTGCTGCAGGCGCTGGAATCGAAACGCGCCGACGCCGCCGCGGTCGATCTGTCCACCGTGCGCTGGCTCGCCTCGCGCAATCCCGACAAATATTTCGATGCCGGCAAGAGCTGGTATTCGATGCTTTATGGCGCGGCACTTCGGCAGGGCGATCTCGACTGGCTGACCTTCGTCGACCAGACCTTCACCATCGCCATGTTCGGCCATGAATCGGCGCTCTACGACGCTGCCTTCAAGGACTATTTCGGCCAGGAACCGCCGGCGCGTCATCCCGGCTTCCCGGTCATCTGATCCCGGATTACGGAAGGGCGGCATTCCAGCCCTTCCGTAATCGACTCGACGCCCTTCACACCGAGGCGGACGCATGGGCTATGCCCTCAATTTCAATCTGATCTGGCGGCATTTCGACAAGCTGTGGGGCGGCCTGCTGCTCAGCCTGGAGCTTGCAGTGATCTCGATCGCCATCGGCGTCGTCGTCGGGCTGGTGCTCGCGGTCTGGTACGTCTCCGCAGGACGCGCGGTGCGGGCGGTGATCGCCGCCTATGTCGAATTCATCCGCAACGTGCCATTGATCCTGCTCGTCTATCTCGTCTTCTACGGCCTGCCGACCGTGGTCGACCTGGCCTACAGCGCACCGACCTCGTTTGTCCTGACCCTGTCGGTCTATAGCGGCGCCTATCTGGTCGAAGTGTTTCGCTCAGGCCTCGAGGCTGTCCCGCGCGGCCAGCTCGACGCCGGCAAGGCGATCGGCCTCACGCCCTGGCAAAGGCTGCTCCACGTGCGCCTGCCGACCATGCTACGCATCACGCTGCCGGCGCTGTCCAACACCTTCATCTCGCTGTTCAAGGACACCTCGATCGCCTCCGTCATCTCGGTGCCCGAACTCACCTTCGGCGCCCAGTGGATCAACTTCAACACCTTCCGCATCGTCGAGGTCTACCTGGTCACCACAGCGATGTATCTGGTGACCGGCTACATCATGCTTTTTGGGCTGCGGCTCGTCGAGCGCCGGTTCAGGGCGGCGCGCTGACATGCTTGGCCAGATCCTCTACGCGCTACCGTTCCTCGCCCAAGGCTTCGCCGTGACTTTGTGGGTATCGCTGCTGGTCGTGGTGCTGTCGCTTATCGCCGGCGTCCTGCTGGGCGTCGGCCTGGTCTATGGACCGGCGCCGCTGCGCTGGGCGGTGCGCATCTTCTCGGACACCATTCGCGGCATTCCGATCCTGGTGCTGATGTTCTTCGTCTATTACGGCCTGCCGGCGATCGGGCTGCATCTGCCATCGTTCTGGGCCGCGGTGTCGGCGCTGACCCTGTTCAAGACGGCGCAGGTCATCGAGTATCTCAGGGGCGCGGTCGGCTCCATCCCGAAGGGACAGTCCGAAGCCGCGATGGCGATCGGGCTGACCTTTCGCCAACGGCTCACCTACGTCATCTTTCCGCAGGCCTTCAGGCGCTTCCTGCCGCCCTGGATCAATGGCGTCACCGACGCGGTCAAGGGCAGCGCGCTGGTGTCGCTGCTTGGCATCACCGATTTGATGCAGGCCATCAACCAGGTCATCGGCCGCACCTATGAGGCGATGCCGCTCTATATACTGGGCGCGCTCATCTATTTCGCGGTCAACTACGCGCTCTCGCTCGCCAGCCGGCGGCTGGAGCGGCGTTTCTCCTTCATCCGGGAATAGCACGATGTCCGAAGCCTCGAACGCCAATCCCGCATTGCTCGACGTACGCGATGTCTCCAAGGCCTTCGGCGCCGTCGAGGTGTTGCGCTCCGTCAGCCTTCAGGTGAAGCGCGGCGAGGTGGTGACCGTCATCGGCCCTTCCGGCAGCGGCAAGACCACGCTGCTGCGCTGCGTCAACTTCCTGGAGAGCTACGACAGCGGCTCGATCCGCATCGACGGCAAGGAGGTCGGCTATCGCGAGGCCGGAACGCGCCAGCGCCGCAGCGAACGCGATTTGGCCAGCATGCGCGCCGAGACCGGCATGGTGTTCCAGAGCTTCAACCTGTTCCCGCACCTGACGGCAGCCGGCAACATCATGCTGGGCTTGACCAAGGTGCGGGGTAAGAACGAGGCCGAGGCACGCTCGATCGCCGAGCATTGGCTCGGCCGGGTCGGCCTTGCCCACAAGGCCGACAGCCTGCCGGCCGAGCTCTCCGGCGGCCAGCAGCAGCGCGTCGGCATCGCCCGCGCCGTGGCCATGGAGCCGAAGATCCTGCTGCTCGACGAGATCACCTCCGCCCTCGATCCCGAACTGGTCGGCGAGGTGCTGGCCGTCGTGCGCAGCCTCGCCGAGGACGGCATGACCATGCTGATGGTCACCCACGAAATGGCCTTTGCCCGCGACGCGTCGAGCCGCATCGTCTTCATGGCCGATGGCGGCGTCAGCGCCATCGGGCCGCCGAAAGAGATCCTTGCGGCGGAGACCACCAACGAACGCCTCCGCACTTTCCTGGCGCGTTTCCGGGCCTCGCATTTCTGACATCAGGCGGCCAAAGCTGCCCCAAGGAGCCTTATCCATGACGCCTTATACCAGGCTCGCCGAACTCGGCCTGACACTGCCCGAGCCGCCGACGCCCATCGCCAACTTCGTCACCCATGCCGAGAGCGGGCGATTGATCTTCCTCTCCGGCCAGGGACCGCTGCGCGCCGACGGCACGCTTTGCACCGGCAAGGTCGGCGAGGATGTGACGGTCGAGCAGGCTTATGAGCATGCCCGCCTGACCGGGCTCAATCTGCTTGCCGTCATGCATGCGGCAGCCGGCGATCTCGGCCGCATCGTGCGCGTCGTCAAGCTGCTCGGCTTCGTCAACGCGACGCCGACCTTCAGCGACCACCCACGGGTGGTCAATGGCTGTTCGGACCTGTTCGCCGATGTCTTCGACAAAATCGGCGGCCATGCCCGTTCGGCGATCGGCGTCGGCTCGCTGCCTGGAAATATCACCGTCGAAATCGAAGCGGTCGTCGAGATCGCCGCCTGACCTGCCACCAACGGGATGTGCTCACATGAAAACCTATTCCGACACCGGCTCCAACACCACCATCCGCGAACGGCTGGGCTTGCGGCCGATCATCAACGTCTCCGGCACCATGACCGCGCTCGGCGCCTCGATCATCGTTCCCGAGGCGATCAGCGCCATGGCCGAAATGGCCTCGCAATGGGTGGAGATGGACGATCTGCAGCGCGCCGCGAGCACGATCGTCGCGCGCCTCACCGGCGGCGAGGCCGGCTTCATCACCGCCTGCTGCGCCAGCGGCATCACCATGGCGATCGCCGGTGCGATGACGGGGACCAACCTGCTCGCCATCGAGCGCCTGCCCGATGATACCGAAGGGCTGAAGTCGGAAGTCGTCATCCAGCTCGGCCACATCGTCAATTACGGCGCGCCGATCGACCAGTCGATCCGTGTCGCCGGCGCCAAGGTCATCCCGGCAGGGACGGTCAGCGTCACCCAGGACTATCATGTGCGCGAAGCGATCAACGAACGCACGGCGGCGGGCCTCTATGTCGTCGCCCACCACACGGTGCAGTACGGCATGCTGTCGCTGGAAGAGTTCTCGGAGATCTGCCACGCCAAGGGCGTGCCGGTGATTGTCGATGCCGCGTCCGAATACGATCTGCGCGGTTTTCTGGCGCGCGGCGCCGACGTCGTCATCTACAGCGGCCACAAATTTCTGAGCGGACCGACCAGCGGCATCGTCACCGGCCGCAAGGATCTGATACGGGCCGCCTATCTTCAGAATCGCGGCGTCGCGCGCGCCATGAAGGTCGGCAAGGAAAGCATCGCCGGCACCATGGCCGCGCTCGAAGCCTGGGAGAAGCGTGACCATGCCGGCATCCGCCGGCGCGAGGAGGCAGCCCTGAACCTGTGGAAGGATGCGTTGCAGGGACTGCCCGGCATCGCCGCCATCATCATTCCCGATCCCACCGCCAATCCGCTCGACCGGCTGCAGATATTCGTCTCGCCCGAGAGCCGCTTCACCGCCGCCGGTCTCGCCTCGACACTTGCCGCGGGCGCGCCGCCGATCATCGTGCGCAACCACGAGGTCGAGCGCGGCCATTTCTTCCTCGACCCCTGCAACCTTCACCCCGGCGAAGCGGAGATCGTCGCCGAGCGCCTGCGCGCCGTACTGACCGCGAAGGAGCGCCCGGCCGACGCGATGAAGGTCGCCCGCAAGGATTCGTCAGGCGTCTCGCGCTGGCCGGATTGATCGCCAAACCGAACCAACAATGCCGAAAAGCACCGGCTGATCACGGGACTGTGAACAGCCGGATTTGCCCCACGCGGGAATAAATCGTCTCCTCAATAAGTCTCCTCGACATACGCCACGGCTGGCGTTGAGGAGATCGGCATGCATCATCATTGCAAGCACAGCGGACAGGGCTGCGGCGTCAGCCGCCGTCCTGCGCTGGCGAGCATGATCGTCATCAGTCCCTCCGCCATAGCGCTTGACACCGGTGATGCAGATGAATTCACTTTCAGCACGGCAGGCGACTTTGTCCGTTTCCGGCGGCCTTGCTCCTGCAAGCAAGGCAAAATCGCTGTCGCATCTTGAGGCGGCGCGCCCAGTCCGTCCCGGAGTATCGGATCATGGTGCTGCTTTGAGCGAGAGGGCCCTGGCAGAGCGCTTCAATCAGGTGGTGCTGCCGCATCTCGGCGATGCGCTGGCGCTGGCTCGCTGGCTGACCGGCAATGCGGCCGACGCCGAGGATGTCGTGCAGGACGCCTGCATCAAGGCGCATGCCGGCATATCGGGCTATGCTGGCGGCAATGCCCGTGCCTGGCTGCTGACCATCGTGCGCAACACCTCCTACACCTGGATGGCGCGCAACCGGCCGCGCGGCATGATGGCTGTCGGCGATCTCGGCGATCTCGACGACATGGCGGCGGCCCATGGCACCAGCCTGCCCGACGAGGACGGGCCGGAGGCGAGCCTGATCGCCAGGGCCGATACGGCGGCACTGGAAGCTGCGATCGCTGCCCTGCCGCAGCCGTTTCGCGAGACGCTGGTGCTGCGCGACATAAACGGCCTCAGCTATCGTGAAATAGCGGCCATGCTCGACGTGCCGATGGGCACGGTGATGTCCAGGCTTGCCCGCGCCCGCGGCCTGCTGGCGTCGGAACTGGGGAGAACGCCATGACCGGCCATGCCGACGGACTGCCCAATGATCCCGAAGGTATCAGACTGATGATTCACGCCCTTGTAGATGGCGAACTCGATGCCGCGGCCGCCCTTGCCGTGGAGCGCCGCATCGCCGCCGACCCCCGGCTTGCCGCCGAACATGCCCGCATTGTCGCCTTGCGAGGCGCGGTCAGCCGCCTGCCCCGCCCCGAAGTCAGCGACGCGTTTCTGGCCCGCATCGCGGCAATCGGCATGGCGGATACCGAACGGCAAGGCGACGCAGAGGCGACCGAGCCGCAGCGCGGCACGCCGTCGGCGCTGCCGGGATTGATCACGGGCGCCGGCGCAGGCCAGAGACGGGAAGCCGGGACGCGTCCTTCGCAGGCGCGCACATCGCCAAGGGCACGCCGCTTCGGCTCGTTCGACTGGCGCGCCATGGCGGCATCGATCATGATCAGCGCGGTGCTGGCCAGCGGCGCGACGCAATGGGTGATGTTCAACGGCGCGGAGGACGGCTTTGCCGCCGCTGTCGCCAGCGGCCATCGCCGCAGCCTGCTCGCCGCGAGTCCGATCGACATCGTTTCCTCCGACCGCCATACGGTCAAGCCGTGGCTCGACGCCCGCATCGGTGTCTCGCCGCCGGCGCCCGACCTTGCCCAGGACGGCTTCGCGCTGATCGGCGGCCGGGTCGAGGTGATATCAGGCCGGCCGGTACCGGCGCTGGTCTACCGCCATCGCGAGCACCTGATCACGCTGGTCGCCGAACCGCAGCAGGGCGGCAAGGCCACCCAGCCGGACGATCTTTCCTCGGGCGGCTTCTCGATGGTGCACTGGAGCGACGGCGCCTTCTCCTACTGGGCGATCTCCGACATGGAACGCCCCGAGCTCGACGACTTCGTCGCCCGCTTCCGCAAGGCCGCGGTATGAGCCGGATGTGGCCGTCGGCATCTCGCCGATGGCCGCATATCCTTGCGGCCCCGCGCGAATTCCGCTAAGGCGCGCCTTTGTCGCCGGGGAGCAGAAGCTTGAACCATCAACGCGCCGACGTCGCCATCATCATGGGCAGCCAATCCGACTGGGCGACGATGCGCCAGGCAGCCGAAACGCTGGAGGCGCTTGGCGTTCCCCATAAAAGGCTGATCATTTCGGCGCACCGCACGCCCGACCGGCTCTATGAATTCGCCAAGGGCGCCAAGGCGGCCGGCTACAAGGTGATCATCGCCGGAGCCGGGGGTGCGGCGCATCTGCCCGGCATGACGGCGGCAATGACGCCATTGCCGGTGTTCGGCGTGCCGGTGGAATCGAAAGCGCTGTCGGGCCAGGATTCTCTGCTCTCCATCGTCCAGATGCCGGCCGGCATTCCGGTCGGGACACTGGCGATCGGCAAGGCAGGCGCGGCCAACGCCGCCCTCCTGGCCGCCGCCGTATTGGCGCTGAACGACGACAAGCTTGCCCAGCGGCTCGACGCCTGGCGCGCCTCGCAGACCGCCAAGGTCGCGGCCGAACCGACGGACACGCCGTGAGCCTGCCCGCGGGATCGACGATCGGCATCATTGGCGGCGGCCAGCTCGGCCGCATGCTTGCAATGGCCGCTGCCCGCCTCGGCTACCGCACCGCCGTGCTGGAGCCGCAACCGGATTGCCCGGCCGCCCAGGTCGCCAACAAGCAGATTACGGCCCCCTATGACGACCCGGCCGCGCTTGCCGAACTGGCGGCGGCCAGCGCCGTCGTCACCTACGAGTTCGAGAACGTGCCGGTGGCCGCTGCAACCGCGCTTGCCGCCAAGGTGGCGGTCTATCCGCCAGCGCGTGCGCTTGACGTGGCGCAGGACCGGGTGAGCGAAAAGACATTCCTCAACAGCATCGGCATCGCCACCGCCGATTTCCGTCCGGTCGACACGGACGACGAGTTGACGGCGGCGCTGAAGGCATTCGGCGGCAGCGGCATCCTGAAGACGCGGCGCATGGGCTATGACGGCAAGGGCCAGCGCGTCTTCCGCAACATGGAGACGGGTGGCTTTGCCGGCACCTGCGAGGCGATGGGCAATGTGCCGCTGATCCTGGAGAGCTTCGTGCCCTTCGAGCGGGAGGTTTCCGTCATCGCCGCGCGCGGGATCGATGGGGCGGTCGCCGCCTATGATCCGGCCGAAAACGTGCACCGCGACGGCATTCTGCACACATCGACCTTGCCGGCCGGCATCAAACCCGAAACGGCGGTAGCCGCGCGGGTCGCCGCGTCGAAGATATTGTCCGCGCTCGACTATGTCGGCGTCATCGGTGTCGAGTTCTTCGTGCTGGCCGATGGTTCGCTGCTGGCCAACGAGATCGCGCCCCGCGTCCACAATTCAGGCCATTGGACCGAAGCCGCCTGCATCGTTTCGCAGTTCGAGCAACACATCCGCGCCATTGCCGGCCTGCCGCTGGGCAGCCCCAATCGCCACTCCGATTGCGTGATGGAGAACCTGATCGGCGACGACGTGCTGCGCGTTCCAGCCCTGCTCGCCGAGCCCGACCTGATGCTGCACCTCTACGGCAAGGCGGAGGCGCGGCCTGGCCGCAAGATGGGCCACTTCACCCGCATCAGTTCACGTACTTAGTTCGCGGGACACGAGCCTATTGCACCTCGCCGCTGTCCTCGCCGGGGCCGGCGCAGCTTGCATCGCCTTCCTCGCAATTGGCGGAGGCGGCGAGTTGCTTGATGCGATCATTGGTCAGCCTGGTCAGGCACTGCGAAACTTCCATCGCGTGGATGGAGCCACCCGCGCTGGCTGCGGTGTTATGCGCGCATTCGGCATCCCGGAAGCTGATCCAGGCGCGCTGCGCCACCTGAAGCAATCGCTTGCCACCCGCATCATCGGAGCCGATCAGCGCCTGATAGGCTGCGTTGAGTCTGGCGTCGGCGGCCTGATAATCCTCGCCGGCGCAGATGTTCATCATTTGCTGGCTGTCGTCGGAACGGTCGCATTCCTGAGCGCGGGCGACCGCGCCTGCCGCCAGGACGGCGAGGCAGGCGAACAGGAAAATTCGACGCATCTTTGTCCCCAAATCACTTGCTTGTCGCGGCATCATCCCAGCCGACACGTGGTCGCGCAATGCCACGGGGGCCGACATGGCGGATATTTGATGATATCAGGACGCGGAGCACGCTTGCCGTTGACTTACGGTTGACATGGGCAAGGCTCCTCGTTTATGAGCCACCCACCGTTCAAAAGGCGCGTCTTCTGGCGCGCCTTATAATTTCGACCCGGAACCGGGTCCACACCGACAGGCAAGACCATGAAGATCAAGAATTCGCTCAAGGCGCTGAAGGCGCGTCACCGCGACAACCAGTTGGTTCGCCGCAAGGGCCGCATCTACATCATCAACAAGACCGCCCCGCGCTATAAGGCGCGCCAGGGTTGAGTTTTCGGCCGGAGGCTTTTTGCCTCCGCCCATTGATGCTTGTCGGCGAGCCGACCTTCCCACGTTGAATTCACTTTGATGTTCCGCCGCCCGGGACTAGAGTCGGGCGATGCGGATTCTTTTTGCATTTTTGATCGCTTTTCCTCTTTCCGGTGCCGTTAGCATAGCGGCCAGGGCAGCGAACGATCAGGCGGCCCAGCCGGCGGCCCCGGACACTCCGGCCCCGCCGATGACGAAACAGGCCCGGCTCGACAGGCTGTTCTCCGACCTGAAGCGCGAGCGCAACGAAAAGGCCGCCGAGCGCATTGCCGGCAACATCTGGAACGAATGGTTCCAGTCCGGCAGCGCCTCGATCGACCTGATGATGCAGTGGTCGCAAAGAGCGATGAACGATCAGAAGTTCGACGTCGCGCTCGATTTCCTGGACCAGGTGGTGACCTTGCAGCCGAGCTACGCCGAAGGCTGGAACCGCCGCGCCACCGTGCATTTCATGATGAAGAACTACGGCAAGTCGATGGCCGATATCGACCGCACGCTGCAGCTCGAGCCACGCCATTTCGGCGCGCTGTCGGGCCTGGCCCAGATCATGGCGGAGACCGGTCACAAGCAATCGGCGCTCGAGGCCTGGCAGAAGGTGCTGGCCATCTATCCGATGATGCGCAGCGCCCAGAACCAGGTCGCGACCCTGTCGGAAGAGCTTGCCGGCGAGGGAATTTGATAGACTAGGCAATAGGCATTGGGCGCTTGAGCTTTCCTACTGCCGCCCTACAACTTATCAACCTCCCTTGCCGTATATCCCCCATGAACCTGATCTACGCCGCGCTCGCCTTCCTTTTCGCACTCGTCCTTGCCCTTGTCGGTGTGACCCGCGTCGGCTCGTGGCTGATCGAGCGCCGCGGTCCGCCGGTCGGCGCGTTCGCCGACATTGGCGGTGCCCGCATCCACTATGTCCACGTTCCCACGCCAGCTGGTGCGGATCTGCCGGCGATCGTCTTCATTCACGGCGCCAGCGCCAATTTGAAAGACCAGATGCTGCCGCTCAGGCCGCTGCTCGAAGGCCGTGCCGAAATGCTGTTCTTCGACCGGCCGGGAGCCGGCTGGTCGGGACGCGGCCCCGGCAACAATGAAAATCCGTCGGCACAGGCCAACACCATCGCCGCGCTGATGGACCGTCTCGGCATCAAGCGGGCCATCATTGTCGGCCATTCCTTCGGCGGCGTGGTGACGGCGGCCTTCGGCCGCGAGCATGCCGACAAGACGCTCGGCCTCGTCTTCCTGGCACCGGCGAGCCATCCCTGGCCGGGCGGCGCTACGTCCTGGTACTACGACCTGACCACCATTCCGGTGATCGGCCGGCTGTTCTCCGAGACCCTGAGCTATCCTGCGGGAACGCTGCAGATGGCGGACGCCACGACCTGTGTCTTCTCGCCCAACAAAGTGCCGGACAATTATCTCGCCTCAGCCGCGATCCCGCTGGTGCTGCGGCCGTCGGCCTTCCGCGCCAATGCCACCGACGTCGCCGGGCTCTATCGGTATGCGCTTGGCGCGGCACCGCATTACAAAGTGATAACGGCGCCGACCGTGGTCATCTCCGGCGATCGCGACAAGGTGGTCTATGCCCGCATTCACTCTGTCGGCCTGGTGCGCGACATATCAGGCGCCGAGCTGGTCTGGGTGCAAAATCTTGGTCACAAGCCGGACTGGATCGCCTCCGACCTCGTCGTCGGCGCCATCGAGAAAGTTGCCGGCAAGGCTATCGACCTGGAAGCAATCGCCACGACGGTGGAAGCCCGGATTGCCGGCGATGCCTATGGCGTGGGCAAATGCGCCGACATCAAGGAGCCACAGGCCGAGCTCGCCCCGACCTGACAATCCGAAGCCATCGCAAGACGCTATTGGGAACAGAGCGGCATGTATGTCCTGAAACACGGCATAAAGAAAAATCCCGAAAAGCGATGGGCACTGCCGGATCGCATCTTCTTCGGTCACGGCGCGTGCGCCATTCTCGCCGGCACCTTTCTCAAGCATCCGCCTCTGGAGGGATTTTACGGCGAACGTATCATTCCCGGCGAAGGCTTTTCCGGAAACCATATCTACGTGACGAACGGCGTGATCGCTTTCGACTACCACGGCTATTGCGCTCGAGAGCGGTTGCTCGAACACCATGCGAGAGGCTGGGCTTCGCGCCACACCGGATGGCATTGCACCTCGCGCGGGTCGATTTCGATCTGCTCGATACGACCGAACTCAACCGGCGAAAGATACTGGGCCCGGATCAGTATCTGTACGATCCTATTCCTCGCGCGCGCCGGTTTCTCCAGGCAAGAAATCACGCGGAAGCCGCGGCAAGGGCGCTCGGAGCCGCGACGGTATGAGGCCATCAGGTGTTAGGCAGGCGTCGCCAGCCGCTAGATAACCAGCAGCGGCGTCTTGCCGGGAACCCGATCGTAGAGGTCCATGACGTCCTGATTGAACATGCGCACGCAGCCGGATGACGCGGATTTGCCGATCGATTTCCAATCCGGCGATCCATGGATCCGGTAGAGCGTATCGACGCCGTCCTTGAAGATGTAGAGCGCACGCGACCCGAGCGGGTTGCTGATGCCGGGCTGCATGCCCTGGCGCCATTTTTCCAGCTTCGGATCCCTGCGGATCATCGCCGAAGGCGGCGTCCAGGTCGGCCATTTTCGTTTCCACTGGACGATCGCGCGGCCCTTCCAGGAATAGCCCTGGCGCCCCAGTCCGACGCCGTAGCGCATGGCCTTGCCGTCCTCGAGCACCCAGTAAAGGTGCTTGTCGGTCGTATTGACCACGATCGTGCCGGGTTTTTCGCCTGTCGGATCGTCGACGATCTGCCTCAGGAACCGCCCGTCGACCTTGGCGAACGGGATTGCCGGCAGCGCATGGCCGCCGTCTTCAACCGCGCTGTACATGAACGCATAGTCGGGCGACGCCGGGCTTACGGTTTCAGGCGCGGCAGCTTCGATGGGCGCCTTTTCCGGTGCCGGTTCGAGCGGAACCGGGGCAGGCGTGCTCGCCAGGCTGATCGATTGCCTGGGCAGTTGGGCACAGGCGGAGATGGTCGAAACGCCAATAAGCGAAAGCCCGGTCAGAAGGGACCGGCGTGAAACGGCAAATGACATTCAATATACTTTCAAGCGAAGGGAAATTCAGGCGGTTGCGAAGCGGCTGTTAACGCCGCCTCACAGCGTCTTGTAGAGTGGATCGCGGCGGCCCTGTGTCGAGACAAGGGCGGCGATGATTGTCCAGGCTTTTGTTGCACTGCGGCCACAGTAGGCTCTGCGCCAATGCATGTCGCCCAAAAGTGACCTCGGTTCGCGCGGTGTTCCCTCGAGAAGGCTTACCGTCCGGCTGTTTCCGATCCGACATAGGCGATGCGCAGCATGTTGGTCGATCCTGGCGTCCTGAGCGGCACCCCAGCGGTGATGATGACGCGGTCGCCCGGCTTGCCGAATTCCTCTTCCAGTGCAATGCGGCAGGCGCGGTTGACCATGTCGTCGAGATCGGTGGCGTCTGGCGAGACCACGCAATGCGTGCCCCATAAAAGTGACAGGCGCCGCGCCGTATTGAGGATCGGCGACAGCGCGATGATCGGCACTTGCGGGCGCTCGCGCGCGGCGCGCAGGCCGGTGGTGCCTGATGCCGTGTAGGTGACGATCGCCGACAGTTTCAGCGTTTCGGCGATTTCGCGGGCGGCCAGCGAAATGGCGTCGGCGCCGGTCGCTTCCGGCTCGGAGCGCTGCGCGTTGATGATGCCGGCATAGGTCGGGTCGGTTTCGACCTTGGCGGCGATGCGGTTCATCATGGCAACCGCCTCGACCGGATAAGCGCCCGCCGCCGATTCCGCCGACAGCATGATGGCGTCGGCGCCTTCGAAGACGGCGATCGAAACGTCGGAGACCTCGGCGCGGGTCGGCACCGGGGCGGTGATCATCGATTCCAGCATCTGCGTGGCGATCACCACCGGCTTGCCGGCACGGCGCGCGGCGCGCGTGATCTGCTTCTGGATGCCGGGCACCGCTTCCAACGGCATTTCGACACCGAGATCGCCGCGGGCAACCATCAGCGCATCCGACAGTTCGATGATCTCGGCCAGTCGGGCGACAGCCTGCGGCTTTTCGATCTTGGCCATGATCAGCGCCCGGCCGCGCGCGATCTTGCGCGCTTCGGCCAGATCCTCCGGCCGCTGCACGAAGGACAGCGCGACCCAGTCGACGCCGGTCGCCAGCACCGCGTCGAGGTCCTTGCGGTCCTTCTCGGTCAGCGCGCCCACCGGCAGATCGGTGTCGGGCAGGCTGACGCCCTTCTTGTCGGAAATCGTGGTGCCGGCAATGACGGTGCACACGATCGACTTGCCGTCGCTCTTCACCGCTTTCAGCTCGAGCTTGCCGTCGTCGATCAGGAGTCGATGGCCAGCCTCGACCGAACTCAGGATTTCGGGATGCGGCAGGTAAACCCTGGTCGAGGTACCGGGCTCGGGATTGTCGTCGAGCGTGAAGGTCTGGCCCAGCGTCAGCACTTCCTTGCCGTTGGCGAACTTGCCGACGCGCAGCTTCGGACCTTGCAGGTCGGCCAGGATACCGATCGGCCGGCCGACTTTTTCCTCGACGGACCGGATACGTGCGACCAGCGTGCGCATCAGCTCATGATCGGTATGGCTCATATTGATGCGGAAAACATCCGCACCGGCTTCGAACAGCTTCTGCAGCATCTCCTCGGACGAGGAGGCCGGACCGATTGTGGCTAGGATTTTGACCTTGCGGCTACGTCTCATTGACTGTTCGTTCCCGGGGCGGCTGGGGCGCCTCCCGTTGCGGGCTCATCGGTGAGCTGGACCATCCAGCTTGCCTGCTCGCCCGTGTCATATTCCTGGAATCCAGCGCGCTGGAAGCCTCGGGCGACGCAGTCGCTTACGCCCGCGATCTTGAACTCTTTTTCAGCCACGCACATGTTGATCGGGCCGTCCCAGCGTCCACCGCGCTCGGCGTCTTCTGCATAAAGATAATAAAACCTTGATGACAGCGGCCCTTCGATCAACGTCTTGCAGCTCGATCCTTCGATGTGCCACCAGCCCTCGGTGATCCAGCCGGCCTTGGCACGATAGCCGATGCCGACACCGACCAGGTTCTGCGTGGCGTTGCAGACGCGGAAATCGGCGTGCGCCGGCGAGGCCATGACCATTGCCGACACGCCACCGGTCAGGATCAGGAGCGGCATCGCAAAGCCGGAGCGCATGCGCTGCCTGCCGGCGGAACCCATTCCAAAACCCCTCAAGAACCACATCAGCATCTCTCTGCGCCCCTTTTCGGAAAAGTCCGGGCGCATGTCAACGCGCCGTTTTGTCCAATTCCAATCGATTTAGGAAGGCTCCCGGCGCACGATCCGTCGCCCCTTGCCAGATTTCCCGGGAAACCTTGGCCAAACAACGGCATTGCGCACGCGTCGTCTTCGTGGAATGACGATAGCATCCTCCCCAAAAGCCAGCGAACGACCATTTTCCGCCAATGACCCGATCCACAGTTTTCGCGCCCTTCGACATCGTCGAGGGCGACCGCAAGCGAAGCATCGTGCTGCTGGCTGATCATGCCCGCCGCGACCTGCCCGAGGAGTATGGCAGCCTGGGGCTGCCGTCGGCCGAATTCGACCGCCATATCGCTTATGACATCGGCGTCGAAGCGGTGACGCGCGAACTGGCCGCCTTGCTTGGCGTGCCGGCACTTATCGCCAATTTCTCGCGGCTCTTGATCGATCCCAATCGCGGTGAGGACGACCCGACGCTCATTCGCCAGCTTTACGACGGCACGATCGTGCCGGGAAACTATCCGATGGCGCCGGAAGAACGCGAGAGGCGTCTCGACCGCTTCTACCGGCCCTACCACGACGCGGTCGGCGCCATGATCGCTTCGGTCGTTCAGGCTTCGGGGCAGGCGCCCTTCATCTTTTCGGTGCATTCCTTCACACCGGTCATGCAGGGCATCAAACGCCCCTGGCATGTCGGCATCCTGTGGGACAAAGACGACCGGGTGGCGCGGCCGCTGATCGACATGCTGGCCGAGGACAAAAACCTCATCGTTGGCGACAACGAACCGTATGACGGCGCTCTGCGCGGCGACACCATGTTCAAGCATGCCATCGTCAATGGATATGCCCACGCGCTGCTCGAAATCCGCCAGGACCTGATAGCGGACCAGCAGGGCGCCCTCGCCTGGGCCCAACGGCTGGCGCCGATCGTTGACGCCATCGACCACCGTCCCGATATACATGCGGTAAAGATGTTCGGCTCGCGCACCGGGCCGCTATGACGGAGGTTTCGATGACCGAACTCAGCGACGAGCAGAAGCGCGACTTCGAGGCCGCCGCCTTTCGCCGGCTGGTGAGGCATTTGCGCGAACGCAGCGACGTGCAGAACATCGACCTGATGAACCTCGCCGGCTTCTGCCGCAACTGCCTGTCGAATTGGTATCGCGAGGCAGCGGAAGCCAAGGGCGTCGACCTCGGCAAGGATCAGTCGCGCGAGATCGTCTACGGCATGCCCTATGCCGAGTGGCAAGCGCTCAACCAGACAGAGGCTTCGGACGCCAAGAAGGCCGAATTCGAAGCCCGGCGTCCCAAGGATCACTGAGGCCGTTTGGCCCAAATGCTTTCTCGAAAGTGCGCTTGACTGAAAATTGAATCGATCTAATTTGCCGCGCAAAGCCATTTTCTGACCGGAATCGTCCTATGAACGCGCCGAACGCCATGCAGACTGCCATTCGCGGCCGCTGGGCCGTGGCGGCCATTTTCCTCGCCAATGGCTTCCTGACCGGCAGCTGGGCGCCGCAGATTCCGGTGTTCCTGACGCGGCTGGATATCTCGAAATTCACGCTCGGCCTGCTGATCCTTTTGTTCGGCGCCGGCGCGGTCACCGCCATGACATGGTGCGGCCACCTGATCTCCAAACATGGCTCGCGCACCGTGCTGCGCTGGTTCGGTCTCTGCGGCAGCCTCGGCCTGCTGATCGTGGCACTGGCGCCCGACGTGCCGCTGGCGGCCGTCGCCATGTTCATCTTCGGCGGCTCGATCGGCGGCATGGATGTGGCCATGAATGCCAATGCGGTGGTGGTGGAACGGCGGCTGGGGCGCGCCATCATGTCCTCCTCGCACGGCTTCTGGAGCCTCGGCGGTTTCGCCGGCGGCGCCCTTGGCGGCTTTGCCATCCAGACGTATGGCCATCTCGCCCATGCTTCGGTGGTGACCGCGCTTGCCTTCGCGGCAATCGCGGCGGCGGTGCCCCATATCGTGGCCGAAAACAGACCGCAGGCGACCGAGCATCATAAATTCGCTTTGCCGGCAAACCCATTGGTCTACCTGATCGGCCTGATGGCCCTGCTGACGATGATTTCCGAGGGCGCGGTGCTCGACTGGGCGGCGCTGTATCTGCGGCAGGAACTCGGCGCCGACCTCGCCGTCGCCGGCCTTGCCTACGCCGCCTTCTCCGGCGTCATGGCGATCATGCGCTTTTTCGGCGATGGCGTCCGCAACCGCTTCGGCGCGGTGATGACACTGCGCGGCTCGGCCATCGTCGCGGCCGCCGGCATGCTGATCGCCGGCCTGTCACCCTCGCCCTGGCTCGCCATATCAGCTTTCGCGCTGTGCGGCTTCGCCATCGCCAACATGGTGCCGATCATCTTTTCGGCCGGCGGCAACCAGGAGGGCATGTCGTCGGGCACCGGCATGAGCGTCGTCACCACCATGGGGTATTCCGGCATTCTGGTGGCGCCGTCGGCGATCGGCTTCGTCGCCGAACATTCCAGCTTCGGCCCGATCTTCATCGCCATGTCGGCTCTGCTGATCGTCGTTCTTCTGATGGCCGGATTGGCTCACCGCGCCGAATTCGCTCCGGATGCCGCGCCCGCCGAATAGCGTTTCAGTTCCTCGTGGAGAAAATCCGCCACCCGGCGGATACGCACGCTGCCGCGCACGTCGCGATGCATGGCCAGCCATACCGGCAGGACAGGCAATGGCAGGCCGGGCAACACCTTTTCCACCAGCGGATCGCGGTCTGCCAACGGCTCCTGGCCAAGACCAATGCCGTTTCCAGCCCGCACCGCTTCCCAGAGCACGATCTGGTTGTCGGCCCTGAAGCGGAAACTGTTGCGGGTAACCGGGGCGCCATACTGGGAAAAGGCTCGGATCATCTCGTCGCTGCGATCGAAGCCGATCAGCGCGTGATCGACGAGATCGGCAGGCTCCAGCGGGCGCCCGTGCCTCTCCAGATAGGAGATGGCCGCGCAGGCGCAGAGCGCGATATCGCAGACCTTGCGTGCCACCAGTTCGTTCTGCGCCGGCTTGACCATGCGAATGGCGATGTCGGCATCCCGGCGCAGCAGGTTCTCGACCTGGTTCGAGGCAACGATCTCGACCTCGATGCCGGGTTCCTCGATGCCGAGCCGTGCCATCATGCCGGGCAGCACATAGGCGGCCACCACTTCGCTGGCGGCGATCCGCACCGTGCCTTCGATCGCTTCGACCGAACCCAGCGCCAGTAATGAGAAGGCGCTTGCCTGTTCGCTTACGGCCTTGCCACGTTCGAACAGGGTGCTGCCGGCTTCCGTCAGTTCATAGCCGCGTCGTCCGCGCCGGAACAAGGTGACGCCCAGCGCCTGCTCGAGTTCGCCGATATGACGGCCGAGCGTCGGCTGGCTGGCCGAGAGCTTGCGCGCCGCAGCCGACAGGCTGCCGGTTTCCGCCACGGTGACGAAACTCTTGATCAGGTTCCAATCGATATCATCCATTCATTTATGAATATCAAAACTCCGTTCCTAGTCAATTTTCATTCGCAGATGAGGCAATCATATTCCAGCTGCAAACACCAACACGGAGACCTGAAATGACCAAGATCGCAATCCTCGGTGCCAATGGCCGGCTCGGCCGCGTCGTTGCCAAAGCCTTCATCGACGCCGGCTTCGACGTCCGCACCGTCACTCGCACCGGCAAGGTGCCGGCAGAGCTCGCAGGCGCCACCGCGGTTGCTGGCGATGCGCTGGACCGTCAATCGCTGATCCGGGCCACCGAGGGCGTCGACATCATCTTCAACGGCCTGAACCCGATCTACACCGACTGGGGCAAGTGCCTGCCGATGGCCGAAAATGTCATGGCCGCCTGCCATGCGAATGGCACGGTGCATCTTTTCCCCGGCACGGTCTACAATTACGGCTCGCCCATGCCGGCGGTGATCACGGAAGACACCCCCTTCCACCCGACCACTGAAAAAGGCCGCATTCGCTGCGCCATGGAGGATCTGTTCCGTCGTGAGGCCGAGGCGGGCCGCGTGCGCACCATCCTTCTGCGCGCCGGCGATTTTTTCGGCGGTACCGGCAGCGGCTCCTGGTTCGACCTGGTCGTTGCCGCCAAGATCAACAAGGGCATCTACACCGCGCCCGGTCCGGCCGACCTTGTGCATGAATGGGCCTACCTGCCGGACTTCGCGGTCGGGTTCGTCGCGTTGGCCCGCAATCTCGACAAGCTCGGCTTCCATGAGGCGCTGAACTTCCCGGGCCATGCCGTCACCGATCTCCAGATCAAGGCCGCCGCCGAGAAGGCCATTGGCCGCCAGTTGAAGATGACGGCGATGCCCTGGTGGGTGCTGCGCGCCGGCAGTCCGTTCGTGGCGATGTGGCGTGAGATCGTCTCGATGTCCTATCTGCGCTTCGAACCCCACCAATTGGTCTCGACGCGGCTGGAAAGCATCATCGGCGAGGTCCCGCATACACCGCTCGATCAAGCGGTCGCCGAGGCCCTTGAGGATATCGGGATCGCTACGGTGAATAGCGCCGCGGAAGCTGCCTGAGGCTCGTCGCGGCCAAGCCGCCAGCGGCTGTCGATGGACGAAACGGCCGCTCAGATCCGCCCCACCAACAGCAACACAAGGACGACCACAAGCACCACGCCGAGAACGCCCGACGGGCCATATCCCCAGGAGCGCGAGTGGGGCCAGGCCGGAACCGCACCGATCAGGACAAGGATCAGGACGATGATGAGGATGGTGCTGATCGGCATGGCAAATTCCCCGCTCTGCGTTGTGCTTCCAAGACAATGCTTGGCATTGACACTTGGGGGAAAATGCAAAAGGCCGCCCGGTTGTTCCAGGCGGCCTTTGCCGTTCATTGGGAAGTCTGCCTATTCCGCAGCTTTCGGGAAGGCGATCGCCGGCACGTCGTCTGCTGCCGGCGTGTCCGACGAGATCTCGCCCTTGCCACGCCGGAACAGGCGGCCGAACCAACCGCGCCGCTCGCCGGGCTTGATCTTGGCACGCGTGAACACCATCAGCATCGACGGCGTCACCACCAGGGTCAGGATGGTGGCGAAGGACAGGCCGAAGACGATCGCCGAGGACAGCGAAATCCACCATTGCGTCGACGGCGCGTTGATCGTCGTCTCGTGATGGAAGATTTCGAGCCCAAGCCCGAAGGCGATCGGCAGCACGCCGAGAATGGCCGACACCGCCGTCAGCACCACCGGGCGGGCACGCTCGCGGCAGGTCTGCAGCACCGCGTCCATCTTGTCCCAGCCTTCCTCGCGCAGCCGGTCATAGGTGTCGATCAGCACGATGTTGTTGTTCACCACCACGCCGGCCAGCGCGATGACGCCGATGCCCGACATGACGATGCCGAACGTCTCGCCTGTTATCAGCAGTCCGAGGAACACGCCGATCGTCGCCATGACCACGCAGGACAGCACCAGCCAGACGCTGGTGAACTTGTTGAACTGCGCCAGCAGCACCAGGAAGATCAGGAAGATCGCGGCACCGAAGGCCTTGCTGAGGAAGGCGCTGGCCTCCGCGCTGTCCTCGTTGGAGCCGGCCAGCTTCCAGCGTATGCCGCTGCCAAGATTCATGTCGGTGACGGCCTGGGTGACCTCCTGCTGCACGGCGGCGACCTGAGCGCCGGCGGCAACGTTGGCTTGCACCACCACGGTGCGGGCGCCGTCGATACGGTTGAGGATGCCGACGCTCGGCTTTGCCTTGCGGACGACGAAGTTCGAGATCGGCACCGACCCTTGAGAGGTTTGCACCCTGAGCTCGTCGAGCGTCGACAGCGTGCGCCGGTCCTCCGGCAAGCGCAGGCGGATGTCGACAGCCTTGTCGGCGCCGGCGGGCCGGTATTCCGAAAGCTTCAGGCCGTTGGTGACGAGCTGCACCACCGTCCCGACCGAGGTCGGGCTGATGCCATACTGGGCTGCCTTGGCCCGGTCGACATCGAGTGCCCAGTCGACGCCAGGCGGCGGCAAGCCATCGGAAATGTCGATGACACCGGGCACCTTGGCGATGCGCGCGGCGACAGCGCGCGCCTTCTCGTCGAGCCCCTTGGGATCGATGGCCGAGAGCCTGATCTGGATCGGCTTGCCGGTCGGCGGGCCTGCTTCCGGCACCCGAACCTCGACATCGACGCCGGGAATGCCGGCCATGACGCCACGCAGGTCGTTCAGAATATCGTTGGCCGATTTGCGCTCGCGCCAATCGATGAATTCGTACTGGATGACGCCGACGACGTCTTCGGGCACGTCCTGGCCACCGCCGTCGGATTTGCCGACGCGTGTATAGACCGACTTCACGCCCGGCCAGCCGAGCAGCCGGTTTTCGGCAATCTTGGTCGCGGTATCCATTTCGGCCAGCGAAAGGTTGCCGCGGGCATGCACATAGAGCAGGCCGTAATCGGGTTCGACGCTCGGGAAGAACTCGACGCCGGCACCGTACTTCGAATAACCGACGAAGATGCCGGCCAGCAAGACGACGGTGAGCACCATCACGGTGATGGGGAAGCGCACCGCCTGCTTGACGACAGCCATGTACCAGCCATCGCGATTGCCATCCTCGTGATGCTGCGGCGCCTTGGCGAAGATCGCACCCAGCGTCGGCGCGAAGACCAGTGCATAGAGCATCGATGCCGACAGCGTGACGATCAGCGTGATCGGCATGTACTTCATGAAATCGCCAATGATCCCCGGCCAGAACAGCAGCGGCGAGAAGGCGGCGATGCGGGTCATCGTTGCCGCGATGACCGGACCGGCCATGCGCTTGGCGGCGAGCGCGAAGGCTTCCTGCTTCGGCATGCCCTCGCTCATCCGTCGCTCGGCGAACTCGGTGACGATGATGGCATCATCGACCAGCATGCCGACCGCCAGGATCAGGCTGAACAGCACGATCATGTTGATCGTGTAGCCCATCATGGCGAGCAGCAGGATGCCGATCAGGAACGATGACGGGATGGCGAGGCCAATGAGCAGCGAGGCTCGACCGGACAGCGCGTATAGGATGACGATGAACACCAGGATCACCGCGATCATCACGTGGTTCTGCAGATCGCCGAGCAACTGGTTGACGAAGACCGACTTGTCCTGCGTGTAGGTCACATGCATGCCTTCGGGCATGGTCTTGACGAAGGTGTCGGACACCTCCCTGACCTTGGTCAGCGTGTCGATCAGATTGGCGCCGATGCGCTTCTTGACCTCGATGGCGATGGCCGGCTTGCCGTTGAGGCGCGTGATCGTCGTGGCATCGGCGAAGGTCGAGCGGATGGTCGCGATGTCCTTGGCCTGAACCACGGCATTGGGACCGGCGACCACGGGAAGTGCCGCCACATCCTCGGGCGTCTCGATCAGCGACGGCACCTTGACGGCGTATTTACCCTGCGAGCCCTCGATGTTGCCGGCGGCGACCAGGCTGTTGGACGCGCCGACAGCGCCGATCAATTGTTCGAGTTGCAAGCCGTAGGAAGACAGCTTCATCGGATCGATGACGACTTCGACCAGATCGTCGCGGGAGCCTTGCAGCGAGCCTTCGAGGACGCCGGGCACTTCCTCGATACGGTCGCGCAGTTCGCGCGCCGCGGCCGCCAGCACGCGCTCGGGCAGTTCGCCCGACAGCGTGACGACGAGCACAGGGAATTCGGAAATGTTGACCTCGGTGACGACGGGCTCCTCGGCCGCCTGCGGCAGGTCGGCCTTGCCGTCCTGAACCTTGGAGCGGGTATCCTGCAGCGCCGTCGCCAGGTTGGTCTGCGGCTGGAACTCGACCAGCACATAGCCGCCGCCCTGGAAAGCGGCCGAGCGCATCTCCTTGAGGCCTTTCAGGCTCTTCAGCTTGCTTTCCATCGGCCGCAGCAGAAGGCGCTCGGAATCTTCAGGCGAAATGCCTTGATAGATCAGGCTGACATACATCATCGGAATCGGAACGTCGGGCTCCGCTTCCTTCGGCGTCGACTGATAGGCGACCCAGCCTGCAATCAGCAGGAAGACCAGGACCGAGATGGTCAGGCGGGCATTGTTGATTGCGAGTCTGACGATATCCATGACTTATGCCTGCTGTTGGCTTCGGGAGTGGCGAACGGACACGCTGTCGCCGGGCAAAGGCCCGGCGCCGGCGCCGGCGCTACTGCGTCCCGGCGGTGGCATCGCCGATCAGCTTGTTGATGGTCGCCTGGTCGGCCTCGACGGGCTTAACCTCATCGCCTTCCTTCACCAGTTCCTGGCCGGCGACGATGATGCGCGCATCCGCCGGGATGCCGCCAAGCACGAGACCGGTCGGCGTGTCGTCGACCAGGTCGATCGGGAAGAACGCCACCTTGTTGTCCTTGCCCACGGCGCGGATGCCGAGATCGCCCTTGTCGCCCAGCGTCACCACCGAGCGCGGCAAAAGCACGGCGTCGGTCGGCAACGCGCTGAGCTGGATTTCCGCCGTCATGCCGGCCGGCACCGAGCCATCGGCATTGGGGATGGCGATCTCGACGCGGAAGGTGCGGGTCGCCGACGAGGCGTCGCGGCTGATATAGCGCACGGTGCCTTCGACGGTCTGGCCGCTGACCAGCCGAACGCTGGCCTTGTCACCGATCTTGAGATAGCCGAGGTCGCGCTCGCTGATCTCGCCGCGCGCGATCACCGGATCGAGCTTGAGGATGGTGGCCACCTCGCCGCCCTGCATGACGGAGCTGCCCAGTTCCACCGGCACCCGGTCGATGACGCCGTCAAACGGAGCCTTCACTTCGTTGCGGTCGAGCTCGGCCTGCGCGGTGTCCAGCTGGGATTGCGCCTGGGTTAGATTGGAGCGGGCGGTGTCGAGCTGCAGCTTCGGCAAATTACCTGTCTTGGCCAGCCGCTCGGCCGCATCGAGCTCGGCCCTGCGCTGCGCCACGAGCTGCTTGGCATTGTCGACCATCGAGATCTTTTCCTCGGCGGCGAGCATCAGCACAAGGTCGCCGGTCTTGACGTGATCGCCTTGCTTGACAGGCAGCTTGTCGATGACGCCGGCAACGCGGGTTGCCAGTACCGCGCGCTTGTCGGCCTCGGTCAGCCCGGAAATGCGGATGGCGCGCGCATAGGTCTTGCGCGGCGGTGTCACCACCGCGACGGTGCGCAGCGTGGCCTTGGGTTCGGCTTCCGCCGTCTTCGGCTTGCTCGCGTCCGGCGCCTTGCCCTCGACCTCGGCTGCCTTGGCCTTGTTGGCCGCTACGCTGCCAACCGATGAGAACTCGCCTGTCGCCATCCACGCCGCGAAACCGATGAGCACAACAATGGCTGCAAGCTTGTGAAACCTGATTTTAGGCATCGTCATTTTTCCACTGCGGGTTCGGCCAGCACCGCGTCTTATGATGCGGGCGCGTCGCCGATATGGGTGCGCGCCTGACCGGGTTCAAATTGCCGTGATCGGCGAGCGCGCTTCTACATCAAAGTTGCACCGCAATATAGTCCGAAAGTTGCAGCAGCATTGCGTAGCCGCACAAGCTGTGGCCGCCATGAAACGGTTCTTCGTGACTTGCCAGTCTACTTGACGAAGCGGCCCGCCGGCTCACGATCCGGCCTGAAACGGAGGCCACGGGCGACCAGCCCTGATCGCCATGGCCGTCTCCAGCATAGAGCCGCGATCCGCTTCGCTTCGCTGATTGAAGTGCAGGCACGAACCGACAATCCGCGTCGCCGCTATCGGCGAGGGACTAGGGGCTGCGGCGCCACAACGCCGGGCCAAGATCCTGGAATCGCTCGGGAAAAGGCGCGGCAGCTGCTTCGGATCAGGCGTGCCGATCCCGATGCGCCGAGGTCGAACCAGATGCTGAAAACACCAATGCGCTGACAGTATTACGTCCCGCTCATCGTGTCCTGATACGCGCGACGACGGGGTCGGCGCGAGACTGGCGCGAGAACGCCGGGTGTGTTTCGTCCCATTCGCAATTCTGGATCGAGCGTTGCGCCCGATGCCTCAGAACGCCCCCGGGGCCGGCGCCATCCGATCGTCAGTGGCAACAGACGTCAGCATGATGACGGCTCTCCCGCACGCCAAGGTTGCTGTCACACCAACGCTGAACCAGGCGCTGCTCCGGAAGCTTCGCCACGAGTGCCGGCAAACGCTGCCCCCTCTTGAAGCCAGTTCCGTCAGGTTCAGGCCCGACGGCGCTCCGCCTCCGGGTTCTTGCGAACGGCGAGAAATTCCTTCACCCGACGGCCCGGTGCGGGACCGCGCATCGGCTTGAACCCGTCATCGAGTTCGCCCGAAAGATCGAGCGTTGCATGCTTGCCGACCGCATCGTAATTCTCCTCCAGCCAATCGCTGGCGGCGGTGCGGCCGAGGTCGCGCAGATAGGTCAGGAAGGCCCACTCGGCATTGACCTTCGAGGATGCCGACAGATCCTTGAACGCCTCGTCGGCATCGATGCGATGCATGCGGATGTCGCGGTATTCGCCATGCGGCAGACGCCCGGCGGCGATCAGTTCCTTGACGAAGGCGATCGAGCGGAATTCGCGCAGCAGCCCGGCATTGAAGGTGATCTCGTCGATGCGGTTCTGGATCTCGTTGGCGCTTCTAGGTGTCCCCTCGCGCACCACCGGATTGATCTGCACCAGAAGCACGTCCTCGGTCGCCGCCGTCTTGAAGAACGGGTAGAGCGCCGGGTTGCCGCCATAACCGCCATCCCAGTAGGGCACGCCCTTGATCTCGACGGCACGGAACAATTGCGGCAGGCAGGCCGAGGCCATCACCGTATCGAGGTCGATCTCGCCATCGGAAAACACCCGCAATTGCCCTGTCTCGACATTGGTGGCGGAGATGAACAGTTCCATCGACTTGCAGGCGCGGACATTCTTGAAGTCGATCTCCCGCGCGACGACGTCGCGCAGCGGATTGAGGCCGAGCGGATTGGCGACATAGGGCGAGAACACCCGCGACATGGTGTCGAAGAAGACATAGCCCGGCGTGTTCTCGATCGACCAGTTGCCCCAGGCAACATCCCACGGCATGCGCTGCACCGGGCTGAACCGGCCCTTCGCCGCCACCGCATGCCAGAAATCGTCCAGCTTCTTGCGCGCGCCCTCGACTCCGCCGCGGACAAAGCCGTCAGCCAGCGCCACCGCGTTCATGGCGCCGGCGCTGGTGCCGGAAACGGCCGATATCTCCAGCCTGCCGTCCTCCAGCAGCCGGTCGAGCACGCCCCAGGAGAAGGCGCCGTGCGAGCCGCCGCCCTGAAGCGCGATGTTGATCTTCTTCTTTTCCTCCGCCTTGCCGTTCTTCGTCATGGCGTTCCTGTCATCCTGATGCGCCGGCCTGCCCCTACGTCATTGGAAGGAAGCAGCTGTCGCCGGCTTATGTTGCAGTGCAGCATATAAGGACGGACCAAGGCAAGAACACGAACACGGTCGCGTGATCACATGAAATTTCGGTCATGTCGAAAAAGCCCCTCCGCTGCAAAGCGGAGAGGCCGTAGCTTTCGAAACAGGCATGAACCCTGGCAGACTGGAGCTAGGCGACGAGATCCGGCACCGGCCCGACATAGCGTGACTGCGGACGGATCAGCCGTCCGGTCGTCTGCTGCTCACGCGCATGCGCGACCCAACCGGAAACGCGCCCGGCGGCGAAGACATTGCTGAAAGCTTGCGGCGGAAAGCCCGCCGCTTCCAGGACAAGCGCTGTGTAGAATTCGACGTTGGTCTGCAGCGAGCGCTGTGGCTTGGCGATCCGAAGCACCTCGAGCGCCGCCTGCTCGACCGTCTCGGCGAAGGCCAGCCGGCGGCCGGTGTCGCCCTCGCCGCCCAGCTTGCGCACCACCGCTTTCAGCACATCAGCGCGCGGATCGCGCACACGGTAGATGCGATGGCCGAAGCCCATGATGCGCCTGCCCTGCGCGATCTCATTGCGCAGCCAGCCGGCCGCATCGCCATGCGCGGCGATCGCGTCGAGCATATCGATGACCGGGCCGGGCGCGCCGCCATGCAGCGGTCCCTTGAGCGCGCCGAGGCCCGCCAGCACCGACGATGTCAGGCCGGCCAAGGTCGAGGCGACGACGCGGGTGGCGAAGGTCGACGCATTGAGCCCGTGATCACACACGGTCACCAGATAGGTGTCGAGCGCCTTGGCCAAGGCCGGCGACGGAACCGATCCCCTGAGCATCCTCAACATGTCGGCGGCATGATCTGCCTTGCCGTCGGGTGCGATCGGCTGCTCGCCGCGCTGCAGGCGCAGCAGGGCCGGCGCCAGCACCGCCGGCGCCGCGATCAGCCGCAAGGCGTCCGTCAGCGTCTCGCCATCCGGCAGCAGTGCCATGCCCGCACGCATGGCGCTGTAGATGTCGAGCGGTGCCAGCAAGGGCAGCGCGGGCGCCAGCCGGTCAAACACCTCGACGCGAGCCTCACCCAGTTTTGCCGCCAGTTCGGCATCGCCAGGCAGATCGTCAAAGAACCCGTCCAGCAGCAGGTGGACGACCTGGGCGTAGCTCCATCGCCCTGCCAATTCCCCAAGCGAATGGCCCCGGATCGTCAGGCGACCGCCTAGACCATCCACATCGGACAGCACGGTTTCGGCCGCCACCACATCATCGAGCCCATTCGCCATAGCCTTGTCTCCTTGAAGCTTTTCCCGATGGGAGATAAGGGTGGGCACCATCTACATCAATCTTGATCAATAGAATCAATATCAGAGACCCAAATGTCCGAATGGTTGTCGCGGGAAGAGGCGCTGGAACGGCTGCGCGTGAGGCCGCAGACGCTCTATGCCTATGTCAGTCGCGGACGCATCGGCATGCGCCCGGATCGGGACGATCCGCGCCGCAGCCAGTACCGCGCCGACGACATCGCGGCGCTGGCAACGCGAAGGGCGCGCGGGCGCAGCCCCTCGGCCATCGCCGAGAGCGCGATCGCCTGGGGCGAGCCGTCGATTGTCACTTCGGTTTCGACCGTCTGGCACGGCCACCTCATCTATCGAGGCCGGGACGCCGCAGCGCTGTCCGACCATGCCACGCTGGAAGAAACCGCTGGGCTGCTCTGGGCTCTGCCTCGCCCCGTCCGTTTCGAAACGCCGTCGCCGGATGCGGCGCGCCAGATCGGCCGCGCCCCGGCCTTTGCGCAACTCGCCTTGCTTGCCGGCCAGGCGCGGCCTTCGCTGGGACGAAGTGCCGCCTCGCTATGCGCCGACGCGGCGCACGCGATCGGCGTGCTGGCCGGCGCCCTCGGTGCCGTGGCGGGACCGGAACCAGTGCATCGGCGATTGGCACGGGGCTGGTCGGTGGACGATGATGGCGCGGAAGCAATCCGCCGTGCCCTTGTCCTGCTCGCCGATCACGAACTCAACGCATCGACCTTCGCGGCCCGCGTCGCGGCCTCGACCGGCGCCTCGCCCGCCGCGGGCCTGCTCGCGGGCCTGGCGACGCTGTCCGGCCCGCGCCACGGCGGCGCCGGCGAGGCGGTTATGCAACTGGCGGAGGACGCCGCAAGTCATGGATCCGATGCCGCGATCCGGCGCTGGCTCGGCCACGACCGGCCGCTGCCGGGTTTCGGCCACCAACTCTATCCCGAGGGCGATCCCCGCGCCACGGCGCTTCTGGCGGCCATCGACAACAATGACGAGACATTGCGGTCGTTGGAAACCGCCGCCATCGCCGCGACCGGCGCTCCAGCGAATATCGACTTTGCCCTTGCCGTGCTGACGCGCGGCCTCGGCCTGCCGCGCGATGCGCCGTTCCAGCTCTTCGCGCTTGGACGCAGCGTGGGCTGGGCCGCGCACATGGTCGAACAGATCGTGAGCGGCAGCATCATCAGGCCGCGCGGCCGCTATGAGGGATTGTTGACGTGACGGCCTGAGACGTTGTCAGCCGGAGTTGGCGTTGGCCCCGAACCGCGCCCGGTATGCGGCGGGGGTCGTGGCGAACCGCCGGCGGAAATGATGCCGCAACGTCGCCGCCGCGCCAAATCCGGCCGTCTCGGCAACGCGGTCGATCGGCAAGCTTGTATCTTCGAGCAGCGTACGCGCCCGAGAAAGCCGTTCGGACAGGAGCCAGCTTGCCGGCGTGACGCCGGTTGCGGCAGCGAACCGGCGTAGAAATGTCCGCTCGCTCATCCCGGCCAGGTCGGCCAGGGTGGCGACCGGATAGTCGGCGGAAATGTCGGCGCGCATCCTGTCTATCAACGGTCCAAGCCGACTGCGCTCGTGAGGTTCGGGCACCGAGCTCTCGACATATTGCGCCTGGCCGCCGTCGCGGTGCGGCGGCACGACCAGGCGGCGCGCCACCATGTTGGCCGCCTTGGTGCCGAAATCGCGCCGGACCAGATGCAGGCAGAGGTCAATCCCGGCCGCGCTGCCGGCCGATGTCAGCACATTTCCCTCGTCGATGTACAAGACATCGGGTACCACCGTGATGTCGGGGTACCGCTCCTTCAGCCTTTCGCCGTAGCGCCAATGCGTGGTTGCCTTCTTGCCCTTGAGCAGGCCGGCCGCGGCAAGCACGAAGACGCCCGAGCAGATGGAAAGAACCCGCGCACCCCGCTCGCTCGCCTTGCGAAGTGCGTCGATCAGCAAAGGCGGCACAGGACAATCCACACCGCGCCATCCCGGCACGATGACCGTGCCGGCCTCGCTGATCAAGTCAGGTCCGCCATCGGCGAGGATGCGCACGCCGCCCATCGCACGCATTTCACCGGCGTCTATGCCGGCAACGGCAAAACGGTACCAATCCGGGCCCATCTCAGGCCTGGGCAAGGCGAACACCTCGGCCGCCACGCCAAATTCGAACGTGCACAGCCCGTCATAGGCAATTGCGACGACAAGCGGGTTGGCAGGGGACGGACTGGCAAGCGACATGTTTGGCATGATCTTGACGATATATGGCAAAGCTGCCAGCTGCAATCGCCCGGCTCGCTGCGCTACCTCAGACCTATCAGCGATGGAGAACAGCTCCATCAGAGATGGAGAAATTTGATGAGCTATGTGACAGACATACCGGCGGCATCGCCGGAGATTGCCCGGGACCATTTCCTGCGCCGGCTTTCCGTGGAAACCGATTGTTCCGATGTCGCCGCGACGCTGCGTGGCGGAAAGCCGGACTTTGCGCTTCTGCACGTCGTCGGATCGCCGCAAGCCTATGAACGCCGCCACGTGCCGGGCGCGCTGCATCTGCCGCACCGCGAGATATCGGCCGGGCGGATGGGAGAATGGCCGTCAGGCACGCTGTTCGTGGTCTATTGCGCCGGCCCACACTGCAATGGCGCGGATCGGGCAGCCTTCAAACTGGCCAGCCTCGGTCTTCCGGTCAAGATCATGATCGGTGGCATTTCAGGCTGGCAGGATGAGGACCTGCCCTTCGCTTCGGGCAAGGAGCCTGGTGTTCTGCGCCCGTGATGGCCACTGGACGGCGACACGACGAATTCCGCGACCTGTGGCAGTCGACCATCGACCGATAAGGCACGGGCGGATTTTGGCCTGGACCCCGCCCCTTACGACATCGTGTCGAGCTTGCGCTGCATGGCAGCGATCTGGTCCTTCAGCTGCTGCAGATCGTCGGGTTTCTCCGGCGCTTCCTTCCTGGCCGGTTCGGCAGGGGCAGCGGCGGGTGCGGAACCCGCCGGCGGAAATGGCGTGAACAGCCGCATCGCATTCTGGAACATTTCCATGTTGCGCCGTGTCTGTTCTTCCAGCGCCTTCATCGGCGTCGCCATCTTCATCACGTCCAGCGGCGACTTGCCGATGGCGCCCTTCATCTGCTCGCGGAACCGCTCCTGTTCCTTGGAGAAGGCGATCATCGATTGTTCGAGGAAACTCGGCACGATCATCTGCATCTGGTCGCCATAGAACGCGATCAGCTGGCGCAGGAACGGGATCGGCAGCATGTTCTGCCCGTCCTTGTTCTCCAGCTCGAAGATGATCTGCGTCAGCACCGGATGGGTGATGTCGTCCCCGGTCTTGGCGTCCTGGACGGTGAATTCCTCGCCCTTCTTGACCATCTCGGCCAGATCCTCGAGCGTCACATAGGTGCTCGTCCCCGTATTATAGAGGCGGCGGTTGGCGTATTTCTTGATAATGATCGGGTCGTCTTTTGCGGCCATCTGCATCCTCCCCGGACACCGGCACGCCTGAGTAAGCAGCCGGTAACGATTGCGCCCTTTTTGAGGATATGCGCAAAAGCCCCACAATTCCAAGCAGTTTGTGCACTGCGGGATCATATTATGCTGCATAGCGGGCAAAATATGCTGCGCAGCAGCGCCCGGTCCGCCGGCACGGCGATGCGCGACCTGCTTGCGGCGCATGGGCGCCATGCCGATTTCCGGTTTGACTTGGGTCATGGAAAGGGCAAGAAAAGTTGCCAACAATGCCTGAAAACATGACAGCTCGAAGTCTGGAGAAGAATATGTCCTCTGCCAATTCCATCGTTGTCGCCAGTGCCGCACGCACGGCCGTCGGCTCCTTCAACGGTGCTTTCGCGGCCACGCCGGCGCATGAACTCGGTGCTGTCGTCATCAAGGAGCTTTTGTCACGTACGGGCGTCGAGGCGGCCGAGGTGGACGAGGTCATCCTCGGCCAGGTGCTGACCGCGGCGCAAGGCCAAAACCCGGCCCGCCAGGCCTCGATCCTTGCCGGCCTGCCCAAGGAAACCACCGCCTGGGGCCTCAACCAGGTTTGCGGCTCGGGTCTGCGCGCCATCGCGCTCGGCATGCAGCAGATCGCCACCGGCGACGCCAAGGTGATCATCGCCGGCGGCCAGGAATCGATGTCGCTGTCGCCGCACGCCGAGCATCTGCGCGCCGGCGTCAAGATGGGCGACTACAAGATGATCGACACCATGATCAAGGACGGGCTGTGGGACGCCTTCAACGGCTACCACATGGGCAACACCGCCGAGAACGTCGCCCGCCAGTTCCAGATCACCCGCGACGACCAGGACCAGTTCGCGCTGGGCTCGCAGAACAAGGCCGAGGCCGCGCAGAAAGCCGGCAAGTTCAAGGACGAGATCGTCGCCTTCACCATCAAGGGCAAGAAGGGCGACACGGTTGTCGATCAGGACGAGTACATCCGCCGCGGCGCCACGATCGATGCCATGACCAAGCTGAGGCCGGCCTTCGACAAGGACGGTACGGTGACCGCCGCCAACGCTTCCGGCATCAATGATGGTGCCGCCGGCGCGCTGCTGATGAGCGAAGCGGAAGCCGCCCGGCGCGGCGTCACCCCGCTCGCGCGCATCGCGTCCTGGGCAACCGCCGGCGTCGATCCGGCGATCATGGGCACCGGACCTATTCCCGCTTCGAAGCGCGCTCTGGAAAAGGCAGGTTGGTCGGTCGGCGATCTGGACCTGGTCGAGGCCAACGAGGCTTTCGCCGCGCAGGCCTGCGCCGTCAACAAGGGCATGGGCTGGGACCCCTCGATCGTCAACGTCAATGGCGGCGCCATCGCCATCGGCCATCCGATCGGCGCCTCGGGCGCCCGCGTCTTCAACACGCTGGTCTTCGAGATGCGTCGCCGCGGCGCCAGGAAGGGGTTGGCCACCCTTTGCATCGGCGGCGGCATGGGCGTCGCCATGTGCGTGGAAGCAATCTGAACAAGCCAATAGCGAATAGGAGTAGCCAATAGGGAAGAACGGCCTCAGCGCGGCGGGACATCAAACCCCTATTCGCTATTGGCTACTCCCTATTTGCTCCTCCGACCAACGGGAGGAGAACACATGACCAAGGTTGCAATCGTCACGGGTGGATCGCGCGGTATCGGCGCTGCCATCTCGATCGCTTTGAAGACTGCCGGCTATTCAGTTGCCGCGAACTATGCCGGCAATGACGATGCGGCGGCCAAATTCAAGGCCGAGACCGGCATTCCGGTCTACAAATGGTCCGTCGCCGATTATGACGCTTGCGCCGCCGGCATCAAGCAGATCGAGGCCGACCTCGGCCCTGTCTCGGTACTGGTCAACAATGCCGGCATCACCCGCGACGCCATGTTCCACAAGATAACGCGCGAGCAGTGGAAAGAGGTTATCGACACCAATCTGTCCGGTGTCTTCAACATGACCCATCCGCTGTGGAGCGGCATGCGCGACCGCAAGTTCGGCCGCGTCATCACCATCTCCTCGATCAACGGCCAGAAGGGCCAGGCCGGACAGGTCAACTACTCCGCCGCCAAGGCCGGCGACATCGGCTTCTCGAAAGCGCTCGCCCAGGAAGGCGCCCGCGCCGGCATCACCGTCAACGTCATCTGCCCGGGCTACATCGCCACCGAGATGGTCAAGGCGATCGACGAGAAAGTGCTCAACGAGCGCATCATCCCGCAAATCCCGGTCGGCCGCCTCGGCGAACCGGAAGAGATCGCGCGCTGCGTCGTCTTCCTCGCTTCCGAGGATGCCGGCTTCATCACCGGCTCGACCCTGACCGCCAATGGCGGCCAGTACTTCGTCTAGGCATTGATTTTCGCCTGCCCACCAACCAGCGGCCTTGACGGGCGAAAACGGACCGGGAAACCGGTCCGTTTTCAAGTGATGCTCTGGGCCTAAAGCGCCCGCTACGAGCGGCTGCCCCAATCCGGCACGCAAAGGTTAATGGCGGCAGCGCGCCTGCGCGAAACCTGTGGGCAAGCCTGTGGATTCTCGGTGGATAAGCTGTTCACAACACAAGATATTGGGGGAACAAAAAGGGAAAATAGCGCTGACGCTGTTTTGTCGCCGATTCGTTCCGGCTTTGAGCGGAAGTTAACATTAATAGGCCGAGATCACCCATAGTTTCTTAACCCACAATTCAGAAAGATTAACAATTTCATAATCTTGAGCAGTGCGCATCGAGCCCCCGACCTCGTTCACAGGCGAAAGTTAACAGAGAGGTTCGCCTAGCATAAAACGGGCCAGTTTTCTGATTCAGCATGTGGTGAGACTCATGGTCGCAAAATCCATATCTAGCCGTGAACAAAAGCTGAATCTGACGGAGTCACCGATTCGTCGCTGATTCGTTCCAGACTCGTTCCAACTGTTAAGCAGGAACTGATTTGCGGGCTGACACGGGCGTCTTCGGAACCCGGGCGGAACATTCCGCTTTCGCTTCGCGCCCGAAATCCCTATGTGTCGGCTGTCATACGCGCCGTCCAGGCACGCTCCCGACAACGAGAGGCGAGAAAGCCTTATTTCCGAGCCGATGAACATCCAGCAGAAACATACCGAGCCGCTGATCCTGTCGGGCCGCGACGTGACCGCCGTGCTTGGGCCGACCAACACGGGCAAGACCCATCTCGCCATCGAGCGCATGGTGGCGCACGAAACCGGCGTCATCGGCCTGCCGCTGAGGCTGCTGGCCCGGGAGGTCTACACACGCGTCTGCGAAAAGGTGGGCGCCCACAAGGTGGCGCTCATCACCGGCGAGGAGAAGATCCAGCCGCCGGGCGCCAAATATTCGGTCTGCACCGTCGAAGCCATGCCGCGCGAGACCGACGCCGCGTTCGTCGCCATCGACGAGGTGCAACTGGCCGGCGACCTCGAGCGTGGCCATATCTTCACCGACCGTATCCTGCACCTGCGCGGCCGCCAGGAAACGCTGCTGCTCGGCGCGGCCACCATGCACGGCATCCTCCAGCGGCTGCTGAAAGGCGTCTCGGTGGTGACGCGGCCGCGCCTGTCGCATCTGGCTTATGCCGGTTCCAAGAAACTGACGCGCCTGCCACGGCGCACCGCGATCGTCGCCTTCTCCGCCGACGAGGTCTACGCCATCGCCGAGCTGATCCGGCGCCAGCAGGGCGGTGCGGCGGTGGTTCTGGGCGCGCTGTCGCCTCGCACCCGCAATGCCCAGGTGGCGCTGTTCCAGTCGGGCGATGTCGACTATCTCATTGCCACCGACGCGATCGGCATGGGTCTCAACCTCGACCTCGACCATGTCGCCTTTGCCCAGAACCGCAAGTTCGACGGCTACCAGTACCGCAATTTGACGGCGGCCGAACTCGGCCAGATCGCCGGCCGCGCCGGCCGGCATCTGCGCGACGGCACGTTCGGAGTCACCGGGCAGGTTGACCCGCTGGACGAGGATCTGGTCCAGAAGATCGAGAGCCATGACTTCGACCCGGTGAAGGTGCTGCAGTGGCGCACCGCCCAATTCGATTTCGCCAGCCTCGATACGCTGAAGCGCTCGATCGAAACCAACGCCCCGGTCGAGGGCCTGACGCGCGCCCTTCCGGCCGTCGATGCCCAGGCGCTCGAACATCTCTCCCGCGACGAAGGCATCCGCGCGCTCGCAACCAATGCCAAGCGCGTGGCGTTGCTGTGGGAAGCCTGCGCGCTGCCGGATTATCGCAAGATCGCGCCCGCCCAGCATGCCGACCTCATCGCCTCGATCTACATGGACCTCGCCCGGCATGGTCATGTCGACGAGAACTATATGGCCGAGCAGGTGCGCCGCGCCGACACCACCGAGGGCGATATCGACACGCTGTCGCACCGCATCGCCCAGATCCGCACCTGGACATTCGTGTCGAACCGGCCCGGCTGGCTGGCCGATCAGGCACACTGGCAGGAAAAGACGCGCGAAATCGAAGACAGATTGTCGGATGCGCTGCATGAGCGGTTGACGAAACGCTTCGTAGACCGCAGGACTTCCGTCCTCATGCGGCGCCTTAGAGAAAATACCATGCCTGAAGCCGAAATCAGTCCTACCGGAACCGTCCTTGTCGAAGGCCATCACGTCGGCGAGTTGCAAGGGTTCCGCTTCACCGCCGACCAGACCGCCGGCGGCGAAGACGCCAAGGCCGTGCGCACGGCCGCGCAAAAGGCGCTGGCCGCCGAATTCGATGCACGCGCGGAGCGCTTCGGCGCCTGCGCCAATGGCGATCTCGCGCTCGGTTCGGACGGCACGCTGCGCTGGATCGGCGCGCCGATCGGCACGCTGGTTTCGGGCGAGGACGCGCTGAAGCCGCGCCTGGTGCTGCTGGCCGACGAACAGCTCACCGGACCGGCGCGCGACAAGGTCGCCGCGCGCGCCGAGCGCTTCGTCAATTTCCAGATCGAATCCCTGCTGAAGCCGCTGGTCGACTTGAAAAATGCCGATCAGATTTCCGGTATCGGCCGCGGCATCGCCTTCCAGCTGGTCGAGAATTTCGGCCTCATCAATCGCCGCGACATCGCCGAGGAGATGAAGTCGCTCGACCAGGAAGGCCGCGCGGCGCTTCGCCGGCTCGGCGTGCGCTTCGGTGCCTACCACGTCTTCGTGCCGGCGCTGATCAAACCGGCGCCCGCCGGACTGGTGACCTTGCTGTGGGCGCTGAAGAACGACGGCAAGGACAAGCCCGGCTTCGGCGACGTCGTCCATGCGCTGGCATCGGGCCGCACCTCGGTGGTGATCGATCCGGCCTTCGACAAGGCGTTCTACAAGCTTGCCGGCTACCGCAATCTCGGCCGCCGCGCCGTTCGCATCGACATTCTCGAGCGGCTGGCTGACCTGATCCGCCCGGCGACCAACTGGAAGCCCGGCCTCGGCCAGCGACCGGACGGCGCCTATGACGGCCAGTCCTTCATGGTGACGCCGCCGATGATGTCGATCCTCGGCGCCACCGCCGACGACATGGAAGAGATTCTCAAGGGTCTCGGCTATCGCGCCGAGCCGAAGCCGGCGGCGGACGTCAAGGCGCGGCTGGAAGCGCAGGATACTGCCGCGCGGGAAGCCGCCGCGGCCAAGCAGGCAGCCGCGGAGGCAGCCCGCGCGGAACAGGCCGAGGCGGCGGAAGAGGCGGCAGCGCCAGCCGCCGAAGGATCGGAACCGGTGCCGGATGCGGCAGCCGCCGCGGCGATGGAGGTTGCGGCCGAAATCGCGGCAGACGCGCCGACGGAAGCTGCCGTGCAAGAGCAGGCGGAAGCCACGGCTGACGTTGCAGGGGGCGAAGAGGCGCCTGTAGCCGAAGCCGCCGTTGAACCCGTCGAGCCGGCGCCGGTTGAGTCGCGGGCCGAAGCTGAGACTGCCGAGATTGACGCCGCGCCCCCAGAAGAGGACGCCGCGGCGGCGGAGCCGGCCGTCGGGGCCCCCGCGGCGGCGGAGCCGGCCGTCGGGGCCCCCGCGCCGACGGAAGCAGCCGAATCCGTTGCGGTGGCGCAAGCCGTCGGCGAAACGGTGCCGGAAGCCGAAGCGCCAAAGCCGATCCTGTTGTGGCGCCAAGGCCGCTTTGACCAGCGTCCGCGTCATCGCGACGGCCGCAACAACCGCCCGCAAAACGGACAAGCGCGTGGCCGAGGCAACGCGTCGGCCGATGCCGGCGGCGCACCGGCAACAGGCACGCCCACGGACCGTCCCGCCCATGAAGGACGCCGCGACGGCGCCGGCAAGCCGCGCTTCGACCGCTCGAAGTTCAAGCCCAAGCCGCAAGGTGACGGCGAGCAGCGCCGCGATGGCCGCCCGCAAGGCGATCGTCCCGAGCGCCGTGAAGGCCGCCCGGACTGGAAGGGCGGCAGGCCGGAAGGCAAGGGGGGCGGAAAGCCCGCCTTCCAACCCAAGCCGCGCGAGGAGCGCCCGGTGCGCTTCGATCCGGATTCCCCCTTCGCCAAGCTCGCCGCCTTGCGCGACCAACTAAAGAAGTAGGCTCGGCGCTTCGATGGTTGCTGAAGGCCGCCAGCGCATCGACAAATGGCTGTTCTTTTCGCGTGCGGTGAAATCGCGCTCGCTGGCGGCTAAATTGGTGGTCGCCGGCCGCGTGCGCATCAATCGCGACAAAGCAGCGCAGGCATCCGATCTGGTCAAGCCGGGCGACGTGCTGACCATCACGCTCGACCGGCATATCTTCGTCTGGAAGGTGCTCGGCGCCGGAGTGCGGCGCGGCCCGGCCGAGGAAGCCCGCACTCTTTATGAAGACATGTCGCCGCCGCCCGCACCCAAGGCTGACGCCCTTCCCGATGCCATCCCGGCGTTGCGGGAGGCAGGCAGCGGCCGCCCGACCAAAAAAGAGCGCCGCCAGACCGACCGATTGCTCGACGAAGATTGAGCCGTTCGACCGACCGCGGAGGGGCGTTGCCCGAGGGCAGCGGCAAACAAAAAGCAGAACCGGGAGCGGCAAACAGGACGGCCGGTGGGGCATGCCGGGGCTTCGCGGCGCCGCCCACCTGGAATTCCATTCCCAAACCCTGATGCCCCTGGGAACGGCCACCCTTGCAAGCAGCCGATAAAGGCGTTACCTCACAAAAAAAGCCAACAAAAACGGGACATCCCGGAGCCGACCGATGACCTATGTCGTGACCGACAACTGCATCAAATGCAAATATATGGACTGCATCGAGGTCTGTCCGGTCGACTGTTTCTACGAAGGCGAGAACATGCTCGTCATCCATCCCGACGAGTGCATCGACTGCGGCGTCTGCGAACCGGAATGCCCGGCCGACGCGATCAAGCCCGACACCGAGTCCGGCCTTGACAAATGGCTGCAGATCAACACCGAATATGCCGAGAAATGGCCGAACATCACCGCCAAGAAGGAGCCGCCGGCCGACGCCAAGAGCTTCGACGGTGAGGCCGGCAAGTTCGAGAAATACTTCTCCGCCGAGCCCGGCGAAGGCGATTGACAACACCGCCGTAAAGGCTTGTATGACGTAGCGTAACAAGCACGTCGGATTAACCGCCTTGACAGGCGGCGATTGGTTGTGGCCTTCGCTTACGCAGCAAAACCTTGATTCTTCCGACTTTTTGTGTTACATCAGCGAAACATGCCGGTGACACAACGTCGATTTATGGCGCAGACGCCCCAAATCACTGAAAGGTGAAAATCCCATTCCGGACCAGAGCGATCTGGGCCAGGCGGTCGCAATTCGTGCGGTTTGCCGGTCCCGGCTTTTCCGGTGGGTTCATCTGTTGTGCGGCTAATGATCGGTGACCCCGATCACGTGAGTTCAGCCGGCACCGCCGCCGGCCCACAACAAGGAGTTCAGGGCGTAATGGCAACGATCACCCCGCAGAAGAAGTCCACGGCCGCGCGTCACGGTTTCAAGACCGGCGAGTACATCGTCTATCCGGCGCATGGCGTCGGCCAGATCGTCTCGATCGACGAGCAGGAAGTGGCTGGCCACAAGCTGGAACTGTTCGTCATCGACTTCCAGAAGGACAAGATGCGGCTCAAGGTGCCGGTCGCCAAGGCGACCTCCATCGGCATGCGCAAGCTGTCGGAAGAGGATTATGTCGAGCGCGCGCTGAAGGTCGTGCAGGGTCGCGCCCGCGTCAAGCGCACCATGTGGTCGCGCCGTGCCCAGGAATATGATGCCAAGATCAATTCGGGCGACTTGATCTCGATCTCGGAAGTCGTGCGCGACCTCTACCGCGCCGACAACCAGCCGGAGCAGTCCTATTCCGAACGCCAGCTCTATGAAGCGGCGCTCGACCGCATGGCCCGCGAGATCGCGGCTGTCAACCGCATGTCGGAAACCGAAGCCGTGCGCCTGATCGAGGTCAATCTCAACAAGGGCCCCAAGCGTGGCGCCAAGGCCGACAATGAGGAAGCCGAGCAGGAAGAGGCTGCCTGAGCTTTTCGCTTTCGAGTTAACGAAAAACCCGGCCTCGTGCCGGGTTTTTTGTCTTTAAGATTGCCGGAGATTGCCGCGTCTATGCGCCGGCCTCCTTCTCCGCCGCCTCCTGCTTCAGCGTGGCGATGAACCGCTTTGTCCTTTCGCGCTCCGGATTGCCGAACAGCGTGGCGGATGGCCCCTGCTCGACAATGACGCCGGCATCGAGGAACACCGCTTCCTGGGCGATCTTGGAAGCCAGGCGCAAATCATGCGTCGCTATCACCATGGTCGTTCCCTCGCTGGCGAGCTGGCTAAGCACATCGACCACCTCCTGCGCCAATTCCGGGTCGAGTGCCGAAGTCGGTTCGTCGCACAGCAGCACCTTGGGCGACGGCGCCAGCGCCCGGGCGATCGCCACGCGCTGTTGCTGGCCACCCGACAGCGTCGCCGGCCAGGCATCCGCCTTGTGGGCCATGCCGACCTTCTCCAGCAGCGCGAGCGCCCGTTCATGTGCCCTCTGGGGCGACCATTTGAGCACCGTGACCAAACCTTCCATGACATTTTCGATAGCGGTGCGATGCGGAAACAGCTGGAAATTTTGGAACACCATGCCGGTCTGCAGGCGCAGACGCCTTATGTCCGCCGCCGGCACCTTTCCGCCCGGGCGGAACTCGAGCATCTCGTCGCCGATCCGCACCGTGCCCGAGGTCGGGATCTCCAGGAGGTTGATGCAGCGCAGCAGCGTGCTTTTTCCCCCACCCGAAGGACCGACAAGGGCTGTGACGCTGCCCTCGGCGATGGCAACCGTCACCCCTTTCAGCACGAGATTTTCGCCGAAGCGTTTTTCGATGTTGGTGAGGCCGATCATGAGCGTGCCTCCAGGAAGCCGCCATAGCGGTTGAGCCGCTCCTCCAGCCGCGTCTGCAAGGCCGACAGCACCGAACTCATCGCCAGATAGAGGATCGCAGCCTCGACATAGAGGATGAGCGGCTCATAGGTGGTGGCAACGATACGCTGCGCTGCCTGGAACATCTCCGGCACGGTGATGGCGGCGGCCAGCGACGTGTCCTTGACCAGCGAGATGAAAGTGTTGGAGAGCGGCGGCACCGCCACCCGGCCGGCTTGCGGCAGGATGGTGCGCCGCATCGCCTGGCTCCAGGTCATGCCGATCGAGTAGCCGGCCTCCCACTGGCCTTTCGGCACCGAGCCTATCGCCGCGCGGATGATTTCCGACGTGTAGGCGCCGATGTTGAGGGTGAAGCCGATCAGCGCCGCGGTAAAGGCATCGAGCAGGATGCCGACCGAAGGCAGGCCGTAGAAGATCAGGAACAGCTGCACCAGCAGCGGCGTGCCGCGGAAGATCCAGACATAGAAGCGCACGAGCGCCACCAGCGGCTTCGGGCCGAACAGCCGGCCGAGCGCCGCGCCCAACCCCACCGTCAGGGCGAGCACGAAAGACAGCAGCGTCAGCGGCACGGTGAAGATCAACGCTGCCCACAGCAGCGAGGGCAGCGACTCCAGCATCAGTTGCAGCCAGTGCGGCACGAAAAATCCTCCGGAATGAACAAGCGGCGTCATCGAAGCGCGAATGCGTCAGCCATATCACGACAAAAGCGGCGAGCCGTCAAAAACGGCTCGCCGCTGGATGGGCCGCGGGGCGACGACCGGCCCCGCTTTATGAATTACTTCGACACGTCCTGGCCGAAATAGGTGTCGGCGATCTTCTGATAGGTACCGTCGGCCTTGATGTCGGCCAGCGCCTTGTTGATGGCCGCGACCAGCTCCGGATCGCCCTTGCGCACGATGACGCCGGAATAATCGGCATTCTCTTCCTGGGCGGCGATCTTCACATTGGCGTCGGGCTTGTGCTTCTTGAAGTCGAGGAACGACAGGCTGTCATTGATGGTGGCGTCGGCGCGGCCGGTCAAAAGCAGCTGGATCGACTGGTCGAAGCCGTCGGTGCCGACCAGTTCGGCGCCATTCGACTCGGCCAGCTTGCCGAAATTGGAGGTCAGCGACTGCGCCGACTTCTTGCCCTTGAGATCGGCGAAGGTCTTGATGTCGGTGTTGTCGCCGCGCACGATCAGCACCGCCTTGGAGGCGATGTAGGGATCGGAGAAATCGTACTTGGCCTTGCGGGCATCGGTGATGCCGACTTCGTTGATGACGGCGTCGTAGCGCTTGACATCGAGGCCGGCGATCAGGCCGTCCCACTTGCCCTCGAGGAACTGCGCCTTGACGCCAAGCTTGTCGGCGATCGCCTTGGCGATTTCGACGTCGAAGCCGACCAGCGCTCCGGATGCATCATGGTAGGTGAAAGGCGCGTAAGTGCCTTCCGTACCGACCTTGATGACGCCGGCCTGCTTGATCTCGTCGAGATTGGCGCCGGCATGGCCCGATGCGACCGCCAGGGCCTGCAGCGTTCCGGCGATGATGAGTGACTTGAGCCATTTCATTTTTCTGTGATCCGTCCTTGGCCTGATGTCAGGCATGTTGTGAGGGCTGGAAAATGACAGATGCGGGTCGAAAAAATAAGGAATGAAATTTCAAAGAGGGCCAATTCCAGAAATCGAATACTCTAAAAGGAATTTCTCTGCAGCATTCAGAGTTCCGGGCAGCCGTGCCGAAATTGCCCGGATCTCATCGCTCGCCTGCCCGCGCCAGCGGAACCTTTCCCGCGCACGGCAGTTTTGGCTGTTCTAGGGCACGACGCCGTCATTTCAAGCCGGTGCCTGTCATCCGTATCGCCTGAGCCAGGGAGCGCCTTATGATGGAAGACACGGCAGGTCGGGTCATGGTCCGCGCGGCAATGAGGGCGCCCTACCTCGAGCGCGACGAGGAGCATCGGCTTGCATTGCTCTGGAAAGAAGACAACGACCAGAACGCATTGCACAGCATCACCGTTGCCCATATGCGGCTGGTCATTTCCATGGCCTCGAAATTCCGTCACTACGGCCTGCCGCTTGGCGACCTGATCCAGGAAGGTCATGTCGGCCTGCTCGAGGCCGCGGCCCGCTTCGAGCCTGAGCGCGAGGTACGGTTTTCGACCTACGCGACGTGGTGGATTCGCGCTTCGATGCAGGATTACATCCTGCGCAACTGGTCGATCGTGCGCGGCGGCACCAGTTCGGCGCAAAAGGCCCTGTTCTTCAATCTCAGGCGCCTGCGTGCGCGCCTCGCGAACGGCGCCGAACCGCTCTCCAACACAACCCTCTACCGCGAGGTGTCGGTTGCGCTTGGTGTCTCCGAGGCTGATGTGGCGCTGATGGATTCACGCCTCTCCGCCCCGGACTCCTCGCTCAACGTGCCGCTTGCCGACGATGCGGGGGCGACCGAGCGGATGGATTTCCTGGTCTCCGACGATCCCCTGCCCGACGAGATTGTCGGCGACAAGATCGACGTCGCGCGCCGCTCGCTTTGGCTGAGGGAGGCGCTTCAAGCTCTCAACGCCCGCGAACTCCGCATCATCGAGGAACGCCGGCTGACCGACGAGGGCGCCACGCTCGAGGCACTCGGCGAGACGCTCGGCATTTCCAAGGAACGCGTCCGCCAGATCGAGGCCCGCGCGATGGAAAAGCTCAAGGTCGCGCTGGTGAAGCAGAATCCCGAATTCATGGCGACCGCCGCCTGATTCGCGCAACGGGCGCTACTTGTCGGTGACGATCTTGACCTTGTCGCCGGCCGAAACCGCTGCCCCCGGCGACAACGCATTGAGCACGCGGAACAGGTCGAGCTTGCGGTCGACGCCCACCATCTGCGCGGCAAGCGAGCCCATGGTCTGTCCCGGCTGTACCGTAAGCACACGGATATGCAGTGGCTTCAGGGCCGCCTTTTCGGCGGGACTGAGAATGCGGAAGGAGCCGCTGACCGAGCGCGCCACCGTTTCCAGCGAGGTGCTGGCCGAGGGCGCCGCGGTCAGCAATCGGTAAACCTGGCCGCCGGCGCGGATCACCGCGATATCGAACTGCCAGCCTTCGGCGCCGGCATGCGCGGTCGCCGCCTCATTGCCGTTGATGGTTTCCTGCTTGACAGTGCTGTCGTCGAGGCCAGCCACCCAGCCGCTTCTGATATAGTCGGTCAAGGCGCGGTTCTTGTCGATCGAAACGCCATCGAAGCGGATCGCTATGTCGCCAGGACCGGTCGCCGTCACCGCTGCCGCCGAATTGTCGATGATGAAACCGTCCGGCACCGTGAACGACACGCCGAGGCCCGGATGCAGGAAGGTCTCGCCGCGCACATAGCCTTCTTCCGGCGTGTCGCCGTAAAGCAGGCCGTCTATGCCGGCGAGGAAGGAATCGCGGTCGCGCGTGCCGAAGCCGGGCGCGCCGAACTGGCGGGCGTGGCGCTGTGCCAGATCGATGCGCTGTGGCGTGTTGGGATGGGTGGCAAGGAAGTCGAGGCTGGCGTCGGTGGCGCCGCTGATCGAGCGGAAATCGGTGTAGGCCGACATCGACTGCAGGAACCGGCCGGCGGCATAGGGATCGTAGCCGGCTTCGCCGATCGACTTGATGCCGATGGCGTCCGCCTCCAGTTCCTGGTTGCGCGAGAACTGCGCCAACCTGAGCTTGCCGCGGATCAGTGCTGCCTTGGCGGTCGGGCTGTCGCCGAGCACATCCGAGACGACCTTGGTCGCAAGGCCTTCCTCGGCCTCCAACTGCTGGCGCTGCAGGCCATGATTGGCGGTGACGTGTCCCATTTCATGCGCGATGACAGCGGCGAGCTCGGACGAATCATTGGCCAGCGCCAAGAGGCCGCGCGTTATGTAGAGATAGCCGCCCGGCAGCGCGAAGGCGTTGACGTTGGGCGAATTGAGGATGGTGATGCGATAGGTCTGGGTCGGGTTGGCCGACACCACGGTCAAATTGCCGACCACCTTGGCGACCATGCGCTCGAGCTTGGGATCGGAATATTCGCCACCATAGGTCGCCAGGATGCGCGGATGCTGCGCCTTGGCGAGTTCGGCTAGCTTGTTGTTGGCGGCGACATTGTCCACCGTGATCGGCTTGTCGGAAGGCTGGAAGCCGGATTCCTGGACCTCCGGAGGCGTGAACATCTGGCAGCTCGCCAGCGCCACGGCAAAGCCAGCCAGCGCCAGGAAGCGCGCCAGCGGGTTCATTCGTAGCCTGTCAACGCCGATCGCCAGAATGGCTTCCTTTCAGGTCCTTGCGCATGATCATGCCATGCGCAAAACAAACTGCTACAGCGTCCGTCACGCGCCCCTCGGGGCGGGCAGCAGATGCTGTAGGCAAATCACGGCCTGTGCCGGACGGTATCGAGCGGACCTAGCCACACTACTCCAGTCATGGCAAGCAAGCGCCACATCGCCTCGGGCCGGTTTGAGCGTAAATTATGTCCGCTTCCGGGCAATATCTCGTGATAAGGCATCCCCGGCACCCGCACCGATATAGCGCCGGAACGCCTCTGGACCAGCCCCGGCAAAGAAATCGTCCGCCGTGCCTGTGGCGGCGACGGCGCCATTGTCCAGAAACACCACCTTCTGGCCGATGCGGCGGGCATCCTGCGGCTGGTGCGTGACGAACAGCACCGTCATGCCACGCTCGGCATGAAGGCCGGCAACCAGGTCGAGCATGTCGTCGCGCAAGGCGGGCCCAAGCGAGGCGAAGGGTTCGTCGAGCAGCAGCACCGGGCGGTCACGCACCAGCACGCGAGCCAGGGCGACGCGCTGGCGCTCACCGCCCGAAAGTTCGCGCGGCAGCCGCTTCTCCTTGCCGGCAAGACCGGTGCGCGCAAGGGCGCCCGCGATATCGGCGTGGTCGGTATCGGTCAGCCGCAACGATGGCGAACGGCCGAGCCCGACATTCTGCTCGACGGAAAGATGCGCGAAAAGATTGTTCTCCTGAAACACCATCGACACCGGACGCACGGCCGGCGGCTCACCACTGACATCGCCCCCGCCGATCAGCACGCGGCCGGATCTCGGCATCTCGAATCCGGCCACCAGATTGAGCAGCGTCGACTTTCCCGAACCGCTTGGCCCCATGATGGCAGTGATTTGCGTCGCGGTGAACTCGACATCGAAAGCGAACAATGCCTCGCCATAACTGAACGAGACCTTGTCCAGCCGCACCGGAACCCCTTTGGCGTCAGCCGCACCGTCAGACATCGCGGGCCATCCCCTTTCCCAGCCGGTCCGCTGCCAGCACCAGTACCAGGCAGACAAGGCCCAGCAACAACGCCAGGCCGGCGGCGTCCTGGGTGCGGTAGCTGCCCATGCGCGCCAGGAGAAGGTAGGGCAAGGTCTGTACGGAATCACTGCCGAACAGGGCGATGACGCCGAGATCGCCAAGCGACAGCGCCATGGCGAACGCGAAGGCGGTGGCGAGCGGCCGCCGCAGCGACGGCCAGTCGACCAGCTTCAGCCTTGCCCAGCCGGAAATGCCGAGCTGTGCGCAGAGCCGTTCGTGGCGCTCGCTTGCCGCATCATAGGCGGGGCGGATGGCGCGCAGCGCGAAAGGCATCGCCATGACAGCGTTGACGGTGACGACCATGAGCGGGGCGATGGCAAAGACGTCGCCGACGTGGCGCAACAGAAGGAACCAACCGGCGCCGACGACGATCGGCGGCACGACCAGCACAAAGCCGGCGCCGGTATCGGTGGCGTGTTCGAGCAGTGTCATTGGGCCGGAGCGGCGGTTCGATGCCAGCGCCCGCCGCGCCATTGTCAATGCCAACGAGAGCATCACCGAAAGCAGCGCCGAAAGGAAGCCGAGCACGGCGCTGGTGAGTGTCGCCTGCCGGACAGCGGTCTCGCCGGCCAGCCGGTCGAGATCGGCGCTCAATCCGGCGATCACGGTCGCCGCCATCGGTCCCGCGACGACCAGCAGCGCCAATCCGATGAGCAAGGCATTCAGTGTGGCTTCGGTGCCGTTGACGGAGAGATAGCGGCGCGGCGCGACCGGCAGGTTGGTGTCGCCGACGACATTGGCGCCGAGCCGCGTCAGCGCCAGCACCACGATGAAGGTCAAGGCGATCTGCAGCAATGTCAGCGCGACAGCCCTCGCGGGATCGAAATCGAAGCGCAAGGCCTGATAGATGCCGACTTCGAGCGTCGTCGCGGCCGGCCCGCCGCCAAGCGTCAGCACGATGGTGAAGGATGTGATGCAGAGCATGAAGACGAGCCCGGCGACGCCGGGCATGGCGGCGCGCAGTGTTGGCCATTCGATCAACCGGAACGCCGGCCGCGCCGCCATGCCGAGCTGGCTCGCCAGCCGCCACTGGTCGGAGGGGATGGTCTGCAGCGCCTCGAGGAACAGGCGGGTGGCCAGCGGCAGGTTGAAGAAGACATGGGCGACGAGAATGCCGGAGAGGCCGTAGATGCCCGGCCAGCCCTGGCCGCCAACCCAGTTGAACAGGCCGGCGAAATAGCCGGCACGGCCATAAAGCGCCAGAATGCCGAGCGCCGCGACGATCGCCGGCAGCGCCAACGGCACGGCGAAGAGCTGCAGAATGAAGGCGCGGCCGAAAAACCGTGGATGCCGCGACAGCGCCCGCGCCACGAACAGGGCCGGCCCGACGGAGAGCAGCGTTGACAGGGCCGCCTGCCAGAGTGTGAAGCGCACGACGCGCAACAGATAAGGGTCGAAGGCCGCCCAGGCGCCGGAGAGGTCGTGTGCGCCTTCGACAAGCAGCCCGGCAAACGCGCCGCCGATCAAGAGCGCGATCGCCGCCAGCGCTACGCTGCCGGCGGTAATGCGGGGATCAGACGCGGGTTGCACGAAAGGCCTTTAACGTGCGTCGCGTTCCTTCGCGCCCCCCTCTGTCCCGTCGGACATCTCCCCCACGAGGGGGGAGATTAGCAGCTCCGGCGCCCAGCTCATTCCTGCAATGTTGGCGATTGGCGAAATCGCCGATGACAGCCAATCTCCCCCCAAGCGGGGGAGATGTCCGGCAGGACAGAGGGGGGCGCCGTAGAGCATTCATCTTCGGATCATACAGCCAACTACTTGCTCATCACCGCCAGCCATTCATCCACCCAGGCCTTGCGGTTGGCCGCGACCTCGTCCGGGCTGAACAGCAGGGTCTTGGTCGGCTTGACCAGTTTGTCGAAGGCTGGGTTGAGCGGCTTGTCGGTCTTGCCGGCCGGGAACATCCAGTTGGTCTCGGGGATGGCGTCCTGGAATTTCGGTCCGGTCATGAAGGCCATGAATTTTTCCGCCAGCGGGTTCTTGGCTCCGGTCGTGGTGATGCCGGCGACCTCGATCTGCAGATACTCGCCCTCTTCGAAAGACGCCGCCTGGTAACGCTCGGTGTTCTCGGCGACCATATGGTAGGCCGGGGAGGTGGTGTAGGAAAGCACCATCGGCGCCTCGCCCTTGGTGAACAGGCCATAGGCCTCGCTCCAGCCCGGCGTCACGGTCAGCACCTTGGTCTTGAGCTTGGCCCAGGCCTCCGGCGCCTTATCGCCATAGACCGACTTCACCCAGAGCAGCAGGCCGAGACCGGGCGTCGAGGTGCGCGGGTCCTGGATGACGATCTTGTCGTCGGCGCTGCCCTCGACCAGCTCCTTCAAGCTTTTCGGCGGCGACTTCAGCTTTTGCGTATCGTAGACGACGGCGAAATAGCCGTAGTCGAAGGGAACAAAAGTATCGTCGCTCCAGCCGCCCGGCACGTTGACATCGCTCACCGCGCCATGCGGCGCGAACAGGCCGGAGGCCTTGGCATCGGCGGTGAGATTGGTGTCGAGGCCGAGCACGATGTCGGCCTTGGTCGAAGCGCCTTCCAGCTTGACGCGGTTGAGCAGCGCCACGCCGTCGGCGACCGAGACGAACTCGACATCGCAGCCGCATTCGGCCTCGAATTCCTTCTTCACCACGGGGCCTGGACCCCAGTCGGCAGTGAAGCTCTCATAGGTGTAGACCGTGAGCTTGTCCTTGGCCAAGGCCGGCCCGGACAGCGTCACCGCCGTGGCTGCGATGAGAGAATATAAAAACGTGCGCATCGGCGCCTCCTTCGTTTGCGTTGAAAGGAATTGAGGCGTCGGACTGTCCGAAACGTCTAATCCCTCCGCCGGTACAAACCGGATCAGGTTCAGCGGGTTGGCGAGACTGCCTCTCAGCCGGCCCGCGAAATTCGCGTCCGGCACCCCGTTAGAGCGTTTCGACACATAGGCCCGGCGGGTGGGACACGCAAGTGGGAGTTTGCCGCCTTCCGTTTCCCGTGCCGGGCTGGTAAGGCGACGGGATATGAGCACATTCACCATCCTGCTTGGCGGCGATCTCCTCCGCACGCCCCGGCTCGACCGCCAGGTCGAAGGCTCGCGCGTGATCGCCGCCGACGCCGGCATCGGTCATGCGCGGATGCTGGGCCTCGTGCCGGAATTGTGGGTCGGTGATTTCGATTCGGTTCCGGCCGATCTGCCCGCCCATCTCGCCGCCGTGCCCCAGCAAACCTTCCCGACGGAAAAGGACAAGACCGACGGCGAACTGGCAATCGCGGCCGCACTGGAGCGTGGAGCGACCCGCCTTGCGCTGGCGGGCGCCTTCGGCGGCAAGCGCGCCGATCACGCCTTTCTGCATCTGGCGCTTGGCCTGCGGCTGGCCGAGGCCGGAACGGATGTGCTTTTGACCAGCGGCGCCCAGGAGGGTGTCCCCTTGCTCAACGGCAGGGCCAGCTTCGATTATGCCGACGGCACGCTATTTTCTATTCTCGGCTTTTCCGAACTCTCCGGCCTGACCGTCACCGGCGCCAAATGGCCGCTCGACAAGGTCGAGGTGGCTTTCGGATCGTCGCTGACCATTTCCAACGAGGTCAAGGGCCGCCTCGACATCGCGCTCGGCCACGGCCGCGCGCTGCTGCTCGCCCATCCCTATCCATTGCCCGAAAGCTGACATGGCCCCGCCCCTTCTCAATCTCGACGGGATAAGACTGACTTTTGGCGGCACGCCGCTGCTCGATGGCGCCGCCCTGACCGCGTCGACCGGCGACAAGATCGCGCTGGTCGGCCGCAACGGGTCCGGCAAGTCGACGCTGCTCAAGATCGCCGCCGGCCTGATCGAACCGCAGGACGGCGAGGTGTTCCGCCAGCCTTCGGCAACGGTGCGTTACCTGCCCCAGATGCCCGACATGGACGGCTTTGCCAATGTGCGGGCCTATGTCGAGGCCGGACTCGGCCCGGCCGACGATCCCTACCGCGCCAGCTATCTGATGGAGCATCTCGGCCTGTCAGGCGAGGAGCGGCCGGCAGACCTGTCCGGCGGCGAGGCCAGGCGCGCCGCCCTTGCCCGCGTCATGGCGCCGGAGCCCGACATCCTGCTTCTTGATGAGCCGACTAACCATCTTGATCTGTCGGTGATCGAATGGCTGGAAGAGGAACTCGTCCGGACTTCCTCGGCGCTCATCGTGATCTCGCACGACCGCCGCTTCCTCGAGCGTGTGTCGCGTGCCACCGTCTGGCTCGACCGTGGCCAGACCCGCCGGTTGGACAAGGGCTTTGGCCATTTCGAGGAATGGCGCGACCTCGTGCTGGAGGAGGAAGAGCGCGAGCAGCACAAGCTCGGCCGCCAGATCGTGCGCGAGGAGCACTGGCTGCGCTACGGCGTGACGGCACGGCGCAAGCGCAACATGCGACGTCTCGGCGAACTGCAGACCATGCGCCAGCGCTTTCGCGGCCATCGCGGCGCCGAGGGCACCGCGACAATGGTGGCCAGCGACGCGGCCGAATCCGGCAAGCTGGTGATCGAGGCGAAAAACATAGAGAAGAGCTTTGGCGACCTCACCGTCGTCAAGGGGTTCTCGACCCGCATCCAGCGCGGTGACCGCGTCGGCCTCGTCGGACCGAACGGCGCCGGCAAGACGACGCTTCTGAAGATGCTGACCGGCGAATTGGCGCCGGACGCTGGTTCGATACGGCTCGGCACGAATCTGGAGATCGCCACGCTCGACCAGAAGCGCGAGGCGGTCGACCCGCAGGAGACGCTGGCGCAATATCTCACCGACGGGCGCGGCGAGAACCTGGTCATCAATGGCGAGCAGCGCCATGTCGTCTCCTACATGAAGGATTTTCTGTTCAAGCCGGAGCAGGCGCGCACGCCGGTGCGCGAGCTGTCCGGCGGCGAGCGAGCGCGGCTGATCCTGGCGCGCGTGCTGGCGCGCCCGGCGAACCTGCTGGTACTTGATGAGCCGACCAACGATCTCGACATGGAGACGCTGGAACTGCTGCAGGAACTGGTCGCCGGGTTCGCCGGCACCGTCATCCTGGTCAGCCACGATCGCGATTTCCTCGACCGCACCGTCACCAGCGTCATCGCGCCGGACGGTGGTGGCCGCTGGATTGAATATGCCGGCGGCTATTCCGACATGCTGGCGCAGCGCGGCGGCACCCGGCTCGACGACCGCAAGGCGCGCGCCAAGGCAGACGCCGGCGACGCGCCGACCACCAAGGCAGAACCTGCCGTAGCAAAAGGGCCGGCCAAAAAACTGTCGTTCAAGCAGAAGTTCGCGCTGGACTCCTTGCCCAAGAAGATCGAGGCCGTGACAGCGTCGATCTCGCGGCTGGAAAACAACATCTCCGACCCGGCCTATTACGAGCGCGACCCGGCCTCGTTCCAGAAGACCATCGCCGCCCTCGACAAGGAGCGCGCCACCTTGGCCGCATTGGAAGAGGAATGGCTGGAACTGGAGATGCTGCGGGAAGAGATGGAAGGGTAGGTTCCGCCCGCGATCGGGGCAGCTTGATTTTATTGCCTTCCATATCGGAATGCGCATATATTATGCGCATGTCGCGGAGGCCCACCATGCGTAAGATTGCCTTGAATGCGGTCCGTCAGCCAGCAAATCTGTCGATCGACTCAAATCTCATGCGGGAAGCCAAAGGGCTTGATGTGAATGTCTCGCGCGCCGCGGAGGCCGGCATCGCGGAAGCGGTGGCGGCCGAAAAAACGCGGCTATGGAAGCTAGAGAACCGCGCCACGATGGAGTCGTGGAACGACTACATCGAGAAACATGGCGTCCCGTTGGAAGAGTACCGGCAGTTCTGATGCCCCGCTATGATGTCTTCGCCGGTCGCGTCGAAGGCAACTATTTGCTCGACGTTCAATCCGATCTGCTCGACAATTTCAGGACGCGGGTAGTCGTCCCCCTTCTGCCGTTCGCAACGGTGCCGCCGCCGATGCGAAAGCTTCATCCGATCTTCGACATCAACGGCCGGAAGCTGGTTATGGCGACACACCTGATTGCTACCGTTCCGGCAAGCGAATTGGGTGAAAGTCGGCTGAACTTGACGAAACATCACGACGAGATCGTCGCCGCGCTCGACATGCTGTTCCAGGGTTTCTGATCGAAGGCCGCCGTTACGCCGTCTGCTCAGCCCGCCGTTTTCGCTTGCCAGGCCTTGATCGCCTCGTCGAACACCTTCTCGCCGGGAATGCCCTTTTCCATGGTCAGCAATGCCCGCCGTCCGGTCTTGTAGACGACCGGTACGTCGATCCAGTCCTGGCCGCGCAGCAAGGTCATGTTGGCGTCTTCATCGGCCTTGGTGTCGTTGAGCGCGACCAGGAAGAAGCCGTCGGCGATCTTGGCCGGGATGCCGATCAGCGGGCTGCCGGCATCCTGTTCCGAGCTCTTCATGGCGACCCGCAGTATGTTGTCGACGCCGCCGCCCTCGAAGCCGTCGGGCGTCAGGAAGATCATCTCGATGATATGGCTCGCCGGCAGGGTCTGGTCGGTGTTGCGGCGGATGGTCATGCGCAACTGGATGTCCTTGCCGGGAATGGTCGCCTCGGCACGGATCGCAGGCTCTGGCGGCAGGTCGCCGCCGGGCGATTCCTGCACCAGCGACCAGACGATGCTGCCGGGCTCGGCCGAACCCTGCGCGGTGCTGGTGCGCTCCTCGTAGAAGATCGCCTTCTGGCCGACCGGAACCGAGCTTTGCGCCGCAGCCGCGGCCGGAGCCGGAGCCGCCGGAGCGGCGCCCGCCGGCGCGGGCGGCGGCGTGGCGGCGGCATCGGCCGGCGCCGCGGGCGCGGTTCCGTTGGCGGGTGGTGTCGTGGGCGGGGTGCCCGCCGCAGGCGTGGTCGCAGCAGGCGCGCCTGCCGCGGGCGTGGCGGCAGCGGGCGTATTGGCAGCCGGCGCGGGAACCGCCGGCGCGGCCGTGGCCGGCGCATTCGTTGCCGTTGGCGGCGTCGTCAGCGCGGCGACGGATTCACCCTCGCCTATGCCGCTTTGTCCACCGCCCGGGCCGGGATCGGTTTCGCCGCCTTCAGGCGTCAGCCGCTGCGTGAATTTCGTGCCTTCGGCGCCGGTCGCGGGCGCCGGTGGCGTGGCCGCGGCATCGGTCGCCGGCTTGGCCGGCGCCGTTTTCACCGGTTCGGTCTTGGCAACAACCTTGCTGCCGCCCAGGCCCAGCATCTTGCCGAAGGCATCCTTGTTCAGCCAGATGCCGTAACCGCCGCCGGCAACGACCAGCAACGCGACGACGGCGGCGATCAGTCCGCCATAGCCGCGCCTGCGTTCAGCTGGGCGCAAACGCTCGAAAGTGTCGGCGCCCGCCGGCGCTTCGTCATTGGCAAAGACATCGTCCTGGTCGTCGTCCCGATCCGCGTCCATTCCCGGCAAGGTCTTCTCCGAAAAGTCCGGAGCGGGCTGGACCGGCGTCGACCTTTGCCAGGCTGGCTCGACCTTGACCGCTGGAGCAGGCCGGTTGGGTTCGGGGTTCGCCACGGGCTGCGCCGGCTTGTACGGCTCCGGGCTGGCCGCGACAGGCGCCTGCCGATACGGGGACGGAGCGGGAATCGATTCGGCCTTGGCCGGCTGCTTGACGTGGCTCGACTGGTTCTTGTTGCGGTCGATGGAGGAAAAGATGTGCTCCAGTTCCGCGAGCGGGTCCGTCTCCGGCACACTCTTGACGTAGTCCCGCTCGACGCCGGCAATGGCGTCGTCCAGCGAGCGTTTCTGCTTGTCTATGGCCTCGGGAGCCAGCGGCGGCGAATATTCCGCAAGCTTCTTCGCCAGCATGGCGCGAACGCTGTTATAGATGCGCGCACGCTTCTCGGGCGTCTCGTCGCCGTGCTTCTCGAACGCGTTTTTCAGAACAGCAACGAAATCTGCCATGCTTCAGTCGACCTGTAGTTTGCCTCCGCGCCGGCCCCCGCAAATCAGCCGCGATGCCCGGAAAGGCTTCAGAAACTAGTCTTGAAACGGATCGGTCACAAGTATCGTGTCGTCCCGTTCCGGGCTGGTGGAGAGGAGTGCGACCGGCGCGCCGATCAACTCCTCTATGTACCGGACATATTTGACCGCCTGGGCCGGTAGATCGTTCCAGCTGCGCGCGCCGGCGGTGGTGCCTTTCCAGCCTTCCAGCGTTTCGTAGATGGGTTCCACGCGGGCCTGCGCGCCCTGGCTTGCCGGCAGATAGTCGATCGTCTCGCCGTCGAGCCTGTAGCCGGTACAGACCTTGATCTCGTCCAGCCCGTCGAGCACGTCGAGCTTGGTCAGCGCGATGCCCTTGATGCCGTTGACGGCAACCGCCTGGCGCACCAGCACCGCGTCGAACCAGCCGCAGCGGCGCTTGCGCCCGGTGACGACACCGAATTCATGGCCGCGCGTGCCGAGGAACTCGCCGATCTCGTTCTTCTGCTCGGTCGGGAACGGACCTTCGCCGACCCGCGTGGTGTAGGCCTTGGTGATGCCGAGCACGTAGCCGATGGCGCCCGGACCGACGCCGGAGCCGGCGGCCGCCTGTCCGGCGACCGTGTTGGACGAGGTCACGAACGGATAGGTGCCGTGGTCGATGTCGAGCAGCGTGCCTTGCGCGCCCTCGAACAGGATGCGCTCGCCGGCGCGGCGCTTGTCGTCGAGCACCTTCCAGACGCGGTCCATGTAGGGGAGGATGTCGTTCGCGACCGAGGTCAATTCCTGCATGATCGCGTCATGCGCGACTTCGCCATGGCCGAGCCCGCGACGCAGCGCATTGTGGTGCGTCAGCAGCCTGTCGACCTTCAGGGGCAAAGTTTCCAAATCCGCCAGATCCATCACCCGAACCGCGCGGCGGCCCACCTTGTCCTCGTAGGCGGGGCCGATCCCGCGCCGGGTCGTGCCAATCTTCGTTCCGGAATTCGAAGCGGCATCCTCGCGGAATCCGTCCAGCTCCCGGTGTACGGACAGGATAAGCGCCGTGTTTTCGGCTATTTTCAGGCGATCCGGCGTCACGTCCACGCCTTGGCCCTTCAGTTTCTCCACTTCGGCGACGAAAGCATGCGGATCGAAGACCACGCCATTGCCGATGATGGACAGCTTGCCTTCCCGCACGACGCCGGAAGGCAGCAGCGACAGCTTGTAGACCTTGCCGTCGACGACCAGCGTGTGGCCGGCATTGTGGCCGCCCTGGAAACGCACGACGACATCGGCGCGCTCCGACAGCCAGTCGACGATCTTGCCCTTGCCTTCGTCGCCCCACTGCGAGCCGACGACCACCACATTGGCCATGTTTCTTTTCCCTTGAGACGCCGCAGCGCGGCTTGGATATGGTTCGAAACGACAGGCCTCTATAGCGTCAAGACCTCGCGAGTGCGACCTTTCTTTGCCGCCGAAAACGCCCTGAGGCACAACAATTTTCGGCTTTGACATCATTTACTTGGGCTGACGGGGGCAATAGGCCGGCAAACACTGCGGCCCATCCCGCGGCCGGAAGCCCGCGATGCATCGAAGCGCCTACATGTTCCTGCTGCTCACCACCTTGCTGTGGGGCGGCAATTCGGTGGCCGGCAAGCTGGCGGTCGACCACGTCTCGCCGATGACGCTGGTCTTCCTTCGCTGGATGCTGGCCGTGGCGATCCTGCTGCCGATCGGCTGGCGCACGATCCAGGAGGATTGGCCTGTCGTGCGCAGGCACTGGTTCGTGCTGGCGGCGCTGGGCGCCAGCGGCTTCACCCTGTTCAACACCATTTTCTACACCGCGCTCAATTACACCACGGCAATCAATGTCTCTATCGAGCAGGCGGCGATGCCGATCCTGATCATGACAGCCAATTTCGTTTTCTTCCGCCTGCGCGTGAGCTGGGCGCAGATCGCCGGCGTGGTGCTGACCATCTTCGGCGTCATCCTGACGGCCTGCCATGGCGATCCACGCCGGCTGCTGACGCTGGAACTCAATTTCGGCGACGCCATCATGCTGGTCGCGGTCGTCCTCTACAGCGGCTATTCGGTCGGGTTGCGGCTGAAGCCGGCGATGCGCTGGCAGAGCCTGATGCTGGCCATGTCGTTCGCGGCACTCATCACCTCGTTGCCCTTTTTCCTGTGGGAGGCCGCCGCCGGCAAGGTGATCGTGCCCGATGCGCGCGGCTGGACGGTCATCGTCTATACGGCGATCGGCGCTTCGGTGATCTCGCAGATAACCTATATCAGGGGCAACGAGCTGATCGGCGCCAACCGCGCCGGCCTGTTCATCAATCTGGTGCCGATCTTCGGCACGCTGCTTTCGGTGCTGATCGTCGGCGAGACTTTCCAGCTCTACCAGGCGCTGGCGCTGGTCCTCGTTCTGGGGGGCATCTGGCTCGCCGAATACAGCGGACGAAAGACGATGCTGAACCGCCGATAGAGCCGCCGTCAGTCAATCGTTTGGCTTCCGCAACGATATCGAAATCCAGCCCGGAATGCAGGCTACGGCACCAATTCCTTGCGCACCGCCGCGATATCGTCGGACGAGACCGCCGGCGCGGAATTGCCCCAGCTGCCGCGCACATAGGTCAGCACGTCGGCGATTTCCTGGTCCTTCAGCCGCCATGCCAGCGAGGGCATCGAAGGCGTGGTCGGAGCACCAGTCGTGTGCACTGCCTGGCTTCCGGCAAGAACGACGCGCGCAAGCGTCTCGGGATTGCCCTGCGCGACGATGGAATTGCCGACGAGGGTGGGGAACAACGCGCCGGCCCCGGCGCCGTCGCCGCCATGGCAGGCCGAACAATTGTCACGGTAGATCGCCTCGCCCGCCACCATCCGCGCTTCGTCGGGCTTGGGCGCCTGCGCACTGCCGGTGTCCGACCCCAGGTTCTTGAGATAGACGGCCACGGCCTTTAGGTCGGGATCCGTCATTTTGGAGGTCGAGTTCTCGATCGCCTCGGCCATCGGACCGGACGCGATCGAATGCGCGTTGACGCCGGTCTTGAGGTAAGCGACCACATCCTCTTGCGACCATTTGCCAATGCCGGATTGAGCATTGTTGGTGATGTCGGGGGCGAACCAGCCCTGCAGCGACGCCCCTTGCAGGAAGCTGGAGTCCTGATCGGCGCCCAGGAAGGATTTGGGCGTATGGCAGGTCCCGCAGTGCCCGGCCCCCTGGACGATATAGGCGCCGCGATTCCACTCCGCCGACTTGGAGGGATCGGCCTGGAAGCTCGCCTCGCTGAAGTTCAGGAGATTCCAGCCCCACATCGCCAGCCGGATGTTCAACGGGAACGGCAACTGGTTGGCCTCGACCTTGTTCGCGACCGGCTCGACCGTGGTCATGTAGGCCCACAGGTCAGAGATGTCCTGCTCGGTCATCCTGGTATAGGCGGGATACGGCATGGCGGGATAGAGCCGCACGCCATCGTGGCCGACGCCCGTCTTCATCATGTTGCGGAAATCGATCTCCGACCAATTGCCGATGCCCGTCTCGTGGTCGGGCGTGATGTTGGGCGGCACCAGTGCGCCGAAGGGCGTTTCGAGCGGCAGGCCGCCGGCCAGCGGCTTGCCCCCCGGCCTCGTATGACAGCCCGCGCAATCGCCGAGCACCGCCTGGTATTGGCCGCGGATGATCTGGTCCGCCTGATCGGCGGCAAGTGCAGGCGTGATCGCCAGCAGGGCCGCGCCGGCGCCGGCAGCGAGCGTCCTCATGCCTGCACCAACGGGGCGCCGGGATTGCGAAGATAATGATTGCGGATGCCGTCAGCGGCGCGGTAGGCGAGCGCGCCGACCGTTCCGGTCGGATTCTTGCCGGCATTCTGCGGAAAGGCCGACGCGCCGATGACGAAGACGTTGGGCACATCCCAGCTTTGCAGGAAGGTGTTGACCGCGCTCTTCTTCGGGTCGGTTCCCATGATGGCGCCGCCAGTATTGTGGGTGCTTTGATATGGGACGCTGTCCCAGCCCTTTTTGCGACGGCCGACATTGTATTGCTTGCCGCCAAGCGTCTTGGCAATTTCCTCCATCCGGTCGCAGAGGTAATTCGACATCCTGATATCGTTGTCGGGAAAATCGAAGGTCATGCGCATAAGCGGCCGGCCGAAGCGATCCTTGTAGGTCGGGTCGAGGTCGAGGTAGTTGGTGCGTATCGCGTAGCTGCTGCCCTGCGAGGAGAAGCCGAGCGTGCTTTTGTAGCCCGCGACGGTCGCCTTCTTCCAGGCGCTGCCCCACTTCGGCGTGCCCGGCAGCGTCGGCCGGGTCCCAATGGGACGTCCATTGGTGGGGATGCAGTTTATGCCCGCGCCGCCGACGAAATCGAGCCCGCCGTGGTCGAAGGCGTCGCCATTATAGTCGTCGATCGTCTGACCGAGCGCGCCCGCGGCAATGAACGGATTGAAGTTCTTGTCATCGAAGAACACCTGCACGCCGGCGTTGGTCTGGTAGCAGTAGTTGCGGCCGACCGTGCCCTCGCCGGTAGCGGGATCATAGATCCTGCCGATGCCCGACAGCATCATCAGCCGGGCATTGTGCAGGCCGTAGGCGCACAGAAGCACGAGATCGGCCGGCTGGAAGAATTCCTGTCCCGACGTATCGACATAGGTTACGCCGCGCGCCGACTTGCCGCCGGCGGCAAGATCGACATGCAGCACCTCGCTGTCGGTCCGGACCTCGAAATTGGCCTTCTTCATCAGGACGGGAAGGATGGTGGTCTGGGCGCTGGATTTGGAATAGTTGGCGCAGCCGAACCGCTCGCAGAATCCGCAATAGGTGCACTGCCCCATGGTGATGCCGAGCGGATTGACATAGGTCCGTGACATGTTGGCGGACGGTGTCGGGAACGGGTGCAATCCCATGGACCGGCCGGCATTGGCGAACAGGGTCGGCGCGTAGGTCATCTCCATCGGCGGGTTCGGATAGTCCCGCGACCTCGGATCCTCGAACGGATTGCCGCCTTCCTGTAGCTGCCCCTTGATGTTGCCGGCTTTGCCCGAGATGCCCGCCAGATATTCGAACTGGTCGTAATAAGGCTCCATCTCGGCGCCGGTCACGCCCCAGTCCTCGACCTGGAGATCGGCGATCCGTGCCGCGCCATACCTCTTGGTCAGGTTGGTCTTGATCTGAAAATCCGAATCCCAGAACCGCCAGGTGTGGCCGTTCCAGTGCACCCCGGCGCCACCGACACCGTTGCCTGGCAGGAACGAGCCGAAATCGCGCATCGGCAGCGCCGTCTGCGACGGGTCGTTGCGCATGGTCAGCGTTTCCACGGCAGGCTGCAGGAACAGGTCGCGCCGCACGCTGTAGCGCAACTCGTCCTGTGCGTAGCCGATGTTGAAATCGGTTGCCGTATCGCGCCAGGGACCACGCTCGATGGCCAGAACGTCCAGGCCCTGATCGGTGAGTTCATGCGCAAGGATGGACCCTGTCCAGCCGAGGCCGACGATCACGACATCCTTGCGAGGCAGTATCGTCGTCATGGTCAGCTCCTTTTCACGAGCCATTCCGGGCTGCCTTCGATGGAGACGGGCGGCCGCGGATAGGGCTGATTGTGCTTGCTGACGTGGTCCCGGTAGTCATAGCGAGCGCCGGGGAAACCAAGCATGCGCCACGAGACCATGTCCTTGTTGCCGCCATAGACCGGATCGGCAAAGAACCCTTCCATCGTGTTCTGCAGCAGAAGCCCGAAGAAACCAGGACCCTTGACGCCGTTTGGCAAGTCAACCTTTCCAGCTTCCATGGCGGTCAGGAATGCATCCTGGTCCGCCGGCTGGAGCTCGGCGAATGTCTTGCCGTCGCGCTGTTTCAGGAAAGCGTCGATGGCGGCAAGGCCGATGCGGTAACGCTGGGCGGGATTGGCTTCGCCCTGGTAACCTTGTGTGGGCAACCCCGGCAGGAACGGTCCTTTTGTGTAGAGCCGGCTCGACGTTCCGAACGCGCCCGTCAACTGACGGTCTATATAGACAGCGCAGCCGGCCTCCTTGCCGCCCATCGAGAGATCGTCGGCGGGGACAAGGCGGTCGACGATGGCCTCGACGAGCGCGGCTTCCTGCGGCGTGAAGAACTGCCAGCCGCCGGACACGACCTGCATCGGCGGATCGGACGACAGCGGCGCCCAAGGCAGCGAGCCCGACAAGGATCGGGCAAAGCTTGCCGATGTTGCCGTTGCCGTAAACATCGCAACCGAAGACAGAAAAAGACGGCGGCTCAGTCGGACAGTATTGTGACGATCCATCGAAGGCACCCCGACAACAATAGAGGCGCGCCGAAAGGAGCGCGCAAAATCATGACAAAATCAGTTAAGTTTAAGTCATGCCAATCACTTGGTGTCAGCCTGCGGAAAGAAACCGGGATCGTCAAGCAGATCACAAAATCGTTAGATTAGGCCAGTCATCTTCTTATCGTCATGCGCTAATGTACTGATGGCTAAAGAGGATATCCTTGTAGCAGCTTGAAGCAACGAGCGTATCATCAGGCGGGTTTCCAAAGCGTGCTACCGCCGGCAACGGCCCAACCCGCCAGGCTACTCCAGCGGTCACGGCAACGCCCCGCATGCATGCCGGCAAACGGGGCGTCGTAATGGTTTTGCTTATCACCCTGAGGGTGCGGAGGGATCGACTAGAACCCGCCCACGTCGAACTGGAGGCGCTTTGCCGAGTCGATCGACTTGTGGCCCCGCACCTGCTCCAGCACCTTTTCCGGGAACGGCGCGTCGAGATAGAGCAGGGCGATGGCGTCGCCCCCCGGCCGATTGCGGCCAAGCTGGAAGTTGGCGATGTTGACGCCATTCTCGCCACAGACAGTACCGAGCAGGCCGATGATGCCGGGCGCGTCGGCATTGGTCGTGTAGAGCATGTGCTGGCCGACCTCGGCGTCGAGGTTGATGCCCTTGATCTGGATGAAGCGCGGCTTGCCGTCGGAGAAGCAGGTGCCGGCGATCGAGCGGGTCCTGTGCTCGGTCTTGACCGTCAGCTTGATATAGCCGTCGAAGACGCCCGATTTGTCGCGCTTGACCTCGGCGACGATGATGCCGCGCTCTTTCACCATGATCGGCGCCGAGACCATGTTGACGTCGGCGACCTGCGGCCTGATCAGCCCGGCCAGGGCAGCGCTGATCAGCGCGCGCGTGTTCATCGTCGCGGTCGAGCCGTCGAACAGGATCTCGACCTCGGTGATCGGATCCTCGGTCACCTGGCCGACGAAGGCGCCGAGCACTTCGGCGAGCTTGACGAACGGCTTCAGCCGTGGCGCCTCTTCCGCCGTGATCGACGGCATGTTTATGGCGTTGGAGACTGCACCCTTGATCAGGTAGTCGGCCATCTGCTCGGCGACCTGCAGCGCGACATTCTCCTGCGCTTCCGCCGTCGAGGCGCCGAGATGCGGCGTCGCCACCACGTTCTCCATGCCGAACAGCGTATTCTGCTCCGCCGGTTCGACCTCGAACACGTCGATACCGGCGCCCGCCACTTTGCCGCTCTTCAGCGCCGCGACGAGGTCGGCTTCGACCACCAGCCCGCCACGGGCGCAGTTTATGATGCGCACGCCGTTCTTCATCTTGGCGATGGCGGCCGCATCGATGATGTTGCGGGTCTTGTCGGTCAGCGGCGTGTGCAGCGTGATGAAGTCCGCACGGGCGAAGAGTTCGTCCAGTTCCACCTTGTCGACGCCGAGTTCCTCGGCCCGCTTGTCCGAGAGGAACGGGTCGAAGGCGACGACATGCATCTTCAGCCCGACGCCGCGTGTGGCGACGATCGAACCGATGTTGCCGCAGCCGATGACGCCGAGCGTCTTGCCGGTGATCTCGACGCCCATGAAGCGGTTTTTCTCCCATCTACCGGCATGGGTCGAAGCGTTGGCTTCCGGTATCTGGCGGGCGAGCGCGAAGATCATCGCCACGGCGTGTTCGGCCGTCGTGATCGAATTGCCGAAGGGCGTGTTCATCACGATGATACCTTTGCGGCTTGCCGCCGGGATATCGACATTGTCGACGCCGATGCCGGCGCGGCCGATGACCTTGAGATTGGTGGCGGCGTTGATCAGCTTCTCGGTGACTTTGGTCGCCGAGCGGATGGCGAGGCCGTCATACTGGCCGATCACTTCAAGCAGCTTTTCCTTGTCCTTGCCGAGGTCGGGCAGATAGTCGACCTCGACGCCGCGATCCTTGAAGATCTGCACGGCGGTGGGAGAGAGTTTGTCAGAAACGAGAACGCGGGGCGCCATGGCGGCCTCCTTGAAAATGGGATTGATCCGGGAACGGGCGGCCCTCGGGCCGCCGCGGAGTACCTCAGGCAGCCGCTTTCAGCGACGCCTTCTGGCTGGCAAAGGCCCAGTCGAGCCAGGGCAACAGCGCTTCGAGATCGGAGGTCTCGACGGTTGCGCCGCACCAGATGCGCAATCCCGGCGGGGCATCGCGGTAGGAACCGATGTCGTAGGCGACGCCTTCCTTGTCGAGCGTCGAGACAAGTCCCTTGGCGAACGCCGCCTGCCCGTCGGCGTCGAGCGCCGCGATATCCGGATCGCTGAAGGACAGACAGACCGACGTGTTCGAGCGTGTCGCCGGCGCGACGGCGAGATGACCGAGCCAGGATGAGCTTTCCACGAACCGGTCGAGCACGGCGGCATTGGCATCCGCCCTGGCAATCAGCGCATCGAGGCCACCGATCGACTTCGCCCAGTTCAACGCATCGAGATAGTCCTCGACGCAAAGCATCGATGGCGTGTTGATGGTTTCGCCCTTGAAGATGCCTTCGATCAGCTTGCCGCCCGAGGTCAGGCGGAAGATTTTCGGCAACGGCCAGGCAGGCTTGTAGCTCTCCAGCCGCGCGACGGCACGTGGCGATAGGATCAGCATGCCATGCGCGCCCTCGCCGCCCAGCACCTTCTGCCAGGAGAAGGTCACGACATCGAGCTTCTCGAAGTCCAGCCTTTGCGCGAAGGCGGCCGACGTCGCGTCGCAGATGGTCAGGCCCTTGCGATCGGCTGGGATGAAATCACCGTTCGGCACGCGCACGCCCGACGTGGTGCCGTTCCAGGTGAAGACAACGTCGCGGTCGAAATCGATCTTGGCCAGATCCGGCAATTCGCCGTAGCCGGCCTCGATCTTGCGCACATCGGCGAGCTTCAACTGCTTGACCACGTCGGTCACCCAGCCGGAGCCAAAGCTTTCCCAGGCGACCATGTCGACGCCGCGCTCGCCGAGCAGCGACCACAGCGCCATCTCGACGGCACCCGTGTCGGAGGCCGGCACGATGCCGATGCGGTAGTCCGCCGGAACGTTGAGAATCTCGCGCGTCAGCGCGATCGCCTGCTCGAGCTTTGTCTTGCCGATCTTGGCGCGGTGGGAGCGGCCGAGCGCAGCGGATTTCAACGCCTCGACCGACCAGCCGGGACGTTTTGCGCAGGGACCTGAGGAAAAATTGGGATTTACCGGACGGAATCCGGGCTTCGTATGCGTCGTCATCGTGGTCTATCCTTCCAGATAGTGGCCCCTCGTTGGGGAGGGGTGGCCCACGGACGGCGATATGCGTTCAGGCCTCGGGCGTCAAGAGGAAAGTTTTTGTCGCTGCCGGGATACCAAATGCATGTCGCCCAAAAGTGCCCGGCGGTTTTGGGTCGACGACATGCATCAAACAAGAATGTCCGTGATCAGGATCGCGTGATTCAAATGCAGACGGCGGACCGCAGGGATCCGCCGCCGAAATGCTGATCTGTGCGGGACCTACCAGAGATCGTAGCGCAGCCCCAGCTTGACCTGGTGATTGCTGATTCCCTTGTGGACCGGGAAGGAGGTCAGGCTTTCGGCCGTCACATATTCGGCGTCGGGGGCCGAGAAATACTGATAACCGAGATCGACGGAAACGTTCTTGGAAACCTGATAGGCAAGGCCGGCATTCAACGTATAGGCGAAGGAATACTGTGTCTTGTTGTCCTGCAGGTTGAAACTGTTGGCGGGGACATTGTTATCCGTGTAAGTCGCCGAAAGCGTGTGCCTGCTGCGGACAACACCGATGCCGGCGCCGAGATAGGGCGTGATTCCGACATATGTGCCGAGATCGACATAGCCATTGAGTATCCCCGAGAAGGCATAGTTCTTCAGCGATCCCGATCCCTGGGTCGACAATGTCGGCAGCGTGACGACCGCTGAATCGTCATAGCTGAAGCTGACGTCGTTACCGGGCAAATAGCCGAGGTTGAGATCGGCGCGCAGATAGTCGGTGAAATGATAGCCGAAACCGATGCTCGCGAAGGCCGCTTTGTTGCTCTCGCTAAAGTTTTCGTTGTTGATCGCCGACGGGAAGGTGAAATCCCCGTTTTTGAAGCTCTTTTGCACCAGATAGGAGACGTCGCCGCGCAGATACCATCCGGAGCCGACCTCGACCGGCACATAGTCCGGCGCCTGGTCGACATAGACCGGAGGATCGTAATCGGCGGCGAATGCCGATGTCAGTGGCAAGAGGCCAAATCCGGCAAGCGCCAACGCAATACGCGATATGAGTGTCATGGTCCCCGACTCCCGATTTGGCGACACCTGCGATCACGCAGGCAGCCATCGTTTCAAGGAGCATTGTTAACCATAGTGGTTAAGTGCCGGTTAAGGCTAACAGAGCGTTAGCTAATTGATTTCGAACGGACTCACCCCGGTCATCTCAAACGAAAACCGCCCGGCTGATGCCGGGCGGTCGACGAATTCTTGGAACTTCCAGACGATTACTTGGTGTAGATCGGCTCGGGCTCGGGCTGATAGGCAACCGGTACGCTGCACCCGTTGTTACCGCCAAACTGATAGCGCAAGCCACCGCGCACTTCGTGGGTGTTGAAGCCGTGATCGAAGCCCGGCCCGGCGCCCGGCGTGGCGCCGCTTGGACCATACTCGAACATGCGACCGCCCTGAATATGGGAGAAACGGTAGCCAGCATCGAGGATGACTTTGTCGGTCAGACAGTAGGAGGCGCCGGCCATGACCGCGTAGGCGAAGCGCCAGCTGGATGTTCCGGGGTTGGACTCGGTCGTGTTCGGATCGTAGACAGTATCCCACTTGACGCGCGCACCGCCGATGCCGGCGCCGACATAGGGCGTGATGCCATGCCAGGTGCCAATATCGACATACGCATTGGCCAGCAGCAGCAAGGCGCTCATCTTCGACACTTCGGTCGAGGTCGTGGTGAGATCCGAGGTGGCGCCGTTGAAGTTCGACTTGAACCAATAGTCGGCGGTCAGGTCGGTGCGGAAGTGTTCATTGATCTTGTAGCCGACGCCGCCGCCGAGCGAGAAGCCGCCCTTGAGCTTGCCGTAGTCGAAGCTCTTGCTGCCGGCGACCCCGACGGGAGGTCCGCACGGGCAAGGCGCGGCCCCATAGGTGATGTAGTCGATGTCACCCACCTTCGACTTGTGATAGTCGAGGTCGCCGCGGATATACCATCCGCCGACATCGACAGGCTCATAGACCGGCGGTGGCGCTTCTTCGACCTGCGGCTCAGGCAGATCAGCTGCGAGTACCGGCCAGGCCAAGCCCGCGAACAGCAGCGCGAACAGTGCCTTTCTTGCTGTATTGAACATGCTTGTCACCCCTAGAAACCCTCGGAACGGCGATCGTGTCCGAATGAAATTGGCTTTCAGGCGTGGATAATGAATTGCAAAAGTTAAAAGGCGTTTAACCTTGTCGATTAACCACGAATCTCTAAAATCCAGGAGATCTGGCGATGATTTCGACAGAATGAACCGGTTCTCCGACCAACAAAAAGCCCGCCGGCGGCGGGCTTCGATGCAAGCAAGGCGGCGGCGCCTTCCGGCGGGCGAATGTCAGGCGGCGCTGCGGGTTTCCGAGATGACCCCGACGATGTCGTTGACGACGGCCTCGACCAGTTGCGGATCGTCGCCCTCGGCCATGACACGGATCAGCGGCTCGGTGCCGGATGGGCGGATGACCAGCCGCCCGGCCTTGCCGAGACGGTGACGGGCGTCTTCGATCGCGGCCTTGACCAGGGCCTCCTCCAGCGGCTTGCCGCCGGCGATGCGAACGTTCTTCAACAGTTGCGGCACCGGCTCGAACTTCTTCGACAGTTCGCTGACCGGGCGGCCCTGCCGCTTGATGCAGGCCAGCACCTGCAGCGCCGAGACCAGACCGTCGCCGGTGGTCGAAAAGTCGGACAGCACGATGTGACCCGACTGCTCGCCGCCGACATTGAGCCCATGCGCGCGCATATGCTCCACGACATAGCGGTCGCCGACCTTGGTGCGGTGCAATTGCAGCTTCATGTCGCCGAGAAAGCGTTCAAGGCCGAGATTGGACATGACGGTCGAAACGACGCCACCGCCGGCCAGCCGCCCGCTCTGGTGCCAGGATTCGGCAATCAGCGCCATGATCTGGTCGCCGTCGACGATGGCCCCGTTCTCGTCGACGATGACGACGCGGTCGGCATCGCCGTCGAGCGCGATGCCGATGTCGGCGCGCACTTCATGCACCTTCTTCTGCAGCCCGGCCGGATGGGTCGAACCGCATTCCCTGTTGATGTTGAAGCCGTTGGGCTCGACATTGATGGCCACGACCTCGGCGCCAAGCTCCCACAGCGCCTCTGGCGCCACCTTGTAGGCCGCGCCATTGGCGCAGTCGACGACGATCCTGAGACCCGAAAGCGACATCGAGCGCGGCAAGGTGCGCTTGGCGAATTCGATGTAGCGGTCGTGCACGCCATCGACGCGCTTGGCGCGGCCAAGCCCGTCGGAATCGGCGAGCGCCAGTTCGATGTCCTTGTCGAGCATGCTCTCAATGCGTTCTTCGATCTCGTCGGAGAGCTTGTAGCCGTCCGGGCCGAACAGCTTGATGCCGTTGTCGTAATAGGGATTGTGCGAAGCCGAGATCATGACGCCGATATCGGCGCGCAGCGAACGCACCAGCATGGCCACCGCCGGCGTCGGGATCGGGCCGAGCAGGAACACGTCCATGCCGGCGGCGCAAAGGCCGGCCACCATCGCGTTCTCGATCATGTAGCCGGAAAGCCTGGTGTCCTTGCCGAGCACGACACGATGGCGATGGCTGCCGCGCTGGAACGAAAGGCCGGCGGCCATGCCGACCCGCATGGCGATTTCCGCGGTCATCGGAAACTTGTTGGCGCGCCCGCGAATGCCGTCCGTGCCGAAGTAATTCCCTGCCATGCTAGCCAGTATCCCTGATTGTCCTTAGCCGGCACCTCATGCCACAATTGGCCGTCGTGCCCCGATCACATTGTGTGATTATATGTTACCAATCCTTAGAAAATCATTGTTGTGCACTGCACACAACCTGGTGGCGTCCTGTTACCGAGCCACCGTTGCGCCACAATATACCAGTTTTGCGAGCCATCGAGCGCGGATGCACCCCGAGAATTCTTAGCTCGGCGGCCGTAAGGTCAAATGATTTCATCACCTTGTCGTTAGAAGGCGATTTCCGGCGATATATATGCCACCTGGCATCTGGCGCAACCGACCGTTGAGCGTTATTGATTCGCTGGGACGTATAATGGGCTTCAGCCACGGAGAAACGCTATGCTCATCCACCGAATTGCCACTCTCACCGGCCTCGCGGTCGCGACGTTGCTGCTGGCCGCGCCAGCCAACGCGCTGACGATGGCCGAGTGCAGCACGAAGTATAACGCCGCCAAGGACGCGGGGACGCTTGCGGGGGCGACCTGGAACCAGTTCCGCAAGGCGCAATGCGGTACCGACGCCGCGGCCACCACCGAAACCAAGGCTGCCACCACCAAGGCGACTGAAACCAAGCCGGCCAAGACCACCAAGGCTGCGGCCGCGGCTGCCGACAGCCCGGCCAAGGGCCTGACCGCCAAGGAATGCAGCACCAAGTACCAGGCGGCCAAGGCCGCCGGCACGCTGAACGGCATGAAGTGGAACGACTTCCGCAAGGCTGAATGTGCCGCTGGTGCATCCGCTGCCGCCGACACCAAACCGGCGACCACCAAGGCGGCGGCAGCTCCGGCCGCTGCTTCTGGCAAGGGTCTGAGCATGGCAGAATGCAGCACCAAGTACCAGGCCGCCAAGACGGCGAACACCCTGAAGGGCATGAAGTGGAACGACTTCCGCAAGGCTGAATGCGGCGCCAGCGCGTCCGACGACGACACCGTGCCCGCCCCGAGCGAGGCCAGTTACACCAAGGAGCCGGCAAAGCCGACGACGGTTGCGCCCAAGGGCGTCACCTTCCCGTCCGCGATCTCGGCGAAGTATGCCAGCGAAACTCCCGGAAAGGGTCGCATGCATACCTGCCTCGACCAGTACTATGTCCTCAAGGACGCCAACGCGCTCGGCGGCCTGAAGTGGATCCAGAAGGGCGGCGGCTTCTACAGCCTCTGCAATGCCAAGCTGAAGGGCTGATCGCGTAGCCATAGTCTCCAAACAAAGGCCCGCGCATCGCAAGATGCGCGGGCCTTTTTGTTGCGCGCGAAGACGCCTGCGGCTTTGCACGCATGTCGCGGGGGCTGCCGGCATCATCAATTCGCCTACACTGCCCACCGCCAAGCTCATCGATAATCCGCAAAGATTCTGGTTGAACATATAAAGAACAAAACGTATACAAAAGGACGTCAAGCTTATTGTCAACCAGGAGGGTCTTATGCACAGTTTGAAATTGGCGGTATTGGCTGCGACCGCATTTGTTGCTTGGAACGTCGCCCCTGCAAGCGCACTGACCATGAAGGAATGCGGCGAGAATTACCGGACAGCCAAGGAAGGCGGCACTCTGAACGGCATGGACTGGGCCGCTTTCCGCAAAGAGAAATGCGCGACGTCCGCCGCCGAGAGTGTCAGCGCGGATACAGTCGAAACCACGCCGCAGCCGAAAAAGGAAACCAGCGCGGCGGTCGCCCCAACTGTAGCGCCGGTGGGCGTGACATTCCCGACCACCCTCGCCGCCGAGTTCAAGACCGAAAAGCCCGCGAAGGCGCGGATGAAGACCTGCCTGCAGGGTTACCACGGCAACAAGGAGGCGGGTACGTTGAACGGCCTTCGCTGGATCCAGAAGGGCGGCGGTTATTACAGCCTTTGCAATGCGCGGCTGAAAGCTGAATCATAAAAGTCGAATACGGCGGATAAAGCGGTTCACAGTTTTTCACGCAGACGTTGAGCCGTGATCCTCGGGCTTGTCCCGAGGATCTGCTGTCGGGCGACATCTGGGCGCCGGGTATGAGTTGGAAACCGCCAACTGCGTTTGCAGGTCATCGGAACAAGCCCGAGGGGTGACGCTCCAACGTACGTCCGGCGCGCCCCTTGAGTTCTGGAGCAATTTCCAGGAAAAGTGCGTAGCGGTTTTCTGTCCGGAATTGCGTGAAAACAAAGAGTTAGAGCGGGTTAGCGATTATCAAACGCTGAACCGCTCTAGCCCTGCGGTTGCGGCTCCATGCCGCCTTCGGGCTCGGGACCCTTCTTGCGGCGGCCTCCGGACTTCGGAACGGCCGAGCCACGGCTCGGCGGTGTGTCGTCGCCAAGGTCGCGCGAGGGCTTCTGCCCTGCGATCAACTGCTTGATCTCCTCGCCGGACAGTGTCTCGTATTCGAGCAGGCCTTGCGCCAGCGCGATCCATTCCTTCTTCTTCTTGGTCAGCACCGACTTCGCCGTCGAATAGGCGTCGTCGATCAGCCGGCGCACTTCCGCATCGATGATCTGCGCCGTCTCTTCCGAGATGTTTTGCGTGCGCGCCACCGAATGGCCAAGGAAGACCTCTTCCTGGTTGTCGCCATAGGCGACATGGCCGAGCTTGTCGGAGAAGCCCCAGCGCGTGACCATGGCGCGCGCCAGCTTGGTCGCCTGCTCGATGTCGGAGGAGGCACCCGACGTGATGTTCTCCTTGCCGAACTTGAACTCCTCGGCGACGCGGCCGCCCATCATGATGGCGAGGCGCGAGACCATGTATTTGTAGCTCATGGAGTAGCGGTCGCCTTCCGGCAACTGCATGACCATGCCGAGCGCGCGGCCGCGCGGGATGATGGTTGCCTTGTGCAGCGGATCGGCCGACGGCACGTTGAGCGCCAGGATGGCGTGGCCGGCCTCGTGATAGGCGGTCAGCTCCTTCTCGGCCTGGGTCATGGCCGACGAGCGGCGCTCGGCGCCCATCATGATCTTGTCCTTGGCGTCCTCGAACTCGGCCATGGTGACGAGGCGCTTGTTGCGCCGCGCGGCCATCAGCGCGGATTCGTTGACAAGGTTCATCAGGTCGGCGCCGGAGAAGCCGGGCGTACCACGAGCGACGACCTTGAGATCGACATTGGGCGCCAGCGGCACGTTGCGCACATGCACCTTGAGGATCTTCTCGCGGCCGACGATGTCGGGGTTGGGCACCACCACCTGGCGGTCGAAACGGCCGGGACGCAGCAACGCCGGATCGAGCACGTCGGGCCGGTTGGTGGCGGCGATCAGGATGATGCTTTCGTTGGATTCGAAGCCGTCCATCTCGACCAGCAACTGGTTCAGCGTCTGCTCGCGCTCGTCATTGCCGCCGCCGAGACCGGCACCGCGATGGCGGCCGACGGCGTCGATTTCGTCGATAAAGATGATGCAGGGCGCATTCTTCTTGGCCTGGTCGAACATGTCACGGACGCGGCTGGCGCCGACGCCGACGAACATCTCGACGAAATCCGAACCTGAAATGGTGAAGAACGGCACGTTGGCTTCGCCGGCGACCGAGCGGGCAAGCAGCGTCTTGCCGGTACCGGGAGGACCGACCAGCAGCACGCCGCGCGGAATCTTGCCGCCGAGGCGCTGGAACTTCTGCGGATCGCGCAGGAACTCGACGATCTCTTCAAGATCTTCCTTGGCTTCGTCGACGCCGGCGACGTCCTGGAAGGTGACGCGGCCATGCGCCTCGGTCAGGAGCTTGGCCTTCGACTTGCCGAAGCCCATGGCGCGCCCGGAGCCGGACTGCATCTGGCGCATGAAGAATATCCACACGCCGAGGATGAGGATCATCGGCAGCCACGAGATCAGGTAGCCGAACAGCGAATTGGAACCGTCGGTCTCGGGCCGCGCATTGATGGTGACGTTCTTGTCCTGCAGCCGCGAGACCAGTTGGGGATCGCCGGGCGAATAGGTCTGGAAGCCGCTGGAATTGTCGGTGTAGGTGCCGGTGATGCGGGCACCCGCGATGGTCACCGTCTTGACCCGGCCGGCCGCGACATCCTGCAGGAACTGCGAATAAGGCACATCGCTCGAAGCCCCGCGCGTCTGCGGCGTCTGGAACAGATTGAAGAGGGCGATGAGCAGGACCGCTATGATCGCCCAGAGCGCGAGGTTGCGATAGTTCGGATTCATCAATTGTCCCGTTGGTGTCCGCGAGCGGACAGCATCATGAGAGGAAACTTGGGCCTAACATAGGGAGAGCGTCCCCCCTTGCCAAGCAGAACAGCATGTCTGGGTTAAGCTTTCGCGCAGCATCAACCGGCACTGTGGCCGGCGAATGGCAAGGCGGGAAACGGCGCCGCGCCGATCAACCCGGCGACGGCGCGCGCCGGGGCCAGATCGAAGGACGGCAGGAAGCGGGCGAAGGGAGCAACGAATGGCGAGGCCGCAAACCCTTGCGATGTCGGCCAATCAGGCGCCGAACCGGCCTTTTCGACGGCTTGCAGCAGGCCTGGTTCAGCCGCCAATGCCGCGCGCATCAGGCTTGGCGGGGTTTCGCCCCGGCCTACAGCCAGCCGCTTCGCCGCCAACGCCCCGAATGGGGCGATCAACAATGCGCCGCTGGCGTCGTGCAATGTGATTTGGCGGCGGCCATCCCAGATGGTGGCGTCGACCGTTGCCGCTGCCGCCGGCAAGCCCCGCATTTCCCGGCGCAGGAAGATGCCGGCGCGCCGGAAGTCGATCACCGTCCGCGACAATGTGGCGCAAAGAAACCCCGCCTTCAGCCGGGCGAACAACGCCTCGCTGCGAGCCTGGTCCGGCAGGAAGGCAATCCCGCCTGTCGTCGCCAGGAGAATGCGCAGCGCGTAGACGGCCGCCTGGTCGTCGCCGGCGCTGAGCAGGGCCGGGTCGAGCCGGACGAGACCCGTCGCCGGCCGGCTGGCAAAGCGCTCGACCAGAGAGGCGGCCTTGGCGCCAAGCCGCATGCGGGCGCCGGCCGCCTGTGCCGCCAACGCCAGCGCGTCGTTCATGCGCTGTGCGCCGGCCTCCCCGGCAAGGGCCGCGCGCATGCGCGGCCGCTCGAAGGCTTCATCGGCATTGGTCGGGTCCTCGGCCCAGCCGACCTGTTGGCGGTGCAGGAAATCGCGCAGCACAGAGCGCCGGACGCCAAGAAGCGGTCGCACGATCCAGTCGCGCCAGTCATGCAAGGTGGCGGGCGCCATGCCGGCAAGGCCCCGTCCTTCATCGCGGCCCGCATCGTTGCGATCGCGCCGCATCAGCACCGTCTCGGCCTGGTCGTCCGATGTATGTCCGGTCACGATCAGGCCGATGCCCTCCGCCCGGGCGGCGCTGGCGAGCAGCCGGTAGCGCGCCTCGCGCGCTGCCGCAGGCAGGCCGGTCGATGGTTTTTCTCCCGACCAGGCCAGGATGCGGTGGGCGATGCCGCGCTCCGCGCAAAGCTGCGCCACGGCCTGCGCCTCACCAGCCGAACCCTGCCGCAAGCCGTGATCGACCGTGATCGCGAGCACCCTCGTGGACGGCGCGGTTTTGTCGAGATGCTGTTTGAGAAGAAGAAGGAGCGCGATCGAGTCGCTGCCGCCTGATACGGCCGCAACGGCGCCGTTGGTAAAATCGATATGCGAAAAAAGTCTCGTCGAAAACTCAGGCCCGGTGTCGAGCATCAATGCATTCGTCCAAAAGTCCCCGGTTTGGGACTGCGACATCCCCTGGAAAGATCAGCACGCAGCCAGGGCCTTCTCCTGCTTGACGCGTTCCTTGAGTGTGCTGGAAATATCGGGATAGCGCTTGCCGACCTCGCTGAAGGTGGCGCAGGCGACATCATGCTGCTTGAGGCCGACCAGCGACACACCGAGCTTCAACAGCATGTCGGGTGCCTTCTTGGCCTTGGGATAGTCCTTGCTGGCAGCGAGGAAGACTTCCGCCGCATCGCGGTATTTCTGCTGGCCAAGCAGCGATTCCCCCAGCCAGTAATGCGCGTCCGCCGTCTTGGCGTCTTTGGGGAAGCGGGAGATATGGTCGCGGAAACCCTGTTCGGCGGTGCCGTAGTCGCCCGACAGGATGAACTGGTAGGAGTTGCGGTAGAGCTCTTCGGGATTGTTGGTGGCGGGCAGCGCCGCGACCTGCGTGCCGCCGGACTTGCCAGCCTTGGCAGGTGCGCTGGCGGCAGGTGCGGTGTCCTGTGCCGGCGCGGTTGCCTGCGTGCTGCCGCCGGCATCGATCACATTGCCGTTCTTGTCGACGGTGATGGACCCAAAAGTCTTTTCGGGCGCTCCCTTGCCGGGGATCAGCTTGCCGGGGTCACCGTCGGGCGATTCGACGATGACGTCCTCGACCGTCTTGCCGCCTGTGGATTGATCGCCGCCGGGCGCGGCGCCGGCATCAGCCGGCGCCTGGGTTGCCGGGGCCGAGGCCACGTCGGTGTTGGTTCCGGTGGTGGCATCTGATTTCTTCTGCGCCGGCGGTTGTCCGCCTTGCGAGCCGCCTTCCAGCTGCTGGAAGCGGAACTCGTTGTCTTCCTGCTGTTTGCGGATCTGCTCCTGCATCTGCAAGATCTGGAAATTGAGTTCCTCGACCTTGCCGGTCAGCTGCCGCAGTTGGTCCTCGAGCCCGGTCACGCCGGCGCCGCTCGACTGCGCGAGCTGGACTTGATCCTGCTTTTTCTTCTCACCGAAAAGGCTGGGCAACTCAAGTGTCGGCAGATGGAACGAAAACCCGCTCTCGGTTGATTGCCCCGAACCGCTCGCCAAAGCGGTTACGCCTGATAGGAGCAGCAGCGCAAGCGTGCCGCTCAGAACCGATCTCAAATGCATGTGCCTCTCGCCGTCCAATCGTTAGCTTGTTCGCGCCTTCCAATCGATGTGAGACCAGCCAAGCGCCCTCGGCTCATAGCAGGGCGCGAGACTTCGGCCAAATTTTGTTTCGGGCCCCAGGATATGAAAAAGGCGGCCGGGAGGCCGCCTTTCGCAGAGGTGTGTTGTATTTTTGCCGATCAGGAACCGGCGCCGCTGAGCGTGGTGACGGCCCGGCGATTCTGCGACCAGCAGGAGATGTCATCGCACACGGCGACCGGACGTTCCTTGCCGTAGGAAATCGTCTTGAGGCGGCTGGCCGAAACGCCCTTGGAAACCAGGAAGTCGCGGGTGGCGGCGGCACGACGGGCACCGAGCGCCAGATTGTATTCGCGCGTTCCGCGTTCGTCGGCATGGCCTTCGACGACGATGGCATACTGCTTGTACTGGTTCAGCCACTGCGCCTGGCGCGAAAGCGTCGTCTGCGCGTCGGCCCGGATCGAGGTCGAGTCCGTATCGAAGAAGATGCGGTCGCCGATGTTGACGGTGAAGTCCTGCGCCGAGCCGGGCGTTGCGGCACCTGCGCCGTTGAGACCAAGATCGGCCGCGTTGTTCGGCGTCTTCTTCGAGGCGCAACCGGCGACGGCGAGCATCGCCACCAGCGCGATCATGACCGGGTTTCTGGTAAGTGCTGCGATACGGCCCATGCCGCCTCTCCTTCGTATTCGAGTGATCGTGTTTCGAGTGATTTCGTTGATCACCCAGTAACCACGTTTGGGTTAACCGGCATTCAAGAAACACGGTTAAAATTTGGTTTAGGCCGCCCGTCCGCAGCCGTTTGTCGTAAGCCACAGTTGGCGCGGACCCTAGGCGGAAATGCGGCCAAAACGCGACGAAGGCGTGGAAAAGGGGGAATGTAAGGGGAATTGAAGAGTTGGAGAACTGGAGAATTGAAGAAGGATGTTCACCTTAACTTCTCTCTGAGGTTCACCAGCATTCCGTACACATGGGCATACGATTGTAGCCACTCGTCCCGTTGCGCCTGTGAGATGTATTCGAGGTCGAATGCGTATGAAATCCACGTCTCGACTTCACTGCACGATCCCATGGCCATCGAAACGAACCGGGCGAATTCGGCTTTGGAGTGGGTCTGTTTGGCAAACCCCTCGGCCAGATTGGCGCAAATCCCTTTGCTGGAACGCCGCAGCTGATCGGCCAGCGCGTATTGCTCTATTTTGGGGAAAGCGAGCGTGGCCTTGTGAACCGTAAGAGAGACCATGTAAGCGCGCTTGTAGACCTCCAGATCCTTTGCTCGCTTTACGTAGCCTTCTGCTTTCTCCATCTCTTCAATTCTTCAATTCGCCAATTCCCGTATTATTCCAGCAGCGGTGACCAGGCCGGATCAGAAGCAAAATTCGCGGTCGGGATCGGCTGCTCGTTGCGGCCGGTGAGATCGACGGAAACCAGCTTCGGGCCGCCATTGGAGTCGCGGAAGAACATCAGCACGCGGCCGTTCGGCGCCCAGGTCGGGCCTTCCTGCTGGAAGCCGGACGACAGGATGCGCTCGCCAGAGCCGTCGGTTTTCATGACGCCGATCTGAAATTCGCCGCCGCTCTGCTTGGTGAAGGCGATGAGGTCGCCGCGCGGCGACCACACCGGCGTCGAATAGACGCCGTCGCCGAAGGAGATGCGGGTCTGGCCGGAGCCATCGGCGCCCATGACGTAGATCTGCGCGCGGCCGCCACGGTCGGAGGTGAACACCACCTTGCTGCCGTCGGGCGAATAGGAGGGCGAGGTGTCGATGGCGGTCGAGTTGGTCAGACGCGTGGTCGAACGGCTGCGCAGGTCCATGGCGAAGATGTTGGAATTGCCGTCGTCGCGCAGCAGGCTCATGATCACCTTCTGGCCGTCGGGCGAGAAGCGCGGCGCGAACGTCATGCCGGGAAAATTGCCGACCAGTTCGCGCTGCCCGGTCTCGATCTGCAAGAGATAGACCCGCGGCTGGCCGCTCTCATAGGACATGTAGGTGATTTCCTGCCGGTTCGGCGAGAAGCGCGGCGTCAGCACGATCGACCGCCCATCCGAGAGGTAGCGGATGTTGGCGCCGTCCTGGTCCATGATGGCGAGACGCTTCTTGCGCGCGTTCTTGGCGCCGGACTCGTCGATGAAGACGACGCGCGTGTCGAAATAGCCCTTCTCGCCGGTCAGCCGCTCATAGATGGCATCGGCGATGATATGAGCGACGCGGCGCTGATTGGCGTCGTTGGCGAAGAACTGCTCGCCGGCCATCTGCTGGCCCGCGAATGTATCCCACAGCCGGTACTGGGCGCGGATGCGGCCGTCTGCTTCCTTGCTGACGCTTCCGGTGACCAGCGCTTGCGCGTTGATCACCTTCCAGTCGTCGAAGCGGGGGGTTGCGTCCGGATTGGCGATCTTCTCGATGAAGGCGCTCTTGTCGATCGGCGCGAACAGGCCGGAGCGCTTCAAATCGGCGGTGACGATCTGTGAGATCTGAGCGCCAAGCGCATCGCCACCCTGGAAATCCGTGATGGCGATCGGCAGCGGCTCGACATTGCCCTTGTTGACGTTGAGTTCGACCAGCGCCCACGCAGGCATCGGAACGACGGCCGTCATGCCCAGCGCCATCGCTGCAATCGTCAGGAGCGGCTTGAGGAAAGATCGCATATCTTCTCGCTTCTCTTCTTTGATTGGGTGGACGCCCGGCCTAGAGGCCAAGCATTTCCCTTGGATCGAAGGTGACCCGGATGTCGTTCCAGATGTCCTGTTTGCCGGCGGGAACCTGCAGGCCGGCCACGTCGCATTTCTGAACCGCGCGCACCGCGCTTTCGTCAAATTGCCGGTTGCCGCTCGACTTTTCGACGGACGGGCGGCCGTCGAGCTTGCCCGAATTGTCCAGGTTGAAGCGGACCACGACGACGAAATTCTCCGAACCTTCAAGCCCGGCCGGCAATGTCCAGCAACCGCCCAACTGGCTTTCCAGGGCGCCCTGCTCCGACTTCGACAGCTTCTGGCCCTGATCCTTGTCGCCACCGAGCGACGCCTGCTGGGTCGAGCGCTTGGCACCACCGCCGGACGGCTTCTGCTTGTCGAGCAAGGCCGAAATCTCATTGGCGTTGAACTGCTTGTCGTCGGACTTCGGCTTGGACGAGGCTTCCTTGACCGGCTTGTCGGCATCCTTGCGTTCCGGCGCCTTGGCGCTTTCGGCCTGTGCCGGCTGCGGCTTTGGCCGCGCTTCCGGCGCGGGCGCCGAATTCGGCAATTGCGTCTCTTCGGTTGGCGGGTCCTTCGCTATGGCCTCGGCGACGGCGTCGGGCTTGACCTCGGGCGTCGGATCGATAGCGGCTGTCTTGTCCTGCGGCGGCGGGGTCGGCGCCGGCTTGGCCGGCGTCGGCTTGGGCTCGGTCTGCTTGACCGGCTCGGGCTTCACCTCTTCCTTGGGCGTCGGCGCTGGCGCCACTTCCGTCGCCGGAGTGGGCTTGGGCTTTTCCTGCGGCTTCGGAACGTCCTCGGTCTTCGGGATTTCCTTCGGGGTCGGCGCGGGTGGCGGCGCCGAGGTCGTGTCGACGGGTTTTGGTTTGGCTTCCGGCGTTATCGGCTTGTCGGTGTCGACGCTGTTTTCGCCGACCTTCTGCGCGTTGGGTACGATATCGGGACGCTGCGTCGGCAGCGGCGCCGGCTTTTCATGCATCACGGCCTTCTTGTCGCCCTGCAGCGTCTGCGCGATGGCTTCCATCGGCACGATGTCGACCGCGACCGACTCCACGTCGGCGGACGGAAGCGCGGCCGGCGCCGACAGGGTGAACAGGCCGAAGGCCAGCACCGCCGTATGCAAGATCACCGATGTGGTGAGGCCGGTCCTCATCGTGAGTCTATTGATCCTGTTCCTGCAGTGAAACCAGGCCGATGTTCTTGTAGCCAGCGGCCGAGATGCGAGCCATGACCTTCATGGCCGTGCCATAGTCGGTCGACTTGTCGCCACGGATGAAGATGCGCTCTTCATAACCGGTCTTCGAGATAGCCTGCAGTTTGGCCACCAGCTCCTCGATCGGAATCTCGGTTTCCTGCAGGAAAATCTTCCCGGTTGCATCGATCGAGACGGTGATCGGCTGGGTGTCGGCATTCATCGCCTTGGCCTGGGTGTCCGGCAGGTCGATCGGCACGCCGACCGTCAGCATCGGTGCCGCGACCATGAAGATGATCAAGAGCACCAGCATCACGTCGACCATCGGCGTGACGTTGATCTCCGACATCAGCGCATGGTGACGGCCGCGCCGCCGGTGGCCGCGCCCGCCGCGCCCTCCCATGCCTACGGACATACCCATCTCGTTACTCCTCAGGCCTTAGGCGCGACTTTTTCATCGATTTGGCGCGAGAGTATGGCGGAGAACTCATCCGAGAACCCCTCCATGCGCACGGCGATCTTGCTCGCATCCGATGACAGCTTGTTATAGGCGATGACCGCCGGAATCGCGGCGAGCAGGCCGATGGCCGTCGCCAGCAGCGCCTCGGCGATGCCGGGCGCGACCACCGCGAGGCTGGTGTTCTTGGAGCCGGCGATGGCCTGGAACGAGGTCATGATGCCGATGACGGTGCCGAACAGGCCGATGAAAGGTGCCGCGGATCCGGTGGTGGCGAGGAAGCCGAGGCGCCCCTCCAGCTTCTCCATCTCGCGGGTCAGCGCCAGGTCCATGGCCTTGTCGATGCGGGTCTGCAGGCCGAGCGGCGACTTGGCGCCTTTTTCGAAACTCTTCTTCCATTCGCGCATGGCGGCGACGAAAATGGCGCCCATGCCTGTCGTCTTGCGGTCGGCGAGCGTGCGGTAGAGCTCCTCCAGCGACTGCCCGGACCAGAAAACCTGCTCGAAGCGGTTCAGCGCCAGCCGCATGCGGCCATAGGCGACCAGCTTGTCGACGATGATCGCCCAAGTCCACACCGAAGCGCAGAGCAGCCCGATCATGACCAGCTTGACCACCCAGCTGGCCTGCATGAACAAGGCCCAAATCGACAATTGCGCGCCCGGTTCGGCGAGTGCGATATTTTCCATCGTTACGTCCTTAAGATTTTCCGGGCGAAGCTGGCGGCTGGCCCATGGCATCCCTTGTGGTCGGTTCGCACGAAGCTACCGGACACCCCAAACCGTGCCGTTAGCGGCCTTTTCGGGGCAAATATTGGTGAAAGGAAGGCGCTGGATAACGCCAATCTTCACCAGTCTCTTCATGAACCGTTATGGTTAAGGATGGGTTAGTGTATAAGGCGCGGCGCATTGCCGCGCCTGGGTATCGCAGGCCGGCATCACCTGAATATCAGCCGACCCGTGGCATGAACGCCGCCACCCATTCCCTGGGAAAGCGCCTCGGCCGGCCGTTCTCGCCGATGATCGCCGCCTCGACCTTGGCCTCGACCAGCACCTCGTCGCCCCGCTTGAGCTGCTGTGCCATGAAGATTCGCGCACCGGAAATGGCATCGGTGCGGGTGTCGACGGTCAGGATGTCGTCGATGCGAGCGGGAATGCGGAAGTCGATCTCCATGCGGCGTACCACCCATGCGATCTTCTCGCCATGCTTGCCTTCGGCGAGTTCGGTGTGGTGCACGCCGGTGAGCCGGAGATAGTCGGAGCGGCCGCGCTCGAGGAATTCGAGATAGCGCGCGTGGTAGACGACGCCCGAAAAATCGGTGTCGGCGTAATAGACCCGCGCCATCAGCCGGTGGCCGAACTCGGTCAGCGCGCCGGAAAGCCCAGCCAGCAATGCCGCGGATTCACCATGATCGCCCATTGCGCTTCCCTTTTGGATGCCGACGCGGCAGGTATTTTTGGCGCATGAACCCGATGGCACTGTTGACGACGATGATCAAGACCTTGATGGCAGTCGTGCTAGCGCTGGCGGCTTCTACACTTTCGGCTGAAGCGGCCACCTTCTCGATGAAGCGCGGTCTCAATCTCGACCAGTGGGTCACCTGGCCCGGCGAGGATCGGTGGGGTGATGCCAAGGCCATCCTGCCCTACCCGGAATGGCGAAAATTCCTTGGGGAAGACGACCTCAAGGCGTTGAAGGATGCCGGCTTCGATTTCCTGCGCATGCCGGTCGATCCGTCGCCTTTCCTCTCGGACAATACAACGGACCTGCGTTACCAACTCTATGCCAGCGTGCTGGACTCGACGCGCATGATCAACCAAGCCGGGCTGAAGGTCATCGTCGACATGCACCTGATCCCGGCCGGCGGCAGCCGCAAGATCGGCATGGGTGAGGTGATGGACGATCCCGCGACCTTCGACCGCTACGTCGAGATGGTTCGCGGCATGGCGCGCACGCTGGCGGGCGAAGATCCCGAAAAGGTCGCTTTCGAACCGATGAACGAGCCGATCGTCGATTGCGACAGCGACGGCACCAGCCTGTGGCCCGACCGCCAGCGCGAACTGTTCGCCGCGGCGCGCGCCTCGGCGACGAAGCTGACGCTGGTCCTGACCGGAGCCTGCTATTCCGCCGCCTCGTCGCTGGGGAAGATCGACCCGAGGACCATCCCCGACGACAACATCATCTGGACCTTCCACTCCTACGATCCATTCCTGCTCACCCATCAGGGCGCGACCTGGGCCGGCGACTTTATCCCCTACGTGACCGGCCTGCCCTATCCGTTGACCGCGGTTCCCAAGGGGCAGCTCGACGTCACGCTCGACACCATCCGCGCCCGGATTAAGGCCGAGGCGCCTTGGACACGGCAGAGCGGCCTGCTTGCCTATCTCGACGAGCAGGTCGCCAGCATGGACAGCCCCGACAAGCTGCTTGGCCTGATGGATGCGCCGTTCAAGACCGTCGAGGCGTGGGCGAAGGCCAACGGCATCAAGCCGCAAGACATCACCCTGGGCGAGTTCGGCATGATCCGCCAGGAATATGGCAATGCCTATGTGATGCCGGCGGAGTATCGGGCCGCCTATGTCAAGGATATGATCGCGCGGGCCGAAGCGGACGGCTTCTCATGGTCGCTGTGGAGCTATGGCGGCGCTTTCGGCGTCGTCGATGCGTTCAATGGCGACAAGGCCGAGCCAGACGTGATGGACGCAATCCGAAACCTCCCCTGAAGTCCCGGTCAGCCGAGGTCGATCTGCAGGATTTCCGGACGCATGCCGAAACGGATGGGCAAATTGCTGAAGCCGAGCCCGCCCGAGACGATCAGGTTGCGGTCGTTCTCGATGACATGGCCATAGGCGTAGCGATTGCCGAACTGCGACGGCACGATAGGCGAATAGCCGAACAGCCGCACCTGCCCGCCATGGGTGTGTCCCGCTAGCGTCAGCGACACACGCGACGGCACTTTTGGAAAAATGTCCGGTTCGTGCGCCAGCAGGATGACAGGCGCGGCGTCGCTGATTTTGGCCAGCGTGCCGTCGAGATCGTCCAATCCCCTGGGACGCTCGGTGTTCTTTTTCCGTAATAGCGCCAACTGATCGGCGAGGCCGGCGATCCATACGCCATGTCCGTCCTTTTCCAGACGCACGGCGTCGTTCTCCAGAACCGGGATGCCGACCTTCTCCAATGCCTTGCGCGCGATCGTCGGACCAACTCCGGCACGCTGCGCGAAGCCATCGGCCCACCAGTCGTGATTGCCGAGGATCGACAGCACGCCGAGCGGTGCCTTGAGGCCCGACAGGGCGCCAGCCCATTCCGGCGGCGTGACCCTACGTGACGCCAGGCGCATGCCGGCGATGTAGTCGCCGAGCAGAACGATCAGGTCCGGCTGCAACGCATTCGCCTCTTCGGCAAGCGAGGCAATCCGCTCCGGCGTCATCCAAGGCCGGCAGGCGTGGATGTCGGCAAGGGCGACGACGCGCAGCTTCAATCCATCAGGCCAATGCGGTGGCGTCAGCGCATAGCGCTTCACATGCGTCAGCAGCATCGGCTCGATGCCGACGGCGTAGGCGCTGAACGAGGCGACCGACAGCAGCGACCCGCCGATAAAGCGCATGAACCCGCGTCTGGTTATCATTGAGTGGCTCCGGCACCTCATTTCGGCATGCGCTGGTGCGTGTCGATCCTGATTTGGGCGGACGACATGCATGGAGGCAGCGAACCCGATACAATCCAGGAATACGCCGGTAAGCCGGCAAAGATGAGGAGAATTTGCGCAGGCCCGTTCACTGATGCTTGATCACTGGTCCGGGAACCCGTGACTGATCGATTGCCCCGCTATTCTTCCTGGAACAGGCTGATCTGCTGCTGCGCCAGGTCCTTCGGCGCATCAAGGCCGAGATGGCGCCAGGCATTGGCGGTCAGCACGCGGCCACGCGGCGTGCGCTGGATGAAGCCCTGCTGGATCAGATAGGGCTCGATAATGTCCTCGATGGCGTCGCGCGGCTCGGACAAGCCCGCCGCGATCGTCTCGATTCCCACCGGCCCGCCGCCGAAATTGCGGGCGATCATGCTGAGATAGCGGCGGTCGAGCGCGTCGAGGCCGAGCGCATCGACTTCGAGCCGGGTCAACGCTTCGTCGGCGATCAGGCGGTCGACATGGCCGTCGCCGGCGACCGAGGCGAAATCGCGCACGCGCCGCAACAGCCGCCCGGCAATGCGCGGCGTACCGCGCGCGCGCCGGGCGATCTCGAGTGCACCGTCGTCGCCGAGCGGCATCTGCAGGATGCGGGCGCCGCGCCGCACGATCTGCTCCAACTCCTCGACCGTGTAGAAATTGAGCCGCACCGGGATGCCGAACCGGTCGCGCAGCGGATTGGTGAGCAGGCCGAGCCGCGTGGTGGCTGCCACCAGCGTGAAACGGGCAAGGTCGATCTTGACCGAACGCGCCGCCGGTCCCTCGCCGATGATCAGGTCGAGCTGGAAATCCTCCATCGCCGGATAGAGGATTTCCTCCACCGCCGGGTTGAGCCTGTGGATCTCGTCGATGAACAGCACATCGCCTTCTTCGAGATTGGTCAGCAGTGCCGCGAGATCGCCGGCCTTGGCGATGACCGGCCCGGAGGTCGAGCGGAAATTGACGCCGAGTTCGCGCGCCATGATCTGCGCCAGCGTCGTCTTGCCCAGCCCCGGCGGTCCGACGAACAGCACGTGGTCGAGCGCCTCCTTGCGGCCCTTGGCGGCCTCGATGAAGACTTTGAGGTTTGCCCGAACCGCCGCCTGGCCGACGAAATCGTCGAGCGTCTGCGGCCGCAAGGTCTGCTCGGCATCCTCGCCGCGTTTTTCCGGAGCAATGAGACGGGGGGAAAGGCTCATGGGGCCTTCCTCGCACAGGGTAGCGCCCCGGACAAGCGAAGGCTCACCGCGCCAGTTCCTTCAGCCCGAAACGGATCAGCTTGGAGGCATCGGCTCCCTCTCCTGCCGTCTTCAGCGCCGCCGATACCGCATTGGCGGCGGTGTCGCGGGAATAGCCGAGATTGACCAGGGCCGAGACGGCGTCGGTGATCGGCGCCGGCGCCACACCTTCGCCGAGCTCCTGCTTCAGCCCGATCGTACCGGAGGCAGCGCCGGCATAGGCCGGTGCCTTGGCCTTCAATTCGGTGACGATGCGCTCGGCCACCTTCTTGCCGACGCCGGGCGCGCGGGAAACCATGGCGATGTCGCGCAGCGCGATCGCATTGGCGAGGTCGGCCGGCGCCAGCGTCGACAGTATGGCCAGCGCCACCTTGGCGCCGACACCCGGCACATTGTTCATCAGCAGCCGAAACCATTCGCGCTCGAGCTGCGACTGGAAACCATAGAGCCGGATCATGTCCTCGCGCACATAGGTCTCGATGAACAGCACCACCGCTTCGCCGGGCGAAGGCAGCGCGGCAAGCGTGCGGGTCGAGCAGTAAGCGACATAGCCGACGCCATGGATATCGACGAGACAATGGTCTTCGTCGATCTCATCGAGCGTGCCCTTGAGCTTGCCGATCATGCCAGATCTTTCATGGAAGATAGGCCCTCATGGGTGCGTTTCCGGAGAGATGATATCGAGATCGGGGAAGTAACTGCGATACCGTGCTGCGTCTCGGGTCAAAAGACGATGTCCGGCAACGGTCGCATGAGCGCCAATAAAGAAATCAGGCAGAGTGCGCTCCCGAACACCGCCGGCCCGGCGATAGCGGGAATGCGTGACGCCCGCAAGGAATGCCGCGTCCCAAGGTACAAGTTCGCGATCCATCTCGAGCATGTCGACTGCTTTTCGAAGCGCCGTCTCCGTCGCGATCAGCGGCGCCAACTCGGACCAGACGATGGCATTGACGACCAATGCGCCGTCGCCTCGGCACAAGGTGATTTTAGACGCTGACCATTTTTTCAGAGGCCCAGTTGGCCCCCAAACATCGATCAGGACATTCGTGTCAATCAACGTCGAGATCTTCACGTGGGCCTCTCAACCACTCCATGTACTGGTCGCTGGTCATGCCTCCCAGATCCAATGTCCCCTCCATTTGGTCGAGAACATCGCTGAACCTGCGCAATTTCTCCTCCTCGGAGAGGTCCCCGTCGACGGCAACCAGCCGAACGTCCCCATTGGTGGCCACGAACTCCACCTCGGAGCCTGGGCCTATGCCCAGATGGTCCCTTATAGGTTTGGGGATCGTGACCTGCCCCTTGACGGTGACGCGCATGGTAATACCTCAAAGGTATTACCTACCCCATAGCCGTGAACAAGTCAAGAACATCACTAACCGGCGAGCGCCAGCCTATAGGCGGCACTTTGCCGGTGATGCGCGTGGCAAATCGCAATGGCCAGCGCGTCAGCGGCGTGTTCGGTGTCGAAGACCGCCTTCGGCAATAACACCTTCACCATCATGTGGATCTGCTTCTTGTCGCCGTGGCCGACGCCGATCACCGCCTTCTTCACCGCGTTTGGCGCATATTCGGCGACAACGAGGCCGGCGCGCGCCGGCACCAGCATGGCGATGCCGCGTGCCTGCCCGAGCTTCAGCGTCGCAACGGCGTCCTTGTTGACGAAGGTCTGTTCGACCGCGGCCTCATGCGGCATGGCCTGATGCAGGATTTCGGCGAGCCCGTCATGCAGTTGGCAGAGCCGCGTCGCCAGCGCCGCCTTGTCCTCGGAGCGTACGGTGCCCGAAGCGACGAAGCGCAACGAATTGCCGAGGCTCTCGATGATGCCCCAGCCGGTGCGCCTGAGCCCCGGATCGATACCGATGATGCGAATCGCGTCCCCCATGCCGTGAGTGTACCTCCGGCGGACAGCGATGCCAGCGAAAAGTGAACAAACCGGAAACGCCCACCCCGCCAACTGGGGAAGGCTTCGAAGTTTCTCAGTTGCGGGCGAAGGCGGTGTTGAGCAGGCTGATCTGGTCGGAGACCGGATTGGGCCGGCGAGCCACGGGCTGCGTGTCGACCATCGCGCCGGCGCCGTAGATCTCTTCGTCCATGCGGCGCACCAATGCCTGAAGGCGCAGCGACCGGTTGACGAGGTCGAGGAAATCGCTCGGCAGTTCGGCCCAGCCGGCCGCCTCGTCATGGGCGGAAGCGGTGTCGAGGCGCACCTTGGACTTTTCCGAAGCGACCTGGTCGCGGGTCATCTCGCCGGAATTCGCCGCGCGCTGCAAAAGCAGCCACGAGGCAACCTGCATCAGCCTGGTGGTCAGCCGCATCGACTCGGCCGCGTAGAGCGTGGCTGCCAGCCGCGACAGTTTCTTGGCCTCGGCCCGGCCCTTGCCGTCGAGATACTCCGCCGCCTGTTCGACCAGGCCCATGCCTTCCTGGTAAAGCGGTTTGAAGGAGTGCGAAAACACCCGGCGTTCCGCCAGCTTGACGGTTTTCACAACGCCTTTCGACGGCTCGTTCATTGATAACGCCCCTGCACTTGCAACCGGCCGATTCGGCTCTCTGCCGATACACCCGTGACCCTATAAAACTGAAGCTTGAAAATGCGCTTCGTCCGGGGTGAAGGCAAGCACATGTTTAACAGAAGGTTAACAGCGACCGGCGTCGCGGGAAGCCACCGGAATGCGGACAAAAAAAGAGCCGCGGATAAGGCGGCTCTCAGGAGTTTAACAGGGAGGCGTCAAACAAAGTGGCTCCAACCACTCGGTAAGAATCCAGATCACTGGATGCACATAGTAAACGCCTGTAAAGCTTAATGGACCCTTAACATCCCTGATATTTTTTGACCCTACACACTACTCCTGTGCCGTAACAGCACAGCCGCGCAGGCAAGGTTTCGGCCTCACTCAGGCCTTTTTCCACACCACCGGCAGGGCGATGAAGGCGAACAGCAGCATGCCTGCGTAGAAGCCGATCGAAGATATCCCCAGCAACGGCTCGATCCCCGGATTTCCGGCAAGCAGTATATAAAGGCCGATCATGAGCCCGATGCCGCTGATTGCCGTCAGCCAGAAATGGACGAGGGCCAGCGTCTTTTGCCCGGCAGCCGGAAACAGGTGGTAAAAGAACGCGAAGACCGCCGACATGAGCCAGCCAGCCACCATCGTGTGGGCGTGGGTCGGCATCTGGCCATGATCCTCGCTGATCGCCATGTGGATGCCGAGTGCCATGCCGCACAGCGCGTAGATGATCGCCAGCGTGAAGAAATTCCGTGCTACCCCTTGCATATATTAGTCCCCCGAATTGCCTTTTCCCAAGTTGGGAATGAGTTGATCGTCAGGCAAGCGCTGCCGCCGCCGGACCTCCGCCGTCGGCACTAGCATCGGCATTGTTTCCGGACGATGTCACGCCCCCCCCGACAATGCCGACAATAGCAGAAAGCCGGGCGGCGCCTTCATCATATTAGCGACGCCTTTCGTTAGCCGGCGGCCTGAAACACAGCCGGTTTTTCCACGACATCGTCCCGAAACAACCGCGGCGCTAAACGCGGCGGCGGCGAAGCGGACGGGCAATGGCCCGCCCTCGCCAGCAACCATTGGGCATCGGGGAGAAAGCCATGGATTGGTATTCCATCGTCAAATTGCTGCACATCCTTTCGGCAACGCTTTGGGTCGGCGGCGGCTTCACGCTGATGGTGCTGGCGACGCTGGCGGATCGAGCCGGCAACATCCAGGGAACGCTGCAGGCGATGCGCGCCACCGGCGAGCTGGGCAACCGCTTCTTCGCGCCGATGTCGATGCTGACATTGGCCTTCGGATTGATCATGTGCTCGTTCTGGGTCGGCTTCTCCGAGCTCTGGGTCCTGATCGGCCTTGCCGGCTACGCCACGACCTTCTGCATCGGAATGTTTGTGTTCAAGCCTACCGCCGACCGCATGGGCGCGATGATCGCCAGGGACGGCGTGACGCCCGCGGCCCTGGCCTATGGCCAGCGCATCCTGCGGGCGGCGCGCTTCGACTATGCGGTCATGCTCGTCATCATCACCGACATGGTGCTGAAGCCGACCCTGCACGACGTCGTCATTCTCGCGGGCATGATGATGGTTCTTGCCGCCGGTGCCGCCATGGCGCTCAGCCGGCCAAGACGCATGGTGCCCAGCGCCGCCTGACGCGGGCTGGAGCGCTACATGATGCCGGCGATCCCGTCCCACAGAAGCTTCACGGCCACGACCGCCACGGTCGCATAGGTGAAGGGATAAAAAATCTCCGGCCGCATGCGCCGCACCAGCCACGCGCCGGCGATGGTCGACAGCGGCGCCAGCGGCATCAGCACCGCCGATGCCGTCAGATTGGCGGTATCAAACTGGCCGAGCGCGAAATAGGGGATGAGCTTCAGCGCATTGGTGGCGGCAAAGAAGATCGCCGCCGTGCCCGACAGCACCTTGGGGTCGAGCCTGATCGGCAAGGCATAGACCTGGAAGGGCGGTCCGCCGACATGGGCAACGAAGCTGGTGAACCCGGCAACCGTGCCCCATATGGCCGCCGCCACGCGATTGGGTGCGGCGGCATGGTCGGAACCGTGGCGAAACTGCAGGTAAAGCCAGCGCAGCACGAAGACGATGGCGACGGCGCCGACGATCAGCCGCACCGCTTCCTCGGTGACGAGTGCCGCCGTCAGCCAGCCAAGCCCGATGCCGATGACGGCGCCCGGCATCATATCGACCAGCATCTTGCGATCGTATACGCCCCACCACGTCCACACCGAGACGATGTCCATCAGGCACAGGATCGGCAGCAGGATGGCGGCCGCCTGCACCGGCGGCATGGTCAGCGCCATCAGCGGCACGCCGACGAAACCGACGGCGCCGCCAAAGCCGCCCTTGGACAGGCCGACCAGGATGACCGCCGGGACGGCGGCCGCGTAGAACCACGGATCGAGAAGCAGGCCTGACATGGGGAGGGACTGGTCTGGAGGGAAAGCGGATCAACGCCTGAATAGCCCAGAATCGCGTGCCCGGCGACCGCAAATATGGGCTGGCCGCGACGAGCCTTGCCGGCGGGCTTCGAATAGCTATCGGCGCGCCGAAACCAGCAGGAACATCGGCCGCTCGAGTTCTTCCGCAAGACCCGGCATGGCCGCGATCTGCGCGTCCGTCGGACGGAATTCCTCGACATGCTCGATCGTGAAACCCGTCCCGATCAGCGTGTTGAGCGTGGTGCCGATGGTGCGGTGATGTTTTACCACGCCCTTGGCCAACCAGTCGGTCGTGCGCGGCCCTTCCACCAGATACCGGTCGACAGGCCAGGTCTTTTTCCCCTCGCCATCGATCGACCAACCGGGATTGGTCGGCGCCATGTAGATCGGATGCTCCGTAGAGAAGACAAAATGGCCGCCTGGCGACAGGGCCTGATGCACGGTTCCGAACAGGCGCTCGACATCCGCGACATAGTGCAAGGCGAGCGAACTGTAGGCGAGGTCGAAGCTGGCCCGCGGCAGGCTGAGCTGGTCGAGGTCGGCTCTTTCATAGGTGATGCCCGTGTCCGGGCCGGCAGCTCTGGCCCGGACAAGCATCTTCTCCGACAGGTCGAGCCCAAGGACATTGCTCGCCCCTTGCCCGTGCGCCCAGCGGCAAAACCAGCCAAAGCCGCAGCCGAGGTCGACGATCCTCAGGCCCGTGACATCAGGCAGCATCGCGCGCAGCGCCGGCCACTCGGCGGCGCCGTCCAGGCCCTCGACCGAGCGGCCGAGCTGGCTGTAGCCCGCGAAGAATTCCGGTTGATCGTAGATGTTCTGCGCCATGTTTTTCTCGCTCTTCAGACAGCCATCTGGCGGAAGACTGACATTTGGTGGACTGGCCGCGCCTTTCCACCATGGCCTCGGGATGTCAAGCTTATGAGCCCAACGGCAACCCCAGTGGCGGCGGCCGCCGCCGGATCGGCTGTGCCTTGATGATGGCGGTGCTGGTCTCGGCCTTGTCGGCGATCCGGTCGAGAATGCCGTCGAGGTCGCCGATCGAGCGCACGAACAGCCGGGCGACGAAACAGTCATCTCCCGTCACCTTGTCGCATTCGCCAAACTCTTCAATCTCCTCGATCAGTTTCTGGACGATGTGCAGCTTGCCCGGCAAAGGTTTGATCCGCACGATCGCCTGCAGCGTATAGCCGAGCGCCAGCGGATCGATCTCGACGGTGAACGCCCGGATGACGCCGCGCTCCTCGAGCCGCCGCAGCCGCTCCGAAACGCTCGGCGACGACAGCCCGACCTGGGCCGCCAGATCCTTCAGCGAGGTCCGCGCATCCCTGACCAGGATTTCGAGGAGATTTCGGTCGAGATCGTCCAGCATTTCTTTTTCTCGCAGATTCGAGCGGCTGCCTAATATAATTAGGCAACCTCCTCATATAGCCTTCCTGAGGAGATGGAAAGCCTCGACATCACATGAGATTATGCTGGCTCAACGGGTTCAGAGGCTTATTATGAACGATACGGTACGTGGCACGGTCGAAATGTCGGCCGCAATGGCGATCCTGGGAACGATCGGATGGTTCGTCATCATGTCCGGCCAGCCGATCATGGATGTAGTGTTCTGGCGCTGCGCGTTCGGCGCGCTGACGCTGCTCATCATCTGCGCTTCGCTTGGATTGTTGCGCAACAGGCTGTCGTTGCGCATCGTCGGCCTCGCAGCACTTGGGGGCGCGGCGATCGTCATCAACTGGCTGCTCCTGTTTAGCGCATTCTCACGCGCCTCCATCTCGATCGCCACCGCGGTCTACAACACGCAACCCTTCATGCTGGTCGGCTTCGGCGCGCTGTTCTTCGCCGAGCGGCTGACATTGACCAAGCTGACCTGGCTGGCAATCGCCTTCGCCGGCATTGTGCTGATCGTCGGGGCCGCCCCAGACGCCGGCGATGTCGGCACGAACTATTTCGCCGGCATCCTGATGGCCCTGGCCGCCGCCTTTTTCTGGGCTGTCGCGGCCATCGTCACCAAGAAACTCAAGGGCACGCCGCCCCATCTGATCGCGCTCATCCAGGTCTGCGTCGGCGTCGTCATGCTGGCGCCCTTCGCCAATCTCTCGCATCTTCCCGCCGACCCATGGAGCTGGGCCATGCTGGCAACGCTCGGCATCGTCCACACCGGCGTGATGTACATCCTGATGTACGGCGCCATCCAGAAGCTGCCGACGCATCTGCAGGGGTCGCTGTCCTTCATCTATCCGGTCGTTGCCATCCTGGTCGATGTCATCGCTTTCGGCCATCGGCTGCATCTTAGCCAGGTCGTCGGCGCCGCCGCCATCCTGATCGCAGCCGCCGGCATGAACCTCGGCTGGACATTGTGGAAATCGAGACCGTCCGCCGCGAGCCCGCAGCCGATCAAGTAAGGCGGCACGCCGGCTACCCGGCGGTCAAAAAATCCGATCCTGGCTGTCCGCCTGTTCAAAGCGGGCAGTTTGCTCTATGCCGCAATCCAACCATCTTCGCCCGGCATAGGCGAAACCCGGGATCGAAGAACCATGAATGACGCCACGCCTCCCAACCGCTGCCGCATCGTACTGATCGCGCCACCCGGCGTGCCGGCCGCCCGCATCGCGGCCGCGTTCGACGGCGGCGACATCGCCTCGCTGATCCTGCCCGAGAACGGCATGGACGAGGCCTCCTTCCAGGCCTTTGCCGAACAGGTCGTGCCGGCCGCGCAGGCCGCGGGCGTGGCGGTCATCATTGCTGGCGACACCCGCATCGCCGGCCGGGTCCAGGCCGACGGCATCCATGTCGAGGTCTCCAAGGCCGAACTCGCCGAGACGATCGAGCATTTCCAGGCGAAAATGATGGTCGGCACCGGCGGTGCCAAGACCCGCGACGACGCGCTGGAGCTCGGCGAAGCCAGGCCCGATTACATTTTCTTCGGCCGCTTCGGCTACGACAACAAGCCTGAGCCGCATCCGCGCAACCTGTCATTGGGGCAATGGTGGGCGCAGATGATCCAGATTCCTTGCATCGTCGAGGCCGGTTCCGATCTTGCCTCCGTCGAAACGGTGGCCGCCACCGGCGCCGAATTCGTCGCGCTGTCGAGCGCCGTGTTCGCCGACGGCGTCGATCCGAAGGTGGCGATCGGCCGGGCCAATGCCCTGCTCGACGACACAGCGCCGCGCTTCGAGGATTGACGTGTCCCTGGCGCGGCTTTCCCTCCAGGCCCTGCTTGCGGCGGTGATGATCCAGGCCGCCGCCGCCGAAACCATACCCTTGCCGCAGCGCAAGCCTGAAACCGGCATGCACACCGACAAGCCGATCGAAAACCAGCTGCCGCAGCCAGCCACCACGGCGGAGCCCGCACCGCTGCCCTCGGTCGACAGCGTCAATCCCGACCGCTTCGGCGCCAAGCCGGCGGACGCCGCCTATGGCGCGTTCCAGCGCGGGCTTTACAAGACCGCCTATAATCTGGCCCTGGTCCGTGCCCAGAACGGCGACCCGGCGGCGCAGACGCTGGTGGCCGAGATCCTGTCGCGTGGGTTGGGTGTGCCGTTGAACTCGGCCGAGGCCGCCAAATGGTACGCGCTTGCCGCCGAGCAGGGCGTGCCGGAATCGCAGTTCCAATATGCGCTGATGCTGCTCGATGGCCGTTACGTCAAGAAGGACGCGAAGGGAGCCTATGCCCTGATGCAGGCCGCCGCCGAAGCCGGCAACCAGCTGGCGCAATTCAATTTCGCGCAGATGCTGGTCCAGCAGGATCCCGGCGACGCCGGCCTGGCCAAGGCGGTTTCCTACTATGAGCGCGCTGCCGCGACCGGTCTCGCCGACGCGCAATACGCCATGTCGCAGATCTATGCCAACGGCGTCGGCGGCAAGCCGCGCGACGATGCACAGGCACGCCGGCTGCTGGCGCAGGCCGCCCGTCAGAACTACGACACCGCGCAGATCGATCTCGCCGCCTGGATGATCGAGGGCCGCGGCGGCGCGCGCGACCTGAAATCGGCTTTCGGCTGGACGAAGCAGGCCGCCGAAGGCGGCAATGTCGCGGCCCAGAACCGCCTGGCAAAACTCTATATGCAAGGCATCGGCACCGACCCGGACCTGGTGCTCGCCGGCGCCTGGTATATCGTTGCCCGCCGCGCCGGCCTCATCGATCAGGAGATGGACGATTTCCTGCAAGGGCTGAGCGATGACCAGACCAAGCAGGCCCTGCAGAAGGCGAACCGCCTGCCCTGAGGACAGCGCGCGCTCATTGCATGTGATCCAGGACGACTTTGCCGAAGGGCGAGCCGTGTTCGAGATGGCGGAAGGCGCCGGCTGCCTCCCGCCACGGCAAGACCTTGTCGATCACCGGCCTCAACCGGTTGACGGCGATGGCCCGGTTCATCGCCTCGAAGGATTCGCGTGAACCGACCGGAATTCCGCGTGCCCGGACCTGGCGGCGAAAGATGTCGAGCGGATTGATTGCGCCCTCGCTGCCGCCGAGATAGCCGATCACATTGATCTGGGCACCGCGCGCCGAAGCCCTCAGCGACTGGGCGAAGCTTTGCGGGCCGCCGACTTCGATGATGTGATCGGCGCCCCGCCCACCGGTGAGCGCCAGCACGGCCGACGCCCAATCCGGGTCGCTGCGATAGTTGATGCCGTCATGGGCGCCAAGCGCCTTTGCGCGTGTGAGCTTGTCGTCGCTGCTCGACGTGACGATGACGTGTGCCCCGGCGGCAGCCGCAAACTGCACTGCAAACAGCGAGACGCTGCCTGTGCCCAGGCTCAACACCGTCTCGCCGGGCTTCAACCGGCCTTCGGTGAACAGCGCATGCCAGGCCGTCACGGCGGCGCAAGGCAGCGTCGCGGCTTCGACATCGCTCAGGTGCTCCGGCGCAAGGACGGCCGCCTGTTCATCCAGCCTGGCGAACTCGCTGAGCAACCCGTCGATCGGGCCGCCCCGTTGATAGGAGGGCTCAGCCATGGCGAAACTGCCGCCGACCCAACGCTGCCAGAATGTGGCGCAGACACGATCGCCGACCTTGAAGCGGGTCACTTCGGCGCCAACCGCAACCACTTCGCCGACGCCATCCGAAAGCGGCACCAACGGCAGCGCAAAGGCAGTGTGGTAAATGCCACGGGCGATTTCCACGTCGCGGTAATTGAGCGCGGTTGCCCTGACCCTGATGATCATCTCCTGGCGCCCGGGTTCCGGCATTGGCCGCTCGACCAGTCTGAGGTTGTCGATGCCGCCCGGGTGCTGCAATTCGATGGCCTTCATTGTCTTTCCTTTCCGTCTGGAGGTCCTGGAAAGGAAAATCGCTTGCCTTGGTCATGATTTCAAATTCATAATAATCAGGATAATTATGCATTTGGAGCAATGTTGGAAATGCTGGAGGAATTACGCACGCTCGTCCTGTTCGCCGAGGAGGGCTCGATCCAGAGCGTGGCCCGCCGCCTGCCTCTGACGCAGCCTGCCGTCACGCGTCAGATGCAGCGACTGGAGGATATGCTCGGGACGACGCTTCTCGATCGCCGGCAGAAGCCGCCGCGCCTGACCACGGCGGGACTGGAGGTCTTGGAGCGCGCGAAAGACATACTGGCTTCGGTCGAGGCTCTGAAAGCCTTCGCCGCCGACACCGAGCCGCAAGGCGTGCTGCGTGTCGGCCTGGCACATGGCCTGTCCGACGCGGGCGTTGCGGGCGGTATAGCCAGCACGGCTGGGGCGTTTCCAAAAATATCCTTGCGGCTCAAGACCGGCTGGAGCGCGGAACTGATCGAGCAGTTCGAACGCGGCCAACTCGACATGGCGATCGTTCTGCGATCCGCCGATCATCAAGGCCCGGACGCGCTTGGCACGGAACGCCTCGCCATCATAGCGCCGGCTGGCACCACCAAACCCCGTCTCACGGACGCCGCCTGGGCTTCCAGGCCCTGGGTGCTTAGTCCCGAGCCTTGCGACGCGCGTCAGAGGCTCCTGGCCATTTTGGGCGGCGAACGGCATCGGCTCGTTATAGCGGCGGAAATTCAGGACCCGGCGATGCAGATGGAATGGGTACGTCGGGGACACGGCCTCGGCCTCATGCCGTCGCGGCTTGCCGCGCGCGGACTTCCCGACGACCTCGCGCTTGTCGATACCGGAGATCTCGATCTTTCATTGCAGGTGGTGGCCCTGCGCTCTCCGCACCTCAACCGCCTGGCAAAGGCCGCGCAGGCCATTGAAAAGACCGTCGGCGATGTCCTGGAGGTCGAGACCTGACGCCGGCTTGCCGGCCGGAGCCGACCCGCCCTCCCTTGCCTCTCCGGGCGATTTGTGGTCTTGGAGCCTTAAATCGCTTGTCACGGCGAACATCCCATACCGACGGCCTGGCCGTCGGCAGCATCCCGGATCCCATCATCATGGCCAAGATCAATGGCAACGAAATCCGTCCCGGCTATGTCATCGAACACGATGGCGGCCTCTGGGTGGCGGTCAGGACCAACACCGTCAAGCCCGGCAAGGGCGGCGCATACAACCAGGTCGAACTGAAGAACCTCATCAACGGCACCAAGCTCAACGAGCGCTTCCGTTCGGCCGAGACGGTCGAGCAGATCCGGCTCGACCTGAAGGATTTTTCCTTCCTGTACGAGCAGGAGGACGCGCTGGTGTTCATGGACACCCAAAGCTACGAGCAGCTCGAACTGAACAAGGATTTCGTCGGCGACCGCGCCGCGTTCCTGCAGGACGGCATGATGGTGACGGTTCAGCTCTACGAGGAGCGGCCGATCGGCATTTCGCTGCCCGACTATGTGACGCTGACCATCACCGAGGCGGATCCCGTGGTGAAGGGCCAGACCGCAGCGTCCTCCTACAAGCCGGCGGTGCTGGAAAACGGCATTCGCGTGCTGGTGCCGCCCTTCATCGGCGCCGGCGAACGCATCATCGTCGACACCAACGAAATCACTTACGTGCGCCGCGCCGACTGATGCGTGCCGCCCAGAAGTGGCCCCGGATTTGGGTCACCGGCATGCATCGAGACAGAGTTTAAAGCGCCGCACCAGGAAGAAGCACTATGGCACGCTCAGCCCTCCTCAACGTCATGGTCCAGGCCGCAATGAAGGCCGGCCGCTCGCTGTCGCGCGACTTCGGCGAGGTCCAGAACCTGCAGGTTTCGATGAAGGGGCCCGGCGACTATGTCAGCCAGGCCGACCGCAAGGCCGAGGACATCGTCTTTGCCGAATTGTCGAAGGCACGCCCGGGCTACGGCTTTCTGATGGAAGAGCGCGGCGCCGTCGCCGGCGACGACAGCCAGCACCGCTGGATCGTCGATCCGCTCGACGGCACCACCAATTTCCTGCACGGCATTCCGCTTTTCGCAGTCTCCATCGCGCTCGAGCGCCAGGGCCAGATCGTTGCCGGCGTCATCTACAATCCTGCCATGGACGAGCTCTACACCACCGAGCGCGGCGGCGGCGCCTTCATGAATGATCGCCGCCTGCGCGTCGCCGGCCGCACGAAGCTTATCGACACGGTGATCGGCTGCGGCGTGCCGCATCTCGGCCGTGGCCACCACGGCAATTTCCTGGTCGAACTGCGCAACGTCATGGCCGAGGTCTCCGGCGTCCGCCGCATGGGCTCCGCCTCGCTCGATCTGGCCTATGTCGCCGCCGGGCGCATGGACGGGTTCTGGGAAGTGGGCCTGTCGGCCTGGGACATCGCCGCCGGCCTGCTCTTGATTCGCGAAGCGGGCGGCTTCGCCTCCGATATGGATGGCGGACAGGATATGCTCGACACCGGCACGGTCGTCGCCGGCAATGAGATCATCCAGCGCGCATTGCTGAAGACGGTGAAAAAGCCGCTCCCGCCGCGCTGAACCGCCGCAGTCGCAAAACCGCAAACAAAGCTTGAAATACTGTCCGGCGGTTGCCCAGATAAAGGGTGACGCTAGGACGATAGATGATCAACACGCCGCCACAGATCGACATTCCGTTCATCGGACGCTGGCATTATTCGCGCGCCGAGATGATCGCCGACGGGATCGTCCATGCGGTGGGCATCGTGCTGGCGATCACGGCCGGCTCGGCGCTGCTGGCGCTCGCCGCCTTCCGGGTCGGGCCTGGCGAATACATCGCCGCCGTCTTCTATGTCGTCTCGCTGCTCACCGTCCTGTCGGTATCGTTGACCTACAATCTGTGGCCGGTGACCTCGCCCGCGAAGTGGATCTTGCGGCGTTTCGATCATGCCGCGATCTATCTGTTGATCGCCGCCACCTACACACCCTTTCTCGCCCAGTTGGGAAACTCGCCGCTGGCGCGCTGGATGATCGTTCTGGTCTGGGCCGCGGCGGCAACGGGCATTGCCATCAAGGTGTTTTTCCCCGGCCGCTTCGACAGGCTGGCGATCGTCTTCTACCTTGCCATCGGCTGGAGCGGCGTCATCCTTGTCAAACCGCTCGTCGAGACGCTGCCGACCACGTCGATCATGCTCATCGTCGCCGGCGGCGTCGTCTATTCCTGCGGCGTGATTTTCTTCGCCTGGAAGGCGCTGCGCTTCCACAACGCCCTGTGGCACGGCTTCGTCGTCACCGGCGCCGGTCTGCACCTGGCGGCCATGGTCGACTGCCTGGTCATCAACCGCCTTTGAGGCGCCGGCTCCTAAGGCTACCTGTGGCAATATTGCCAAGCACCATTCAATTTGGTCACAATTCCGTTTAGAGTCGCCACCTACGTGATCGGCGGCAGCGGCATCGGAAACGGGGCACGGATGGCTTTTCTCAGATCCTTCGGCATGGGCAGGCGCTCCGACGTACTGGTCTACGATCCACACAAATTGTCGAGTCCGCAGGTCTTCCTGCTCACCATGGTCATCTTCCTGGCCATCGTCGCCTTCATCGCCGCCATCTTGACCCGCCAGGTCACCACCGCTTTCGTCACCAATCCCGGCCTCAATGGCCTCATCGTCGGCGTGCTCGTCGTCGGTATCCTGCTGGCCTTCACGCAGGTCGGGCGGCTGTTTCGCGAGGTGCGCTGGGTCAACTCCTTCCGCGCCGGCTCGGAGACCACGGAACCGGTGCTGCTGGCGCCGATGAAGGCGATGATCGGCCGCTCCTCGTCGATGGCCTTTTCGACCTCATCGATGCGCACAATGCTGGATTCCATCGCCACGCGCCTTGACGAAAGCCGCGACACCTCGCGCTACCTGGTCGGCCTGCTGGTGTTTCTCGGCCTGCTCGGCACTTTCTGGGGCCTGTTGAATACGATCGGCTCGATCCGCGAGACCATCGAGTCTCTCGATCCCGGCACGGGCGATGCCGCGGCGGTGCTCGATTCGCTGAAGCAGGGCCTGTCGGCGCCGCTGGCCGGCATGGGCACCGCCTTCTCGTCCTCGCTGTTCGGCCTCTCCGGCTCGCTCGTGCTCGGCTTCCTCGACCTGCAGGCCGGCCGCGCCCAGACGCGCTTCTACACCGAACTCGAAAACTGGCTGTCCTCGGTCACCGACCTGTCGTCCGACATCGTCGTCTCCGATGCGGCCAGGACCGAGCCCTCCGACGAAATCCGCCTGTTGTCGGAGCGGCTGCGCAGCATGCAGGAGAATGGCGGCGGCTCCAACCCGCGCGTCGCCACCGCCATGGCCAATCTCGCCGACGGCATTTCCGGCCTGGTCAAGAACATGCGTTCCGAGCAGCAGATCATGCGCGACTGGGTCGAGGCCCAGTCCGACGAGCAGAAGGCGATGCGCAACACGCTGGAAAAGATCGCCGACGCGCTGAAGAAGCCCGGGGTGCACTAGCATGGCGCTTGCCAGGGGCCGGCGCACCGATCGCCGCATCGATTATTGGCCTGGCTTCGTCGACGCGCTGTCGACGCTGTTGCTCGCCATCATGTTCCTGCTCACCGTCTTCGTACTGGCGCAGTTCCTGCTCGGCCGCGAAATCTCCGGCAAGGACACGGCACTGTCGCGCCTCAATTCGCAGATCAACGAATTGACCCAGCTTCTGGCGCTGGAGCGCTCGACGGCGCAGGACAAGGAGGATTCGCTCGCCAATCTGCAGGCGTCGCTGTCGGCGGCTCAGGCGGAAAAGAGCCGGCTCGAACAGTTGCTGGCACAAGGTGCCGGCGCCGGCGACGCCGCCAACCAGCGTGCCGCCGAGCTGGGCGGCGAACTGGACAGCCAGCGCCAGATCAGCCAGCAGGCGCTGAGCCAGGTCGAGATCCTCAACCAGCAGATCGCGGCCTTGCGCAAGCAGATCGGCGCGCTCGAGGATGCCCTCAACGTCTCCGAAACGCGCGACCGCGATTCCAACACCAAGATCGCCGATCTCGGCCGTCGCCTGAACGTGGCGCTGGCGCAGCGCGTGCAGGAATTGAACCGCTACCGCTCCGATTTCTTCGGGCGCCTGCGCGAAATCCTCGCCGATCGCGAGAACATCCGCATCGTCGGCGACCGCTTCGTGTTCCAGTCGGAAGTGCTGTTCCCGACCGGCTCCGAAGTGATCAACGATGCCGGCAAGGTCGAGATGAAGAAACTCGCCGACGCCATCATCGAATTGCAGAAGGAGATCCCGCCGGAGATCAACTGGGTGCTGCGCGTCGACGGCCACACCGACAACAAGCCGCTGTCCGGCAATGGCCGTTACCGCGACAATTGGGAACTGTCGACGGCACGCTCGACCTCGGTGGTCAAGTTCCTGATCGAGAACGGCGTGCCAGCCAACCGGCTGGTCGCCGCCGGCTTCGGCGAGTTCCAGCCGCTCGATCCCGCCGACACCGACGAAGCGCGCAACAAGAACCGCCGCATTGAATTGAAGCTCACCGAACGTTGATCCATCATCACGCGAACTCACGCGAAATTGTTCGTCGGCTCAACTCTAGGGCGCAGGGATCGGCCGGCAAGGCCTGAAAAGATTATCTTTTTTTAATTACACTTCGCGCCGAGGCACTCCTAGCTTGCTGCCCAGGGCCGAGAACCGCCGGCGATGCCTCTCACATCGCGACGCGACGGAACCGGACGGCCCACGTCCGGAACGCGGAGCGGCAAGACCGCTCCCTTCCCAGCAAAAGGAGGCGCCGTCATGCGCTCTTCAGCATCTCTCAAGACCGCAATCCTTGCCGCAATTCTGGTCGCCGCCCCGCTTGCCGGCGCCTATGCCGCGGGCCATCACAAGGGCGCTCTCGACGCGACCGACCCGACCGACATGACGGGTCCGCGTGTCGAGGCGCTCGTTCAGCAGGTTCAAGGTGTCCACCAGGGCATCGCCGACGCAAGGCAGGCCAAAAACATCACCCCGGCCGTCGCGGAGCGCCTGGAAATGCGAACGGCCCGCATCGGTCAGGCCGCCGAGAAGATAGCCGCGTCGGATCACGGCAGGATACCGGCCGCGCAATACCATGACCTGCTGCGCCGGCTCGACAATGTCGACCAGCGACTGAGGGTCGATACCGGCACCGGTTTCCTGATGGGCGACGGCTCCGACGGCGGAAACTATCCGAACGGCTGAGGCCATCTGCCTGGAAGCGTCCCAGAGGAAGGGACCAACTGGCGTCTTCGGGACCCCAATCCCGCGGGCGTCCTTTTTCCTCGCCAGCCCATCTACCAACCGAGCCAGACCGCGATCAGGGCGACCACCGCCGGAACGGTCTGGATGAACAGGATCTTGCGGCCGACCGTCGCCGCGCCATAGAGACCGGCAACGGCCACGCAAGCCAGGAAGAAGACCTTGACCTGGAAACCGGCGGAGCCGAGGTAAAGCCCCCAGATCAGGCCGGCGGCGAGGAAGCCGTTGTAAAGGCCCTGATTGGCGGCGAGCACTTTGGAGGCGCTGGCGAATTCCGGCGTCAGGCGGAATGTCTTGTGCCCGCGCGGCGTGTCCCAAAGCACCATCTCGAGATAGACGATGTAGGCATGGATCAAGGCCACCAGCCCGACCAGGATGTTGCCGATCATTCTGCTCCCCTTCATGCGTCGCCGGCAGCATTTCATGCTCGACCTCTCCTGCGCAAGCTGCATCCGCCGGATGGTGTCCGAGGGTTGCCAATGCTTTTGCGTTGGTGTCTTTTCGCGCCGTCCTCAATCACGGAAGCCGCCATGTCCTTTCACAAACTCGACGACCTCGGCCACAAGCTCGAAGCGCTTGAACATGCGCTGGCCATCCTCGGTGCCGATGAAGCGACCCACATGGCCGTCGGCGGCGGCGAGAAGCGCGCCGAGGCGATGGCGGCCCTTGCCGGCATGTATCACACCAGGGCGACCGCACCGGAAATATCGGACTGGATCGCCGCCGCCGAAGCCGAGGCATTGGATGATGAGCAGCGGGCGGCTCTCGCCGAGCTGCGGCGGCAGTACACCAACCTGACCTGCCTGCCGGTCGAGTTCGTCGAACGCCAGACGACGGCGCGCATGCGTTGCGAGCAGCTATGGCGCGACCTGCGCGCCAAGAACGACTGGGCTGGCTTCCAGCCGGCGCTCGAGGGCGTGGTGGCGCTGGTGCGCGAAGAGGCGGCCCTGCGCTCCGACGTGCTCGGCCTTGCCCCTTATGACGCGCTGATGGAGCAATTCGACCCCGGCAACCGCACGGCTGACATCACTCCTGTCTTCGCCGACCTGAAGGCCTTCCTCAAAGGCTTCGTGCCTGAGGCGCTGGCGATCCAGGAAGCGCGGCTGCGCAAGCATCCGCTGAAGCCGCTTTCGGGCACCTATGCGATCGACCGGCAGCGCGAACTCGGCCTTGCCATGATGGTCGCGATCGGCTTCGACCTGACCCACGGCTCGCTGTCGGTGTCGCACCATCCGTTCTGCGGCGGCGTGCCCAGCGACGTGCGCATCACCACCCGCTACAAGACATCGGATTTCCTGTCGGCGCTGATGGGCGTGCTGCACGAGACCGGGCATGCGCTCTATGAACAGAACCTGCCCAAGGCATGGTCGCACTGGCCGCTCGGCAAGGCCCGCGGCATGGCCGTGCATGAAAGCCAGAGCCTGTTCGTCGAAAAGCAGATCGGCCGCAATCCCGCCTTCTGGCGCTGGGCGCTGCCGGTGGTGGAAAAGCATCTCGGCGAAGCCTGGTCGCTCGACGATATCCTGCCACATGTGCATCGTGTCGAGCGTGGCCTGATCCGTGTCGACGCAGACGAAGTGACCTATCCGCTGCATGTCATCCTGCGTTACGAACTGGAGCAGGAGCTTGTCTCCGGCCGCCTGGAGGTGGCTGATCTGCCCGAAGCCTGGGATGCCAAGATGCGCGACTATCTCGGCCTCTCCACCATCGACAATCCGGCCGATGGGCCGATGCAGGACGTGCACTGGCCGGGTGCCGCCTTCGGCTATTTCCCCTCCTACACGTTGGGCGCGATGATGGCGGCGCAGCAATGGGCCGCGCTGGTGCGCGAACATCCTTCAGCCGACGACGACCTGGCGAAAGGGAATTTCGCGGCCATCAACGGCTGGCGTCGCGAGAAAATCTGGTCGCAGGGGTCGCGCTGGTCGACGCCGGACCTGCTCGAACGCGCCACCGGCGAAAAACTCAACGCCATGTATTTCACGGAGCATTTGCGCAAACGATACGGAACTGCGTGAGGCGACGCTGTAGTCGCCGGCCGAAACGCGCCCGCTATTCAGCCGCGCCCCTGAAGGCGCTGGCGCCGGTCTCGAATTGCAGCTTGGCCAGCCGCGCATAGATGCCGCCCTTGGCGACCAGGCTCTGATGCGTGCCTTCCTCGACGATGCGGCCGCCATCCATGACCAGGATCCTGTCGGCCTTCAGCACCGTCGCCAGCCGGTGGGCGATGACGATGGTGGTGCGCCCCTGCATCAGCCGCTCGAGCGCCGTCTGCACCAGCGTCTCGCTTTCGGCGTCGAGGGCGGAGGTCGCCTCGTCGAGCAGCAGGATCGGCGCATCGCGCAGGATGGCGCGGGCGATGGCGACCCGTTGGCGCTGGCCGCCCGACAGCGTCACGCCACGTTCGCCGACCGGGCTGTCATAGCCATGTTCGAGCTTGAGAATGAATTCGTCGGCAAGCGCATCCTTAGCCGCGGTCTCGATCTCGGCCTCGCTGGCACCTGGACGGCCAAAGCCGATATTGTCGCGCGCGCTCGCCGCGAAAATGGTGACATCCTGCGGCACGATGGCGATGCGCTCGCGCACCGAAACCGGATCAGCTTCGCGCACGTCGACGCCGTCGATCAGGATCTTGCCGGTTTCGGGATCGTAGAAGCGCAGGATCAGCGAAAAGACGGTGCTCTTGCCGGCCCCTGAAGGACCGACGATGGCCACCGTCTCGCCGGGTTTGACCGAAAAACTCAAGCCATGGACGGCGGCGCGGTCGGGTCTTGCCGGATAGGAGAACGAGACATCATCGAAGATGATCGCGCCTTTGGCGGCCGCAGGCAACGGCTTCGGATCGGCAGGCGCCTGGATCGCCGGTGTCTCGGCCAATATCTCGGTCAGCCGTTCGGCGGCGCCGGCTGCTTGCGCGAGTTCGCCCCAGACTTCCGACAGCGCGCCGAGCGCGCCGGCGGCGAACACCGAATAAAGCAGGAACTGCCCGAGTGTGCCGGGCGACAGATTGCCGTCAAGCACGTCGCGCGAGCCGAACCACAGCACCGCAACGACCGAGGAGAAAATGGTAAAGATGGCGAAGAAGGTGAGGAAGGAACGTGCGAAGATAGAGGCCCGCGCCGCCTCGAAGGCCGCTTCCACCGCACCCGAAAACCGTCCAGTGACCAGTGTCTCATTGGTGAACGCCTGCAGCGTGCGCACCGCGGCGATCTGTTCGCTGGCATAGGCTGTAGCGTCGGCAAGCGTGTCCTGCGCCTGCCTCGACTTGCGACGCACCGAGCGGCCAAAGGCGACCAGCGGCAGCACGATGACCGGTATCGCGGCAATGACCAAGCCGGACAGTTTCGGGCTGGTGACAACCATCATCGCCAATGCGCCGAGGCCAAGGATGACGTTGCGCAGCGCGACCGAGGCCGTGGCGCCGACCGCCGATTTGACTTGTGTGGTATCGGCGGCAAGCCGCGACACGATCTCGCCGGACTGGGCGGTGTCGAAGAAGGCAGGCGACAGCGTCGTCACATGGGCAAAGACATCGCGTCTGATGTCGGCGACGACGCGCTCTCCGAGCGTGATGACGAAATAGTAGCGGCCGGCCGATGCCGCCGCCAGCACGGCGGCCATCGCCACCAGGGCGGCGAAGTATTCGGCGATGAAACTGGTGCTGGACGACGAGAAACCATGGTCGATCATGCGCCGCACCGCCAGCGGCAGCGCCAGCGTCGTTGCCGCTGCGATGACCAGCGAGATGAGGGCGCCGACCACCAGCGTGCGATATCCAGTGATGTAGGGAAACAGGCGTCTGAGCGGCTTGAGCGAGCGTCGGCGCTCGTCTGCGCTGCTTGATTGCGCCATCTCGCTGTTTCCTCTAGCCGCCTCAGCTTCATGCGCCTTGAATATGCGCTTGCCGCGGCCTTGTGATTCAATTCCGGCTGATGTATAGGCACGCCGACCGTTTTAGAAGCCGTGGCTCCTCAATAGCTGCGGCTTCGAGTTTTAAAAAGAGGCGCATCGACGCAGGCTTATGCCCGTCAGCCGCGCCGGCAAGCCAGGAACCGAGCCATGAAGAGCGCAATCCATCCCGACTACCACACCATCAAGGTCGTCATGACCGACGGCACCGAATACATGACCCGTTCGACCTGGGGCAAGGAAGGCGATACGATGAACCTCGATATCGACCCGACCACCCACCCGGCCTGGACCGGCGGCCAGCAGACCCTGCTCGACCGCGGCGGTCGCCTGTCGAAGTTCAAGAAGCGTTTTGAGGGTTTCGGCCTCTAAGCCGCATCGGGCTTTCGCAGATCAAGAACCCGCCTTCGAGGCGGGTTTTTTGTTGACCAGAACCATCTTCCCCTCCCCCCGTCATAAAGCTGTTCTTAAATATCACAGGCCCGCGCTGCCCCTCACCTGCCTGCCGGCATCCTCTCCCCGTATAGTGACGGGGGAGAGGGGCTCCGTCCTTGGCGGCTTCACCAGATGTTAAAACTATGGGAAGTTCAAGGCTTCTCTACTCGGCCAGCAACTCCCGCAGCGCCATGCGCTTGTAGGCGGCGACCAGCCTGTCGCCTTCTTGCCGCTCGACCGAGATCGCCAAGCGCATGACCGCCTCGCCCATCTGCCAGACGAGAAACGCCGTGGTCTCCAGGGAGACGGGGTCGGCGCCGGGGCGTAGCCGCTTCAGCACCGCGACCAGGAATTCGGCATTGGCCCGGCTGTCGGCGAGCTCGAGTTGGCGCAGCGCCTTGTCTGCTTGCGTACCAGACCAGATGTCGCGCATCACCGGCTCGGCCAGGAACAACCCGTAATAGATGTCGACCAGCTCCGAGAACGCCCGGCCAAGCCCTTCGGCGTCGTTGACGTCTTTCAACGCCGCCGAAATGCAGGCCTGGCTTTCCACGGTGTAGCGTTCGGCCAGCGCCCAGACGATCGCCCGCTTGTCCGGAAAGAATTGGTAGAGCGACCCGATCGACACCTCTGCCCGTTCCGCCACCTCGCCCATGCGCATGGCATCGCTGCCTTGCTCCGCGATCAGCGCCGAGGCGGCGGCCAGCATGCGCTCGACCCGCTCGCGGCTGCGCTGCTGGCTCGGCGCCCGGCGTGGCGAGGCGATCTGATCGTTGGCCGCTGTGCCGTCCATGACTGTCTCCAATAACGCGTTCGCACAATCGCCGGGAGATGGCTTGACTTACAAAATACGAGGGTTTATCACGTTTTGCAAATGCGAGGATTACTCATATTTAGAAATCGGAGGAACCCGGAATGCCTGACACGTGCTTTGGCCGTGCGCCGAAAGATTCCTCCCTCGACGCAACAGAAACCGCCGCTAGCCGAATCTGGAGCAACTGAGATGGCCAAGCTTCTTCCCGCTCTCACTATCATTGCCGCGATCGGCTCGGGCCTCGTCGCCGGCGTGTTCTTCGCCTTTTCCAATTTCGTCATGGCGGCGCTTGCCCGGCTGCCCGTCCCGAGCGGCATCGCCGCGATGAACTCGATCAACATCACGGTGATCACGCCGACTTTCATGACGGCGCTTTTTGGCACCGGCCTGCTCTGTCTGGTGCTTATCGCCGCCGCCATCATGGGCTGGAGCCAGTCCGGCTCGTACTGGCTGCTGGCCGGCGCGGTGATCTACGTGATCGGCAACCCGATCGTGACCATGGTCTTCAACGTGCCGCTCAACGATGCTCTCGCCGCCGTCGACCCGGCCAGCGCCAACGGCGCCGCCGTATGGGCGAACCATCTGAGCCAATGGGTGATGTGGAACCACGTCCGCACCATCACCGCCATCGTGGCGATGGCCTGCTTTATCTTCGCATTGCTCTGAACGAGACCCTAACGAAACACACTCGGACCCCGTCTCAGGCGGGGTCTTTTTGCGCGTGCCCCTTTGACGTGTGGCCCTTGCGATCGGAATGACCGAGATCCCGATCCGGATCGATCACATCGCGCACCAGCTGCTTGAGTTTCGCCGCTTCCGGGAACCCGCCGTAGCGCTTGCGATCCCAAACCAGCACGTCGTTGCAGGAAATGGTGAATATGCCGCCGGTGCCCGGCACCAGCGTAACTTCACCGAGATCGGTGCCGAAGGTGGAGAGCAGCTCCTGCGCCATCCAGCCGGCGCGCAGCAGCCACTGGCACTGCGTGCAGTAGGTGATGACGACCCGAGGTTTGTTCGACACGCTCAATCCAGATCCTTAAAAATACGCACTGTGGTGACCGCAAAGCGATCGTGTATCGGTTCGTTGCCAAGAGCTATGGATATTCCAATCCAGGCCGACCAAGCGAGGCTAAAAATCGATGCGGCAAATGCTGCCGTGATCTCCAGCCAGGAGAAATCCGGCGCCGCCCCCGGCGCCGCGCCCCACGCTCGAAACGCAAACCAGGCCCCGGTCAGCGTCAGTGACAAGGGGCCAAGCAACTTCATGACCTGCCGTCGCGCAGCCATCCGGACGGGCAGACCGACCCTGCCTTTGTCATTCTGATCGTAGACTCGGATAGACATCACCCCCTTGCCGAAGGTTTGGCCCCAGCTCAACTCCATACCGAAAAGATAAGCCATGAGAACTAGAAGTTCGAGAAAGCCGACATCCAGCGCAGCTGATCGGAAATTGTTCTGCAAGTCCAAATCAATTGAAAGGGTCGAGTTTGCCCCAGATTCCGTTGACGGTGCCGCTCCCGCGGCCCATTCGGCGACCGTTAAGCCGAACACAGATGTGCTGCATACCTGCCAGTCGTAGCGCGCTAGCGATGGGTCTCCATGCACCGTAACCGGCTGACATATCTTCCAGTTCATCCAAGAAAAGTGGCCTTTCACGCCGCCATCGGTCAGTAGAAACAGACCTGCCACCAAAGCGTATAGGGGTATGAGAACAACAAGATGGTCGATCAACGCTGCGATAGATCGACGCCAAAAGCCACCATATCGAGGCCAGGACATCGCCTCGGCAAACTCGTCATCGCTAAGTACGGTCATCTACCCCCCGATAGCTGACATATTCCTTTCAATTGACGATCAGAGCAGACCAAATAGTCCCCAACCGCCAGCCATCTTCTACGATATGGCGCTGAAACTGAGAAGCATTACTTCACAAGCAAACAGCTACCGCTCGTCCAGAGGACTAAGGTCCGTCTACGCCGCGCTGAGCTTGGCCAAGGTTTCGTCATCGACCTCGAAGTTGGCGTAGACGCTTTGCACGTCGTCATCGTCCTCGAGCGTCGCAACCAGCTTCATCAGCGACTGCGCCCGCTCCTCGTCGACCGGAACATTGTTCTGCGGGCGCCAGATCAGCTTCACCGATTCCGCCTCGCCGAGCGAGACTTCCAGTGCCTTCGACACCTCGCCGACATTCTCGAAGGCGCAATAGATGGTGTGGCCTTCCTCGTCGCTTTCCACGTCGTCGGCACCGGCTTCGATCGCCGCGTCCATGATCTTGTCGGCGCTGCCGGCCGAGGCCGGATAGTAGATTTCGCCGGCGCGGTCCCACATGAACGACACCGATCCGGTTTCGCCGAGCGCGCCGCCGGCCTTGGTGAAGGCGGCGCGGACGTTGGACGCCGACCGGTTGCGGTTGTCGGTCAGTGCCTCGACGATCACGGCGACGCCACCTGGGCCATACCCTTCGTAGCGCACGGCTTCGTAATTCTCGGCATCGCCCATCGAGGCCTTGTTGATGGCGCGCTGGATGTTGTCCTTCGGCATCGACACCGCCTTGGCGTTCTGGATCGCCAGGCGCAGGCGCGGATTCATCGATGGATCGGGCGTCCCGCTCTTGGCGGCAACGGTGATTTCGCGCGCCAGCTTGGAAAACATTTTCGACCGCACCGCGTCCTGACGGCCCTTGCGGTGCATGATGTTCTTGAACTGTGAATGGCCAGCCATGGCACCCCTGTCGTGTTCGGCTAGAGCGTCTTGCCGCGAGATGCGTCACCTCGCCTTTGCAAAAGGCTCGAATTCAAAAATTTCAGAACGACCCTAATGCGTCCGGGTGGACGCGCGGCGCTCCTTGTCGGAATGGCCGGCTTATAGATAAATCGGCTCAATTCGTCCAGCCGCGCCGCGCCACGGCGATGCCGGCCGTGTCTATGCTTCCAGATCGGACTTCAGCCGGTCGATGATGCTGATCGCATGGCCGGCATACTGGCTGATCCAGCGGTCGTGGATCTGCTTGATCGGCAGTGCGTTGAGGTGGTTCCAGCGCTCGCGTCCGTCACGACGCGCGACGATCAGATCCGCCTCCTCCAGCACCTTGAGATGCAGCATGACGGTGCAGCGGTCGATGTCGGGAAAGGCATCGCACAGCATGCCGGTGGTCTTTGGCTCGTCTTTCAACCGATCCAGCATTTCGCGCCGGCGCGGATGCGCCAGCGCCTTGAAAACATTGTCGTCCTGCGATCGGCTTGACATGTTATGTTTCTATAACATATCGTTGTTGCGATCAAGCAAGGAGCTGTGGATATGTCTCTTGGATTCAGTGTTTCAGGGCGCATCGGCAAACCGGTCGCCGAAGTCTTTGACGCGGTCGTCAATCCGAAGAAGCTCAGCGGCTATTTCACCACCATCGGCGGCGCCAGCGCGCCATTGGTTGCCGGTTCGGGTGTCGTCTGGTGGGGCAAGGTGCCGGTCGAGGTCGACGAAGTGGTCAAGGACAGCCGCATCGTGCTGCGCTGGGATGCCACCGACACCGACGGCAAGCCCGCCTACAAGACCCGCATCGAGATGAATTTCGAGCCGCTCGACGATGGCGGCACCTTCGTCACCATCGCCGAGAGCGGCTGGCAGGAAGGCGCGGTCGGCCTGAAGAAGTCCTACCTGAATTGCGAGGGCTGGTCGCAGATGCTGGCCTGCATGAAGGCCTACGTCGAATACGGCATCAATCTGCGCGACGGTTATTACCGCAGCGAGATGAGGGGCGAACCCGCCAGCGAGGCCAATGTTTGAACGACGATAGGAAAAGGGGGAGAACCCGCGATGACGAAAGTAAGGCCATTCCTGATGTTCGAGGGCAAGGCCGAAGAGGCAATGACCCTTTATTGCGGGACCATTCCCGACAGTAGCATCCTCGACGTCACACGTTACGGTTCCGGTGAAGACGGCGCGGAAGGTATGCTCAAACTGGCGCGCGTTTCCATCTGCGGCCTGGAGGTGACGGTCTATAACAGCCCTGTTCACCATGCTTTCACCTTCACGCCGTCGTTCTCGCTCTATGTCGACTGTTCCTCCGAACAGGAACTGGAGCGCATCGTCGAAACCTTGGCGAAGGGGGGCGGCTTCCTGATGCCGCCAGACAACTATGGCTTTAGCCGCCGCTTCGCATGGCTGAACGACAGGTTCGGCGTCTCCTGGCAGATCAACCTGCCATGACGGAACGCCAGTTGAACCAGCCAACCAGCACCCCAACAAGGACGTGAACCATGACCGCGAAGATCACTGGCGGCATCAACATCGCCATGAAGGTGCCGTCGCACCAGTACGAAGCGACGATCGCCTTCTACCGCGACGTCGTCGGCCTCAAGCCGTTCACCGCCAAGCCGCCGGCGATCGGCTTCGAACTTGGGCCCAACAGGCTGTGGATCGACGAAGCGCCGATGATGAGCCAGGCCGAGATTTGGCTGGAGCTTTTCACGCAGGATTTTCCGGGCGCCGCGGATCATCTGGCCAAGGCAGGCGTTGTGCGTTGCGATGCCATCGAGCCATTGGGCGAGGGTTTCCGTGGTGGCTGGATCACCAATCCGGCCAACATCATTCATATGGTGCGCGAACCCGACGCCTGGTGAGCGTATTCGAAAGGAGATCGCCATGGAAATCCGTGAAACACCGACAGCCGAAGCCGCCATGCTGATCCGGCGGCCGGTCGCTGATGTTTTCGAGGCCATCGTCGATCCGGCGATCACGACCCAATTCTGGTTCACCCATGGCAGCGGCCGGCTTGACGGTGGCAAGCCTGTTCAGTGGGAGTGGCGTATGTATGGCGTCTCGACGACCGTCGACGTCAGCGAGATCGTCCGGGACAAGAAGATCGTCATGACGTGGAGCGACCCGCCGACCACTGTGGTCTGGACCTTCACTGAAATGCCTGGCGAGGCGACATTCCTCGAAGTCGGGAATTTTGGCTTTACCGGCAATGGCGACGAGCAGGTGAAAGAAGCGGTCGGCTCAACCGGCGGCTTCACGCTGGTGCTCGCCGGCGCCAAGGCCTGGCTGGAGCAGGGCCTGACGCTGGGTCTTATCGGTGATCGTCACCCGAAAGGGGTACCGGGGCACTAAAGCAATTCCAGCAAAGTGCGAAGCGGTTTTGCGTTCGGTATTGCGTAAAAACGAGGAGATAGAGCATCGGAGGCGATCCTGTTTTCGCCGAAAATGTTAGGCTCGCCCCGACCCGGTCGCTCTCACTGCCCGTCACCGGATTTCGCTTTCTTGCGCCGCCGCGCCAGCATGTTGAGCCCCTCGACCAGCGCCGAAAAACCCATCGCCGCGTAGATGTAGCCCTTGGGAACATGATAGCCCATGCCGTCCGCGATCAGCGTCATGCCGATCATCAACAGGAAGCCCAGGGCCAGCATGACGATGCTGGGGTTCTTGGCGATGAAGTTGGCCAGCGGACCCGCCGCCAGCATCATCACGCTGACGGCCACGATCACCGCGATGTACATGATGGCGATCTCGTCGGTCATGCCGACGGCGGTGATGATGGAATCGATCGAAAAGACGAGGTCGAGCAGCAGAATCTGGAAGATCGCGCCGGCAAGCGAGATCTTGAGCGTCTCTCCCATCATCGTGTCCTTGTGGTCGTCGGGATCGACCGTGTGGTGGATCTCCTTGGTCGCCTTCCACACCAGGAACAGGCCGCCGGCGATCAGGATCAGGTCGCGCCAGGAGAAACCGTGGCCGAACGCGGTGAAGACCGGCGTCGTCAGTTGGACGATGACCGAAATGGTGGCGAGCAGCACCAGGCGCATGATCAGTGCCGCCGAGATGCCGAGCCGGCGCGCACGAGCCCTCTGCTCCACGGGCAGCTTGTTGGTCAGAATGGAGATGAAGATCAGATTGTCGATGCCGAGCACGATCTCGAGCACCACCAGCGTCAGCAAGGCGACCCATGCGGTTGGATCGGAAACGAATTGAAAATGCGGCGCAAGAAATTCGATAAGCTGCATGGAGGTCGTTGTCCCCTCTTTTAACGATCTGAAGCAGATGTCGTCGGCAGTTAGGTACTGCGCGCGCCTATATCAATGTCACGACCAGAACGACGGAGCCGTTTCTTCCAGTCTCGGCCCGCGACGAAACGGCGCGATCTTCTCGGTCAGTCCGGTACGATCGGAAATATTGACACCGACCCCACACAAGGTCGCCGGGCCGGTCGCTGCCTCGAAACGCCCTTTCGGTACTTTCGACAGGAACCGGTTGAGTGGTTCCTCCTTGTCCATGCCGAGCGAGGAATCATAATCGCCGCACATGCCGGCATCCGACAGATAGCCGGTACCGCCATTGAGGATCTGGTGATCGGCGGTGGGCTGGTGCGTATGGGTGCCGACGACCAGGCTGGCGCGGCCATCGACGAAATGCGCGAAGCACATCTTTTCCGAGGTCGCTTCCGCATGAAAGTCGATGATCACCGCATCGGCCTGCTCGCCGAGCGGACAGGCTGCAAGCTCACGCTCGCCGGCCTGGAACGGATCGTCGAGCTCGGGATGCATGAATACTCGGCCCATGATGTTGGCGACCAGCACGCGCGCGCCGTTTTTGGCGATGTAGACGCCGGAGCCGCGCCCGGGCGTACCCTTGGGAAAATTGGAAGGCCGCAGGAACCGCTGCTCGCGCGGCGCGAAGGCCAGCGCATCGCGCTGATCCCAGACATGGTTGCCGGTGGTGACGACATCGGCGCCTGCAGCGATGGTCTCCCGAAAGATCTCTTCGGTGATGCCGAAGCCGCCGGCGGCATTCTCGCCGTTGACGATGACGAAGTCGAGTTTGAAGTCCGAGATCAGGCCAGGCAGCTGTTCCCACACCGCCGTACGTCCCGTTTTTCCAACCATGTCACCGAGGAAGAGAAGTCTCATATGATCCTGCACCGAAAGTCAGCGAAGCAAATGCCGCATGACATCCGCGAAAAGATCATGCCTCCATTATCTACAATTTTGGCGTGAAGCGGCGCAACCCGCTCTCGGTGAGTATTTCCGGGATGATCACGTCATGGTTCTCGTCCGGAACCTGCGCCACTTCCTGGCAGTCGAAGGCTATGCCGATCAGCCGGGGCGTATGCCCCTTGTCGACGAGCTTCGCGATCGCGCGATCGTAATAGCCGGCGCCATAACCGATGCGGTGGCCGCGTGCGTCGAAAGCGGCGAGCGGCACCAGCATGACCGAGGGGTCGAGAACCTCGGCCTCCGCGTGCGGTCCGATCGTGCCAAAACCCATGTCGACCATCGGCGCGCCACGCACCAGTTCGCGAAAGACGATGGTGGTCTTGTCGAGAATGGCAGGCAGGCAGAGCCGTGCGCCCCGCTCACGCAAGGCGAACATCAGCGGCCTGACATCGACCTCCGAGCGCATCGGCCAGAAACCGGAGACGATCTGGCCAGGGCCGATCTCCAGATGGTCGCGCGCCGTCTCCGCCATTTCGAGCGCGGCCTCGACCCGCCAGAATTCGTCGAGCGCGTCGCGGCGAGCGAGTGCCTCGAGGCGTAGCTGCTTTTTCAGGTCTTTGGGAGAGGTCATGCGGCCAAGGTAGAAAAGGTCAGAGCTGTGTGAGGTCTCAAGCGCGACGTTTTCCACCGCATCATCCACCAGGACGGGTGGACGCCTTGCGACAAGTGACGGTCCACACAACCGGTGGAGAGGTCGATCCCGGGTGCCTACAAAGTAGGTGGGCGCCGTGTGAGAAAACCCACGGGTCTTCCCAGGGACAGCTCCCTAAGGATCGTTAAGGCCCCGGGGAAAAGTGTCTCCTGCCGGGAAGCGCAGACCGCCTCTATCAATATAGGCCGATGGTGGCCCAAGCGCCAGAGAGACGGTGCTCTTTCCGCACCGGTCGGCATCATCGCCTTTGCAGACCCGCCCTTGCGCGGACCGGAGGGCCTCCTTACGGTTCCCGGAATGAACCAAGGAGCAAAAATGCGTTTCGAAGGCACGGCGGCCTATGTCGCCGACAAGGATCTGATGGTGGCGGTCAACGCGGCGATCGCGCTGGAACGGCCGCTGCTGGTCAAGGGCGAGCCCGGCACCGGCAAGACCGAACTAGCCCGCCAGGTGGCGGCGGCACTCGGCCTCGACCTCATCGAATGGCATGTCAAATCGACGACACGGGCGCAGCAAGGTCTCTACGAATACGATGCCGTGTCGCGGCTGCGCGACAGCCAGCTCGGCGATGTCAGGTTCAATGACATCAAGAACTACATCAAGCGCGGCAAGCTCTGGCAGGCGTTCGCGGCTGGCAAGAAGGTCGTGCTCCTCATCGACGAGATCGACAAGGCCGACATCGAATTCCCCAACGATCTCCTGCAGGAACTCGATCGGATGGAGTTCTTCGTCTACGAGACCGGCGAGACCATCCGCGCCGCCGTCCGCCCGATCGTCATCATCACCTCCAACAACGAGAAGGAACTGCCGGACGCCTTCCTGCGCCGCTGCTTCTTCCATTATATCCGCTTTCCCGACGTCGATACGCTGCACCGGATCGTCGATGTCCATTATCCCGGCATCAAGCAGAACCTGGTGCGCGCGGCCCTCACCCAGTTCTACGAAATTCGCGACGTGCCGGGCTTGAAGAAGAAGCCGTCAACCTCCGAGGCATTGGACTGGATCCGCCTGCTGGTCGCCGATGACATCGCGCCCGAGGATTTGCGCGCCGACGCCAAGAACGCGCTGCCCAAGCTGCACGGTGCCCTGCTGAAGAACGAACAGGATGTGCATCTGTTCGAGCGGCTGGCCTTCATGGCCAGGCGGCAGCAATAGCAAGGCAGCAATAGCACTTTCCCCGGATGTGGACCGTTGCCGCCGGCCGCAGAGCACGTCAGCATCGGCCAGAACCGTTCGGAGGAGATGAAATGTCTGAGATTGTTGTCCGCCCGCTCGCGCAATCCGACCACGCCGACTGGCGCCGCTTGTGGACCGACTATCTGACCTTCTATGAAACCAAGCTGCCGGAAGAGGTCTACGCGATCACCTGGAAGCGGCTGTTCACGACAGGCGAATTCGAGCCGAAGGGTTTTATCGCTACCCTCGACGGCAAGGCCGTCGGCCTCACCCACTACCTCTATCACCGCTCCGGCTGGTCGGAGAAAAACAATTGCTACCTGCAGGACCTGTTCGCCGACCCGGATGTGCGCGGCAAGGGTATCGGTGCGGCCCTCATCGAAGCCGTGAAGCAGGAGGCCGGCAAGATCGGGGTGAAAAACGTCTACTGGATGACGCACGAGACCAACGCCACCGCGCGCAAGCTCTACGACCACGTCGCGCGTAGGACCGGCTTTATCGAGTATGATCTGTTGTAGTCATGTTCATCCCCTTCTTCCTTGAACTGAAGGCAGCGCGCGTTCCCGTTTCGCTCAGGGAATACCTCTCTCTGCTCGAAGGGCTGGAAGCCGGGCTTGTCGATTATGACGTCGAGGGTTTTTACTATCTCGCCCGCGCCGCTTTGGTGAAGGACGAGCGCCATATCGACCGCTTCGACCAGGTGTTCGCGCATGTCTTCAAGGGGATCGAGGCGCTCGGCGGCCCGGATGCCGTCGACGTCGCCGACATTCCCGAGGAATGGCTGCGCCGGCTCGCCGATAAGCACCTGACCGAGGAGGAGAAAAGACTGGTCGAGGCGCTTGGCGGCTTCGACAGGCTGATGGAGACGCTGAAGCAGCGGCTCAAGGAACAGAAGGGCCGCCACCAGGGCGGCTCAAAATGGATCGGCACGGGCGGCACCTCGCCCTTCGGCGCCTATGGCTACAACCCCGAAGGCGTGCGCATCGGGCAAGCTGAAAGCCGCAACCGGCGCGCGGTAAAAGTCTGGGACAAGCGCGAATTCAGGAATTTCGACGATGCCGTCGAACTCGGCACCCGCAACATCAAGATCGCGCTGAAGCGTCTGCGCCGCTGGGTGCGCGAAGGCGCCGAGGAAGAGTTCGACCTGCCCGGCACCATCCACGCCACCGCCGAGCACGGCTATCTCGACGTCCGGACACGGCCCGAGCGCCGCAATGCGGTGAAGCTCCTGATGTTCTTCGATGTCGGCGGCTCGATGGACGACCACATCAAGAGCGTCGAGGAGCTGTTTTCGGCGGCTCGCGCCGAATTCCGCCAGCTCGAATATTTCTATTTCCACAACTGCCTCTACGAAGGCGTGTGGAAGGACAATCGCCGCCGCCATGCCGAGGTGATTCCGACGTTTGACCTCATCCACAAATATGGCCCCGACTATAAGGTCATCGTCGTCGGCGATGCCTCGATGAGCCCTTACGAGATCGCCCACCCCGGCGGCTCGGTGGAACACTGGAATCCCGAGGCGGGCAGCGTTTGGCTCGGCCGGCTCCTGCAGCAATGGCCGAACGCGGTGTGGCTGAATCCGGAGAGTGAAAGGAATTGGGGCTTTACGCATTCCATCGCCATGATTCGCGACATCTTCGGCGGCCGCATGTTCCCGCTGACACTGGCCGGGCTGGAAGCCGCGACGAAGCAGCTTTCCAGAAAGCATTAGTTGTCGGAGATACAGGACAAGGTTGGCGCTGCCCCTCATCGCCCTGACGGGCACTTCTCCCCGTATAGTGACGGGGAGAAGGAAGCTGGCCGTGGCCTCGATGCCCATCTTGCAATGCCGGCGATTGGCGAAACCGGCGACGGGAGCTGTCCAGCCGATAGATGGGTAACAGATTGAACCGGATACATAGGTAACAGTTCTCCCCCTATGCATCCGCCGCAGCGCCAAGCGGTTTGGTTGGCGCGGCGCTGCGGCGGACGAGCTTCATACGTCT
>NZ_SRTD01000058.1:0-496 GCF_004792105.1 Mesorhizobium sp. M8A.F.Ca.ET.161.01.1.1 | reverse complement strand
GCAATGGCGGCCTGCCTGCTGGTGGACGTGCGGTGATGCGCGACGGTGTCGTACGGGATGCCCTTGCCGTCGATAAAATCCCTCAGTCTGTTTGCTATCGTCATTTTTCGCGTCCTTTTGCTTGGGTTCACGACGCATGCGCAAACGAGGGCGATCACTCTCGTGCCCCGGTTGCCACACCAGGAAAACTGGATCGACTGCCTATCGTTTCAAGGCGCCGGCATTCGCGGTCCCGGCCGCCGCGAACGGATTCGAACCGCGGTCAGGGGCCCGGCCCGAAAAACGGCGCGAGCCGGGCGGTCGGTGCGGGTCCAGACCATGCCGGAGGTAGCGTCGACATCGCCGGACTGCACGCCATGAGTGAAGGCCGGGCGCTGATTGGCGCGAGAATAGTAGGGCAGCGCAAGACCGGAGGCGCCGACAAGGCCAAAGGCGCTGGCTGAGGTGACGAAAGCGCGGCGGGTCAACGAGAGCTTGTTCATGGCTGTCTCCGGAT
>NZ_SRTD01000057.1:0-511 GCF_004792105.1 Mesorhizobium sp. M8A.F.Ca.ET.161.01.1.1 | reverse complement strand
GCCGGTTCTTCCGGATATGCCGGGCGCATCTCTTGATGCCCGAGCCCAAGGGGAGGTGAGTGCAAATGGCAACACGCAACACAAGCGGTCTTGCGCGGGTGATGCTTGCGCCTTCGGTTCTGCTGCTTCTGGTCTGGATGATCGTGCCTCTGGCAATGACCCTGTGGTTCTCGTTCCAGAACTACAATCTGCTCAACACGGCAAATGTCAGCTTTGCGGGTCTCTTTAATTATCAGTATTTCTACACCGATCCGGCCTTCTTCCAGTCGATCTGGAACACGCTTCTGATCGTCGGCGGAGTGCTGCTGATCACCGTCATCGGCGGCATTGCCATTGCGCTGTTGCTCGACAACGACATTTTCGGCCAGGGCATCGTGCGCATCATGATCATCTCGCCCTTCTTCGTCATGCCGCCGGTTGCCGCGCTGGTGTGGAAGAACATGATCATGCATCCCGGCTACGGCGTGCTTGCCGATCTCTCGCGCTTCTTCGGTTTCCAGCCGGTGGACTG
>NZ_SRTD01000056.1:0-525 GCF_004792105.1 Mesorhizobium sp. M8A.F.Ca.ET.161.01.1.1 | reverse complement strand
CGTGGGTACCGATTACATCGTGCGCACCGACGCGGCCAAGACCGCACTGGCCTTCGTGGCCCTGGATGCCAATGGCGAGCGCAGCTTCAGCTTCTACCGGCCGCCGGCGGCCGACCTGCTGTTCCGTGACAGCGATTTCCAGGCCGCGTGCCTGGACAGCGCGCAGTGCTTCCACGTCTGTTCCAACAGCCTGACCGAGCCGGCCATCGCCGAGGCGACCTTCGCCGGCATGGACCGCGCCCGTGCCGCCGGTGCGGTGGTCAGCCTGGACCTCAACCTGCGCCCGGCACTGTGGCCCGCCAACGAAGATCCGACGCCGCGGCTGTGGCAGGCACTGGAACGCGCTGACCTGGTCAAGCTGTCGCGCGAGGAGCTGGACTACCTGGCTGCGCCGCTGGGTGCCGACGGCGAGGCGGCGGTGCTGCGGCGCCTGCTGGCTGCGCAGGCGCGCTGGGTGATCGTCACCGACGGTGCGGCCACGCTGCACTGGTACACCCGCGACAAGCACGGCACCGTCACCAGCTT
>NZ_SRTD01000055.1:0-538 GCF_004792105.1 Mesorhizobium sp. M8A.F.Ca.ET.161.01.1.1 | reverse complement strand
AGCCCGCAGGCGCACAGCCGGGACCGCGATCCGGGCGGGCGCCGATCAGGCGCCAGGCGATGCGTCCGCTGCGGTCGCCGACCACCAGGTTCTGTGCGGGAATGCCGGCGTGGTCGGCGAAGCGCAGGGCAGCGTCCAGGTCACCGGCGCGGGCCAGGTCACCGAAGTCCAGGCGCACCGCGCCGGGCAGGTGGGCGACCCAGCGCAGCGCATCACCGCTGCCATCGGCGTGGGTATGCAGGATCGGCCCCCAGGCGGTTTCGCGTACCGGGAACAGCACATCGGCCTGGCCGGCCACGGCGATGCGTTCTTCATGCACGGTCACCGTGGCGTTGGCCGGTTCAGTGCGGTAGTCCGCGGTGTCGATGTAGCTGTTGGTGAAACCCCAGGCGACGTGCCCGTTGCTGCCGACGATCACGGCCGGCAGGCCCGGCAGCGAGAAGCCGGTGACGTCGACCTGGCCGCCGGCAGCCTGTGGATCGGGGTAGCGCAGGCGCACGCGGAACCACAGGCCGGGGGCACGCAGGCCCAGGTGCAT
>NZ_SRTD01000565.1:0-203 GCF_004792105.1 Mesorhizobium sp. M8A.F.Ca.ET.161.01.1.1 | reverse complement strand
AAGGAGGTGCATCCGCTGTGGGGGCCAAAGAAGATCGTGGCGCGTCTCAAGCGCACGGCTCCCGAGCTGGTTTGGCCGTCGGCCTCGACGGTGGGCGCGATCCTTGCACGGCATGGGCTTGTCGGCGCCCGCAAGCGGCCACGTCTGCGAGCCTGTGGCAACGGACCGTGGCCGGAGCCGCAAGGGCCGAATGCGGTGTGGAC
>NZ_SRTD01000564.1:0-203 GCF_004792105.1 Mesorhizobium sp. M8A.F.Ca.ET.161.01.1.1 | reverse complement strand
AGGCCTCGGCGTCCGCCGTCGAACCCGTCGCTTCGAGCGCCAGAAGGTAGCGGCTCGAGGCATCCATCACCGTCAACGGATCGCAGCGCCACCCGTCGGCAGTCCGGAACCACCCCTTGTGATCGCCTGTCCACACCGCATTCGGCCCTTGCGGCTCCGGCCACGGTCCGTTGCCACAGGCTCGCAGACGTGGCCGCTTGCGG
>NZ_SRTD01000563.1:0-208 GCF_004792105.1 Mesorhizobium sp. M8A.F.Ca.ET.161.01.1.1 | reverse complement strand
CTCGCACCGGCCGCGCCGAACACGTTGCCGTTCGTCGAATGGCCAAGCCCTTCCGTCACGCTGTTGGCATCGTTGGCCGCAACCGGGATGTCGTCGACGATTGAGATGACGATCGATGCCGGCGTGGCATCGCTGTCGCCGGTGGCGTCGGTGACCGCCATGGTGATTGTGTCGCTGAGCGGGTTGACCTCGCCCTGGCCGGTGTGGG
>NZ_SRTD01000562.1:0-237 GCF_004792105.1 Mesorhizobium sp. M8A.F.Ca.ET.161.01.1.1 | reverse complement strand
CGGCCAGTGATTGCGAGACATAGACGAAGCCGCCATTCCACCTGATCTCGCCATTGTGGCGCACCCAGCGAACCGCGGCCTCTTGCGGATAATCGGGCTCGGGTGGCGTCCTTGGCATGGCTCGTTGCGACGGGCGGTAATGCTGGGCTGGAGTGTCCATGGCAAGCGCCTCATGCGGACGCTCCTCATTGTAGCTGCGCCGGAAGGCTTCGAAGGCCTGGCCCTGAGCCGTTCTGT
>NZ_SRTD01000561.1:0-241 GCF_004792105.1 Mesorhizobium sp. M8A.F.Ca.ET.161.01.1.1 | reverse complement strand
CGCCGCTTGCGGTGCGCTTCATCAAGCTCGGCATCACGCTGGAACGGATCGCACCCGGCAAGCCGCAGCAGAACGGTCGCCACGAGCGCTTCCATCTGACCATGCTGCCACTGGCCAAGGACCCGGAAGCCGACAGAACGGCTCAGGGCCAGGCCTTCGAAGCCTTCCGGCGCAGCTACAATGAGGAGCGTCCGCATGAGGCGCTTGCCATGGACACTCCAGCCCAGCATTACCGCCCGTC
>NZ_SRTD01000560.1:0-255 GCF_004792105.1 Mesorhizobium sp. M8A.F.Ca.ET.161.01.1.1 | reverse complement strand
CGTCGATGTTGATGGTCACCGAGGTGTGGGTGCCGTCGGCGCTGACGACATCGAAGGTGTCGGTGTAGGTGGTGCCGGCGGCGAACTCGTTGTGGGCCGAGCTTGCCGTGTAGGTCCAGGCACCGGCGCTGTCGATGGAGAACGAGCCATAGGTTCCAACGGTCCCGGCCTGGGCGACGAAGGTCGCCGGGCTGTCGACATCCGAGATGGTCAGCGTGCCGGAGCTCGAGATGTCGGTGGCCGAGTTGGTCTCGG
>NZ_SRTD01000559.1:0-255 GCF_004792105.1 Mesorhizobium sp. M8A.F.Ca.ET.161.01.1.1 | reverse complement strand
CTCGCACCGGCCGCGCCGAACACGTTGCCGTTCGTCGAATGGCCAAGCCCTTCCGTCACGCTGTTGGCATCGTTGGCCGCAACCGGGATGTCGTCGACGATTGAGATGACGATCGATGCCGGCGTGGTATCGCTGTCGCCGGTGGCGTCGGTGACCGCCATGGTGATTGTGTCGCTGAGCGGGTTGACCTCGCCCTGGCCGGTGTGGGTCAACGGACCGGTCAGCGTATAGGTATAGCCGTAAGTGACGACGCCG
>NZ_SRTD01000558.1:0-278 GCF_004792105.1 Mesorhizobium sp. M8A.F.Ca.ET.161.01.1.1 | reverse complement strand
CTTGACGGGAGCAAACGCGGGGATCGCCTTTTGCCCAGCCCGTCAACGGGCCCGGAAGTTTCTGGCCTCGCTCAATTTTCGGCAACGAAATCAAAGGTTATGGTGGGCCCGGATGGTCTTCGTTTTCTACAGGAAATCAATATGTTAGCGGGTGGTTCGCCTACCCTTTTCCCTCGTATTCTCTCGGCGCCTTCTCGCCGAAGACGGGCCTGCTCTACATCCCGCACAACAATCTGTGCATGGACGAACAAGGCGTCGAGGTGAACTACATCGCCGGC
>NZ_SRTD01000557.1:0-278 GCF_004792105.1 Mesorhizobium sp. M8A.F.Ca.ET.161.01.1.1 | reverse complement strand
GGCGTTTCGTCTGGTCGGCCTCAACATAGGCGGCCTTCATCAGCTCGATCGCCTTCGGATCATCCCACATCAGGGAAGCGTTCTTGTCCTTGTTGCCGACATAAAAGGCATACATCAGCGCCGGGTCGAGGCGCGGAGCGACCGACTGCGAGATCACCTGATAATTGCCGGAGCGGCGGCGATCCACCTGGGTGGCATAGTCCAGCACCTCGATCTGCACGTTGAGGCCCGCCTGCTGCATCATCGCCTGCGCCATGACTGCGGCCGGGAAGCTCGGC
>NZ_SRTD01000054.1:0-542 GCF_004792105.1 Mesorhizobium sp. M8A.F.Ca.ET.161.01.1.1 | reverse complement strand
CTAGAGACCGGGGCACGGGCCTCGGGCTTAATCTCGTGCAGGAAATCGTGCGGTATCACGGCGGAGACATTAGTATCGGCGATTCATCCAGCGGTGGGGCCTGCTTCCGGATTACGCTTCCCTATTGCTGAAAAAGAAGCGCTCGTTTTCTGACATCAAAAAAAGGCCTGTTGCGGGTGCGACAGGCCTTTCCATTTTTATCCATTTGCCGGCTCAGCGCGGAAGAACGGTCGCGCCCATCAGCGCTTCGTCAATCGCACGCGCCGCCTGACGGCCTTCGCCGATCGCCCAGACCACCAGCGACTGGCCACGGCGCACATCGCCCGCCGCCCAGAGCTTGTCGACAGAGGTCCTGTAATCCGTCTCGTTGGCGACGACATTTGTGGAGCCACGGCGGTCCGTGTTGAGTATCAGCTTGCCGTCCATTTCCTTCAGAACGCTGTCCGTGAAGGGACCGGAAAAGCCGATGGCGATGAAGGCGAGATCGGCCTTGATGATGAACTCCGTGCCGGCAATGGGCTTGCGTCGGTCATCCACCTGGC
>NZ_SRTD01000556.1:0-278 GCF_004792105.1 Mesorhizobium sp. M8A.F.Ca.ET.161.01.1.1 | reverse complement strand
ATCAGGTGTGCTCGCCAAAAAGCCTTTTGGAACAGGCAACTCGGCTCGTTTCCCGGCTGAAATAGGCGCGGAACGGGCGCCTGCGGGCTTGACTTGGCCGTCCGCCTTGCGCCAGAGGCAGGGAAAAACAAGCCGCTGGAGACGCTAAGATGGCCGTCGCATTCACCTTTCCGGGACAGGGCAGCCAGTCTGTCGGCATGGGCAAGGACCTCGCCGATGCTTTTTCCGAGGCGCGCCGCGTATTCGAGGAAGTTGACGAGGCGCTCGGCGAAAAGCTG
>NZ_SRTD01000555.1:0-278 GCF_004792105.1 Mesorhizobium sp. M8A.F.Ca.ET.161.01.1.1 | reverse complement strand
GGTAGGCCGAGACCGGGGTCGGCGCGGCCATCGCGTGTGGCAGCCAGAAGTGGAACGGGAACTGCGCGCTCTTGGTGAAGATGCCGGCCAGTACCAGGAACAGCGCGTACGGGTACAGCGCGCTGGCGCGGATCTGCTCGCCGGCGGCCAGCACCACGTCCAGGTCGAAGCTGCCGACGATGCGGCCGATCAGCAGTACGCCACCGAGCAGCGCAAGGCCGCCGCCGCCGGTGATCACCAGCGCCATGCGCGCGCCTTCGCGCGCGTCCTGACGGTGC
>NZ_SRTD01000554.1:0-278 GCF_004792105.1 Mesorhizobium sp. M8A.F.Ca.ET.161.01.1.1 | reverse complement strand
ATATGACACCGCCAACAACCGAGCCAACCGCGCCGACAACCGCGGATGCTTCAGTTGGTGACCACATTGTCCAAGGAGGCAAGGGCAACGACACCTACCATGTCAACAATGCCCACGACAAAGTCATGGAAGCTGCGGGCGCCGGCTTCGACAAGGTGATGGCCTCGGTCAGCTATGCTCTGTCTGCCGGCTCGCATCTCGCGCAGCTCTCCACCTCCAGGACGGGCGGCAAGACCGCTATCGACCTGACCGGCAACGAGCTCGCCCAGAAGGTCAAC
>NZ_SRTD01000553.1:0-278 GCF_004792105.1 Mesorhizobium sp. M8A.F.Ca.ET.161.01.1.1 | reverse complement strand
CCGACGGCGGACAGCGCGATGGTTCCAATATCGAACCTGCCAAATGACGCTGGGAGCCGGCCGGGCTTCTCGCGAACCAGCCAATTGCGCGTGAAGCTCGGAATTATCCGCGCGCCGATGATCATGATGAGGACGACAACCGCTCCAAGGCCGAGGCGGCGGCTCGTGTCGGAGACGCCCTGATAGTGCGCTTCGACATGAAACATGACATTTGCCGCCAAAAGGGTTGCGACGGGCAGGAGCACCTTGAGGTTTCGCCAGTTTCGTCCGGCAATAAT
>NZ_SRTD01000552.1:0-278 GCF_004792105.1 Mesorhizobium sp. M8A.F.Ca.ET.161.01.1.1 | reverse complement strand
TCGGCTGCGAAGCCGCCGTGCCTTCATGGAGGCTGCGGGACGTTCCGATTTTCCACGCGATCCAGACGAGATAAAGCCCACCCGCAAATTTCAGCCCGGTGTAAAGTACCGGTACCGAATGCAACAGTGCCCCGAGGCCAAATCCGACCCCGATCAGCAGCGAAAGAAAGCCCGCACCGATGCCGAGCATATGCGGGACGGTGCGACGGAAACCAAAATTCACGCCGGAAGCAAACAGCATCATATTGTTCGGACCGGGCGTGATGGAGGTGGTGAAG
>NZ_SRTD01000551.1:0-278 GCF_004792105.1 Mesorhizobium sp. M8A.F.Ca.ET.161.01.1.1 | reverse complement strand
CACAAGTGAGACGATCATGAACGTCACTATCCTCGGAGCCGGCGTCGTCGGCGTGACATCCGCCTGGTATCTGGCCAAAGCCGGGCACAAGGTGACGGTGATCGACCGGCAGCCGGCTGCAGCGCTCGAGACCAGCTTTGCCAATGCGGGTGAGGTTTCTCCCGGCTATTCTTCGCCCTGGGCCGCGCCGGGCATTCCGGTCAAGGCCATGAAATGGCTGTTCATGAAACATGCACCGCTGATCATTCGCCCGACGGTCGATCCGGCGGCCTGGCGCT
>NZ_SRTD01000550.1:0-278 GCF_004792105.1 Mesorhizobium sp. M8A.F.Ca.ET.161.01.1.1 | reverse complement strand
ATATACTCGGACGAGCACTGACGTGTATTAAGGGGGTGATGTGGAAAGACGCGGTGAAGCAAACATCGCAAATTTCGACTGAACCCCCTTTCAGTTTTCAAATGAAAAGGGGTTCAAAAGCCTGAAATCCCGTGCTTCGCCTCCATGGACGGCGACCAATCAAGGGAGCGCCAACCTACCAGACGAGTTCCACCTGCGGCCGGCCATTGGAAGTTTTCTCGAGGGTGCGGCCGGAGGTATCGACATTGCAATGAACGCGCTGGCGGAAAGCGGAGAAG
>NZ_SRTD01000549.1:0-278 GCF_004792105.1 Mesorhizobium sp. M8A.F.Ca.ET.161.01.1.1 | reverse complement strand
GGACTACGCGGTCGTGATGGCCGAGACGCCTGACCACGTGGTGCCGGCCTATGATGGGATGGTGATTGAAATCCCTGTTGAATCAGGATGATGGGCCCACAATTGCGTCAAATGCGGAAAGGCCGCGTAAACTCAGAACGCCAGGATTGTTACGGTGAGACACGGAACAACAAAATTTTCATTCCAGCAGGTCGATGTTTTCTCTTCCAGAGCTTTGCTAGGTAACCCGTTGGCGGTTGTCATCGGAGCAGATACCTTGACCGCGTCTGAGATGGCTG
>NZ_SRTD01000548.1:0-278 GCF_004792105.1 Mesorhizobium sp. M8A.F.Ca.ET.161.01.1.1 | reverse complement strand
GTTTCCCGCAGCCGCGCCGAGCGCCTCTGCCAGGGCCGCGATGGCGTCGGCGGCATCGCGGTAGAGCATGGCTGGCCCGCGTCCCAGCGAAGGCCGGCCTTCGGCAGCCAGTCCAGCCAGCGTCGCGAATGCCGCGCCGCGACCGCTGTCGCGCGCGTCACCGCGGCCGGGCGAGGCAAACGACACCGGGACGTCCGCTGCCCAGTGCAGGCTTGCCGTCTCCTCCAGCGTCGCCGCGCTGGAGAGCGTCACAGCATCCTTTCCGCGATAGAAAAGGC
>NZ_SRTD01000547.1:0-278 GCF_004792105.1 Mesorhizobium sp. M8A.F.Ca.ET.161.01.1.1 | reverse complement strand
CTGGATGTCGGAGACGGCGTTCCAGTAGGTCAGGTTGCGGCCGCTGTTCTCGCCCTGGCCGATCTGGACCGTCTGCGGCGAATTGAAATAGACGATCACCACATGGGCGTCGGCCGGGCCATTGCCGGCGTCGCCGGCATCGATCATGACGCGGTCGCTGGTGCGGCTGACCTTGATGCCGACGCGCATGCCTTCGCCGGTCCGGTCGAGGCGCGCCAGCGTGCCGTCGACTTCCTTGCGGCTGGCGCCGTTGACGTGGCTGCGGCCGTTGATGACGG
>NZ_SRTD01000546.1:0-278 GCF_004792105.1 Mesorhizobium sp. M8A.F.Ca.ET.161.01.1.1 | reverse complement strand
CTTTGCCATCCCAGAACGCTATGTTCCAAATCGTGGCTTCACTACTACGTCCATGCCTATCGATGAAAACGGCGTCGTCATAACCCTTTTTGACAGCCTGCAGAAGATAATGTGTATTAGATGCTTAGCCGACATGTTTGATCGTCGGGAAGGGTCTTTCATGCTGAACGCTATACAGACGTAGAGGTCCGGCGGGGCCTTCAAATGGTGGTGCTGTGCGTATCAAAATGGCAGGGTCGTCTGCGGCGCCCATCGAGGTAAATTCGCCGCTGCGTGAG
>NZ_SRTD01000545.1:0-278 GCF_004792105.1 Mesorhizobium sp. M8A.F.Ca.ET.161.01.1.1 | reverse complement strand
TTTCCCTGAAGCTGTCCATGGCGGGCAAGGCAGCTGCGGCCTCGGTCAGGGAGATGTGGCGGCCGATCAGCTTTTCTGGCGCGAGCCTGCCGCTTTCGATCATAGCCAGCATATCGTCGTAACGCCACGCCTGCATGCCGTGACTGCCGTAGATTTCCAGCTCGTGGGCGATCACCCGGGCCATGGGGATGGCGGGCATGGCGTGGTCTGCCAGCATGAGGCCCACCTGCACGTGACGGCCGCGCCGACGCAGATTGCTGATGGAGTTGCAGCAGGTT
>NZ_SRTD01000544.1:0-278 GCF_004792105.1 Mesorhizobium sp. M8A.F.Ca.ET.161.01.1.1 | reverse complement strand
GAACAAGGGCCAGGAAGCGGCGCCGCTGGTGATCGGCAACACGATGTATATCGTGACGCCATTTCCGAACGTCGTCTACGCGCTCGACCTCTCCAAGCCCGGCGCGCCGATGAAATGGAAATACGAGCCCAACCCCGAGCCGGCCGCGCAAGGGGTTGCCTGCTGCGACGTGGTCACCCGTGGCGCGGCCTTCGCGGACGGGCGCATCTTCTTCAACACGCTGGACGGCCACACCATCGCGCTCGACGCGAACACCGGCCAGCCGATCTGGAACGCCC
>NZ_SRTD01000543.1:0-278 GCF_004792105.1 Mesorhizobium sp. M8A.F.Ca.ET.161.01.1.1 | reverse complement strand
TTAAGTTACATACTGAAAAAGATATATTAGATACCACTAATTCTCAACCAGGGACTCACAACATGACCATCGACCAGACAACCGCAAAAGTGCTGACCGACCTCCTTCGCGAACTCTCTTCAGAACTGGACCTTCATCACGAAGATGACCAGTTCCCAGCCCTCAAGGCAACAATCGACGCGCTGCGAGGCGCTGCTACGCTGATGACGAACGCCGGCCACAAGGCCCCTGAAGTCTACCACCATGTCATGCGCCGCTTCGAACGAGCGACTCGTTCC
>NZ_SRTD01000542.1:0-278 GCF_004792105.1 Mesorhizobium sp. M8A.F.Ca.ET.161.01.1.1 | reverse complement strand
CAGCTGTGCGCCATAGGTCAGCACCACGGCCATCTGCAGGAAGGCACGGAAGAAGTCACGGATATTGTCCGCGCCGTGCTCGAGGAAGCTCTCGGCGCAATCGCCGCCCTGCAGCAGGAAGGCGTTGCCTTCCGCCACATTGGCAAGCTGCTTCTTGAGGCGGCGGGCCTCACCGGCAAATACCAGCGGCGGATAGGTTGCAAGCGTGGCTTCCGTTGCCGCAAGCGCTGCCGCATCAGGATATTCGGGAACCTGCTGGATCGGTTTCTGCCGCCAGC
>NZ_SRTD01000541.1:0-278 GCF_004792105.1 Mesorhizobium sp. M8A.F.Ca.ET.161.01.1.1 | reverse complement strand
GGCGCTGCACCGGCGTGCACTTGCTGCCGGTGAACCAGGCGAACCAGACCAGCACGCCGCCCAGCACCACCAGCATCAGCATCAGCGCCAGGCTGATTTCACCGCCCAGCGCGAACGCGCCGTTGCCGGCAGCCCACATCAGCCACGCCACCGGCAGCACAGCAAGCACCGCGCACAGGTAGATGAGCCATTCGCGCGGCAGGCCCAGCACCTTCTGCTTCAGCGCCGCCGGTTGCGGTGGTTCGGCATGGCCCTGCAGGTACTTCTGGCCCCACAGG
>NZ_SRTD01000540.1:0-278 GCF_004792105.1 Mesorhizobium sp. M8A.F.Ca.ET.161.01.1.1 | reverse complement strand
CGACGCTCTTCCGATCTGTTTTCCTGCGCCCCCTCCTGCGGCGGCCGATAACGCGTCAGACGACCGATCGAAGGAAGGAAGTTGCGATAGGGATCCTCGGCATAAAGCCGGCTTTCGATCGCCCAACCGTTCAGCTTCACATCCGCCTGTCCGAAGGACAGTTTTTCACCTGACGCCACACGGATCATCTGTTCTACCAGATCGATGCCGGTAATCAGTTCCGTTACCGGATGTTCCACCTGCAGACGGGTGTTCATTTCGAGAAAATAAAAGTTGCG
>NZ_SRTD01000539.1:0-278 GCF_004792105.1 Mesorhizobium sp. M8A.F.Ca.ET.161.01.1.1 | reverse complement strand
CTCGTCAGTGCCGTCAATCACAATGGCCGCCGCGTCGTCGGCGTCGTGCTGGGCGGCAAGACCGCGCGCAGCCGCGATGCCCAGATGGCTGCACTTCTCGACAAGGCCGTGCCGCAGGCATCGAGGGGCCGCAACACCGAACAGCTCGTCGCCAGTGCCAAAGTCAGCCGCACCTTCGATGTTGCCGCCGCCGTGCCGCCGGCTGCCGTGCCGCTGCCGATGTTCGCCGAGCGCCGGGCAGATCCGGTTGCCATGCAGATTGCCACCGCAAACGCCGA
>NZ_SRTD01000538.1:0-278 GCF_004792105.1 Mesorhizobium sp. M8A.F.Ca.ET.161.01.1.1 | reverse complement strand
CGACGAGGCGCGGCGCATTCTGCAGGCAGCAAAGACAAATGTCGCCGAAGCGCGCTCCTCGCTCGATGCGCTGCGACTGAAAGCCGTGGCGGAGCGTGCCAATGTCTTCACCGATAACGAAGCGCAGGTGCGGCTGAGGGATCTTGAGCGCGACGCCCGCTCGGCAGCGGCGATCTATGAGACCTATCTTACCCGGTCACGCCAGCTCGCCGAACAGCAATCGATCGATTCCACCAATGTCCGCGTTATTTCGCAGCCGGTTGCGCCGAACTCCAGAA
>NZ_SRTD01000537.1:0-278 GCF_004792105.1 Mesorhizobium sp. M8A.F.Ca.ET.161.01.1.1 | reverse complement strand
TCGCGGCCACGCCGAGACGGCGGCCACTCGCTGACCAGAGCAACGTCCGCAATTGCTCCTGGGCTCAGCCGCCGGACTGCCCGACCGCGGTCGCCAGTGTGTCTTCCCATCCGTCACCGGCCGCCAGGATGCAGGTTTGGCCGTTAACGTCGGTCATCAGGATGGTCCAGGTTCCGCCGGCCGAGACAAAGACCTCGAAGATGGCTACTTGCCCGGCCACGCCGTAACCCAGCCGCTTCTCCTCGAATGCCGCCGCCAGCCTTGCGACCAGATAGTCG
>NZ_SRTD01000053.1:0-629 GCF_004792105.1 Mesorhizobium sp. M8A.F.Ca.ET.161.01.1.1 | reverse complement strand
CAAATTTCCGATTTTTGGAACGATGCAACAAAACCGTTACACAATGGACATCTGCCGGACGCGAATGGTCTTGGCAGGTCCGATCTCGACGAAGGACGTCCGAGCGAAGGCTTGGTTATGATTGTCGACAAGCGAGCGCTTGAGCGTGAATGCCTTGCGCGCGGCCTTATCGAACACAATCCCACCTTGCGCGTTAGCGCGGTAGGATCGCTTGACGAAATCCAGCACATTGCCGGGGACGAGGAGCCGTCCGCGATCCTCGTAATTCTTGGCGCCAGGAAGGTCACGGACCAGAGTGTTCGGGCGGAACTTGCGCACTTAATTTCCGAGTTTGGCACCGTACCCGTAATCGTCGTGGTGGATTCCGATGAGCCAGGGGAGGTTCTCGCGGCTCTCGAATGCGGCGCCCGAGGCTATATTCCCACAAGCGTGACGGTGAAGGTCGCTGCCGAGGCCATTGGTCTTGCTCGTGCCGGAGGGATCTTTGTTCCCGCCAGCTGCGTGCTGGCGCTGCGAGAGATCATCCACTCGACCGCAAACGGTGTCCGTCCGCTCTCCGGCATGTTCACCACACGCGAAGCTGCGGTTGTGGAGGCGCTCAGGACAGGCAAGGCGAACAAGATAATTGC
>NZ_SRTD01000536.1:0-278 GCF_004792105.1 Mesorhizobium sp. M8A.F.Ca.ET.161.01.1.1 | reverse complement strand
GCCCGGCATTGGAGAGAATATTGCCGGCGATGGCCGTCGCCGCTTTTTCGATATCCGCATCGGCGAAGACAATCTGTGGGCTCTTGCCACCAAGTTCCAGCGTCATGGGCTTGATCCCTGTACGGGCGATATTGGCCATGATGGCGGCTCCCGCGGCGGTGGAGCCGGTGAAGCTCACCTTGGAAATCTCGGGATGGCCGGTGATGGCGTTGCCCGTGACGGGACCGTCGCCCAGTACGATGTTGATGAGGCCGGCCGGTAACCCGGCCTTGATCGCC
>NZ_SRTD01000535.1:0-278 GCF_004792105.1 Mesorhizobium sp. M8A.F.Ca.ET.161.01.1.1 | reverse complement strand
CACCACCACCGTGCGTGATAGCGCCCGTGGTGCGGAAGATGCCGGCAATCTGGTCCAGCGCGCCCGCGCCGGTGCGGAAAAGTCGGGTGTTGTGGTCCGCAAGGCGGTTGCCGCCATGCGCGAGATCGAGAAGTCCTCGGGCGAAATCGGCAACATCATCGGCGTCATCGACGATATCGCTTTCCAGACCAACCTCCTGGCGCTGAATGCCGGTGTGGAAGCCGCCCGTGCCGGTGATGCCGGCAAGGGCTTTGCGGTGGTCGCGCAGGAAGTCCGTG
>NZ_SRTD01000534.1:0-279 GCF_004792105.1 Mesorhizobium sp. M8A.F.Ca.ET.161.01.1.1 | reverse complement strand
GCAGGATAGTCTCATAGGCGCCGAAGCGCTTGATCGCATCCTCGTTGGAAACCGCGGCGGTGATGATGACATCCTCGCCCTGTTTCCAGTTGGCCGGCGTTGCCACCTGATGCTTGGCGGTGAGCTGCATGGAATCGACCGCGCGCAAGATCTCATCGAAGTTGCGGCCTGTCGTCATCGGGTAGGTCAGCACCAGCTTGAGCTTCTTGTCCGGTCCAATGCCGGAGACCGAGCGCACGGTGGCGTGGTCGGCGGGCGTGCGGCCTTCCGAGGTCTCGC
>NZ_SRTD01000533.1:0-279 GCF_004792105.1 Mesorhizobium sp. M8A.F.Ca.ET.161.01.1.1 | reverse complement strand
GTGCAGGCAGGCATCTATGAGGCGTTTGCTGCGAAGCTCGCCAGCCGAGTTGCAGAGATGAAGGTTGGCGCCGGTACAGAGGAGGGCGTCGTGATCGGGCCGATGATCAATGGTGCCGCCATCGAGAAAATCGAGCGGCATGTCGCCGATGCTTTGGAGAAAGGCGCCCGGATAATTGCCCGGAGCGAAGCAGTGCCGGAAGGCAAGCAATACGCCCGGCCTATTCTGCTTGGCGACGCCACGACCGAAATGCTGCTGGCGTCGGAAGAGACGTTCGGG
>NZ_SRTD01000532.1:0-279 GCF_004792105.1 Mesorhizobium sp. M8A.F.Ca.ET.161.01.1.1 | reverse complement strand
AACGGGACCCTCAGCGCGCCGGGATCGCCTTCAGATAGGCGGCGATCGCGTCGCGGTCCTCGGCTGTCAGATGCGCCATGTTCTGCTGCACCTTCACCATGGAACCGCCGACACTGTCGAATTCCGGGGTGAAGCCGGTTTCGAGATAGCTCGAAATATCGGCCTCGGCCCAGCTTCCGATGCTTTGCGAGCCGGGGGTAATGTCCGGAATGCGGCCTTCGCCTTCCGGATTGGGGCCGCCGGCCAGCCACTTGCCCTTCAGGAAGCCACCGAGCGCAT
>NZ_SRTD01000531.1:0-279 GCF_004792105.1 Mesorhizobium sp. M8A.F.Ca.ET.161.01.1.1 | reverse complement strand
CTTCGATCAAAATTTTATGGCCGCGATTGCGAATGAGGCGGATCATGTCCTGCAGCATCGCCCGTCCGCGTGGGGTCTTGCTGTCATGCAGGAAGGAACGATCAATCTTGACGGTATCGAAATCCGTCATGCGCAGCCATGACAGGCCGGCAAAACCCGTTCCGAAATCATCCAGCCAGATTTTGATGCCAAGCGTCTTCAGGTCGTTCAGGCAACGCAGCACATCCGAATGCATTTCCATGTCCAGGCCTTCGGTGATTTCGAAGGCGAGCCTGTTGC
>NZ_SRTD01000530.1:0-279 GCF_004792105.1 Mesorhizobium sp. M8A.F.Ca.ET.161.01.1.1 | reverse complement strand
CCGGCTTCCGTTTCCTGGCGCTGTCCAACACCCTGCTCGGTCATCTGTCGGCCCTGGGCGCGCATCGCGACCAGGTGGACAGCTATGCCGGCGATCCGCTGGCATTGGCGGCCGGTGAGCGCGTGCGCAAGGCACTGCAGCAGCTGGCCTCGGCGCTGGCCGCTCGGCAACCGGTCGCCGAGGATGACAACGACGCTGACCGCGCGTTGGCCGCAGAGCTGGAGCAGATCGAGGACGCGATGCCGCCGAAACTGCAGCTGATCCGTACGCAGATGGCAC
>NZ_SRTD01000529.1:0-279 GCF_004792105.1 Mesorhizobium sp. M8A.F.Ca.ET.161.01.1.1 | reverse complement strand
CCAGCACATCGACATCCGTATCGGCAATATGCCTGAGCGTCATGCGCAAGCGCTCCATGGCGGGTGTCTGCCCGATCAGCGGCAGGTCGTCCTCCGCCTGCCCGGCTGCCCGGCGAAGCGCGCGATTTTCCAGCACGAGGCGGCGCTTTTCGAGGGCTCTGCGGGCGCTTTCCACCATCCGTTCGGCGGGAAACGGCTTGGCTATGAAGTCATAGGCGCCGTTGTGGAGCGCATCGACGGCCATGGGTACATCACCATGGCCGGTAATGAGGATGACAG
>NZ_SRTD01000528.1:0-279 GCF_004792105.1 Mesorhizobium sp. M8A.F.Ca.ET.161.01.1.1 | reverse complement strand
CTCGCATCCACGCCGATGGCACGGCGATAAATGCCGCTCAGAAGCTGCAGGATACGGCCGGTGCCCGTACCGAGATCGAGCAGCGAATCGACGGGCGTGGTGCCCACCAGCTTCAGCAGCGCGCCTTCCACGGCTTCGTCGCTGACATGCAGGCGACGCAGTTCGTCCCAGGCGGACGCATTACGGCTGAAATAATCCTGCGCCCGCTCCGCCCTCACCCGCTTGACGGCGGCCAGTCGCTCACTGTCACGCTGAAGAACCGCGTCGGAAGGCGAGGCC
>NZ_SRTD01000527.1:0-279 GCF_004792105.1 Mesorhizobium sp. M8A.F.Ca.ET.161.01.1.1 | reverse complement strand
CCAGCACCCGGTTCGGATCAACCGGCCCCGGAAAATCAAGCGCCGCATAAGCGACTTTCTCGAACCCGAGCGGCGTGTAATAGGGCGGATCGCCGATCAGTATCACGGCTTCGGAGCCCTTGCGCCTTGCCGCCGCGATGGCGATCCGGACGAGTTCCCGGCCGATGCCCTTGTTCTTGTGAGAGGGCCGAACCGCAAGCGGGCCAAGCATATGACCCTTCACACCGCCTGCCAGAACCGGCGTCATGCGCACCGAGGCAATCGTCTCGCCATCATCGG
>NZ_SRTD01000052.1:0-666 GCF_004792105.1 Mesorhizobium sp. M8A.F.Ca.ET.161.01.1.1 | reverse complement strand
GCGTCACCACCGCATCGGCGACCGGCGCCGCAGCGTCCACCGGCGCGGCTTCAACTGCCACCGGAGCCACCGGCTGTTCGGCGACCACGACCGGCTCGACAACCGGCTTGGCCTCGACCGCCGGCGCAGCCGCAACGGCCACCGGCTGCGCTTCGACCGCAGGAGCGGCTTCAGCGATCTGCGGCTTCGATTCCACGACCGGCGCAGCCTCGACGGCTGCCGGCGTCGCTTCGATGACCGGCGCGGCTTCAGCCACTGGCGCGGTTTCAACCACGACCGGCTTGGCTTCGATCACCGGCGCCGCAGCGGCCACCGGCTGGGCCGGAGTCGCAGCGTCGATGGCATCGAGCATGCTGGTCTGCACCGGCGATGCCGGTTCGGCCTTGGCGGCGCTGTCGACCGGGGCCTGCACCTCGGCCACGGCCGGTGCAGCGGTTTCCACCACCGCGCTGCTCACCACCGCGACCGGCGCAGCGGCAACGGCGGCAGCGGCGCGGACCGGCTTCCCGGCGTCGGAGGCGGTCGGCTCGACGTCGTCATCGAAGTCGAATTCCGGCTGCGAGCGGGTCGGCTGTGCAGACGCGGCCGAAGCAGCACCCGCACCGTTGTCGAGGTTCGGTTCGGCACCCTCGGCGTCATCACCGTCGTCAGCGTCGTCCTGGTCAT
>NZ_SRTD01000526.1:0-279 GCF_004792105.1 Mesorhizobium sp. M8A.F.Ca.ET.161.01.1.1 | reverse complement strand
CGAAATACCGTTGCGGATGAGGTCGCGATACAATGTTATGTCATTGTGGCGGCCGACAATGATGACACGGGTTGAGGGATCGCAAACCTCCGCGAGAGGAGCAAGGTCATCCAGCAGCGAAGCCTGCGCGCTTGCCGTCTCCAGAATGATGAGATTTGGCGTAGGCGAGGCAGAGAACATCGTGGCCGCAGCGTTGATGTCACCCTTCGTCACCCGCAATGTTACCTTGCTCATGCGCCTGTCACCGGACAATGCGTCCATGACGCCCTGCATGTTGTC
>NZ_SRTD01000525.1:0-279 GCF_004792105.1 Mesorhizobium sp. M8A.F.Ca.ET.161.01.1.1 | reverse complement strand
GGGCCCGCAGCCGCTTGAAGCGCTTGCGCGCATCGTGCACGGCCTCGTGCGGGCCGGACGGACGGTTATGCAGGATGGTGACCGTGTCTTCGATCAATTCCAGGCCGGCGCGGCAGATTTCATCGTCAAAGGGCTTTTTCGGATCAATTCTGAAACCGGGCACGCCGCTGCTCCGTCGGCCCTCTGCATCTAGCATGGCGAAATACATTCGATTGGTGACATCGATGTCATCGGTGAACAGAAACACACGTTCGCCGATGATGCCCCGGCTCTTGCGTT
>NZ_SRTD01000524.1:0-279 GCF_004792105.1 Mesorhizobium sp. M8A.F.Ca.ET.161.01.1.1 | reverse complement strand
GCGAGCCTTCCCGCCGGTTCGAGGGGCCGCCGATCACTGCCGCGGGCCGAACGCGCTTGACAAGATAGGGAGCGTTCACGCGGCCTTGAAAGGCACTGCCTCGGCCTGTTCAGCGCCCGTCTCTAAAGAAACTGCATGACGCCGCGCTCCAAGCGTCTTGTGGGTAAATCTCTAGTCGTGACGATCATTGCAGTCGTCCGCGACCTTCGGCCTGTCGTTTACGGCAATTGCGTCGTCACCGCATCGATTAAAATTGTCCGTGCAAGCGAGCGAGCAAGT
>NZ_SRTD01000523.1:0-279 GCF_004792105.1 Mesorhizobium sp. M8A.F.Ca.ET.161.01.1.1 | reverse complement strand
CGGCTCGACCGTGAGCGCCGTGCGCACCGCGCCGCCGATCTCGGTCAATTGCTGCTCGACGCGATCCTGCTGGCCGGTCGCAGCCGTGAACGATGCCGCCTGCTGGCGGCGCGCCATTTCGTCGGCGCCTTCAAGCTCAGCCGGAGCGGCTTCCGGCAAGATGGCTTCGCGCACCGGCAACGGACCACGCGGCACCGATGGATCGACTGGCACTATGTAAGGGAATTGCGCCGGCGGCACATAAGGCAGCGTGCCAAGCGGCAAGCGGTAGCCGACCGG
>NZ_SRTD01000522.1:0-279 GCF_004792105.1 Mesorhizobium sp. M8A.F.Ca.ET.161.01.1.1 | reverse complement strand
GGCGAATGCGATGTCGCGCCCTATCCGAACCCGGCCGACCTCGCCACCATCAAGGCCAACAAGGACGTCACTCTGCTGGACCAGGCCGGCCTCAACATCGGCTATATGAGCTACAACACCACGATCCCGCCGCTCGACAAGGCGGAAGTGCGCCATGCGCTCAACCAGGCGATCGACCGGGAGGCGCTGATCAAGTCGCTGTTCCAGGATGCCGGCGCTACGCCGGCGCAGAATCTGATCCCGCCGACCATGTGGTCGTGGGACAAGGATGTGAAGTTC
>NZ_SRTD01000521.1:0-279 GCF_004792105.1 Mesorhizobium sp. M8A.F.Ca.ET.161.01.1.1 | reverse complement strand
GTGGCGATTCAACGGAACGCGAACGGACACAGACCGTCAATCGATGCGGATCCAGACGCCCTTGGTGTTGAGATACTCCTCGAGATGCTCGGCGCCGCCTTCGCGGCCGTAGCCGCTCATCTTGTAGCCGCCGAACGGCACGGCTGGGTCGATCGCGTGATAGGTGTTGACCCAGACCGAGCCGGCGCGCAGCCGGTTGGCGAGCTGATGCGCCTTGCCGACGTCACGCGTGAACACGCCGGCGCCAAGGCCGTAGGGCGTGTCGTTGCCGCGCTTCAC
>NZ_SRTD01000520.1:0-279 GCF_004792105.1 Mesorhizobium sp. M8A.F.Ca.ET.161.01.1.1 | reverse complement strand
CGTCGACCAGCGCGCCGGCCCTGGCAAAGATAGCGCGCGCTTCGCGCAGCAGGACCTTGATGCCGAGTTCCTCCAGCACGCGCAGCGCCGTGTCGTGAATGGCGGCGACCTGGTCGTCGGAGAAGACAGGCTGCGGCAGGAACGAATTCTTCAATGAACGGTAGTTCGGACGGCGGCTCGACTCGCTGCCCGCCTCGCCGGTTCGTCCGCGCCTGCGTTCACGCCTCAGATCGCGTGCGGCCTCGTCCATCATGTCCAGTCCTCCCTATTGCCGCATCG
>NZ_SRTD01000519.1:0-279 GCF_004792105.1 Mesorhizobium sp. M8A.F.Ca.ET.161.01.1.1 | reverse complement strand
CCTTGAGGCTCAGCATCGTCTCACCCTCCGTTTCACCGCGCACGATCCGGCCGAGCGTATTGCTCTGTTCAGCCCGCTCGAGGCCGTCAAGCGACATCATCAGCGATGCGACGCGCCTTGCGCAGGCATTCCAGTCCGCCAGCCGGGGATAGTTATCGACCAGCCAGCCGAAGGCGGACTGAACGATGGTGAAAGCCGATGCCGCCTGCATGACCTGGCCCAGCGACATGCTTCCGTCGAGGAACTTCGGCGCGCACAGCAGGACCGGAACGACGGGCG
>NZ_SRTD01000518.1:0-279 GCF_004792105.1 Mesorhizobium sp. M8A.F.Ca.ET.161.01.1.1 | reverse complement strand
TGAATCGAGGCTATTGATGACGACGCGCAGGCCGAGTTTCGCCATCTGGCCGACGAGACCTTCCGCTAGGCTCTTGTCTGTCGCGTAACCGTTGTTGACGAGAAGGGTAATCTCGACATTACGGCCGCCAAGCTTTTCCTTGGGGAAATTCAGGAAACCATCGCCGTCAGTGTCTTTCAGGCCAATCGAAGCCAGTGCAGCCTTGGCAGCCTCGAGGTTGAAGGGGTAATAGACCGTGGAAGCGCGATCATAGAAGCTCGTTCCCGACGAAATACCACC
>NZ_SRTD01000517.1:0-279 GCF_004792105.1 Mesorhizobium sp. M8A.F.Ca.ET.161.01.1.1 | reverse complement strand
CCTTCAACCAGTTCTTCACCCGCGCGTTGAAGCCGGGCGCCCGCGTGGCCGACGCCGATCCGCGCAGCCTGGTGATGCCGGCCGACGGCAGGATCAGCCAGCTCGGCAGGATCGAGGCCGGCCGCATCTTCCAGGCCAAGGGCCAGTCGTTTACTGCCGCCGAACTGCTGGGCAGCGGCGAGGCTGCCAAGCCTTACAACGATGGCCTGTACTCCACCGGGTACCTGTCCCCGCGCGACTACCACCGGGTGCACATGCCGTGGACCGGCACCCTGCGCG
>NZ_SRTD01000051.1:0-683 GCF_004792105.1 Mesorhizobium sp. M8A.F.Ca.ET.161.01.1.1 | reverse complement strand
GACGACGAGGCCCTTGCTTCCCCGTTCGTCAAATGCCTCCTGCGGCTCATTCGTACTCAGGATTCCTTCGGCTTATGGGAAGGCCATTCGGATGCCGAGCTGCTGGCCGAGTTCATCATCACCAAGCAACAGCAACGTGCGGTACCCTTTGGCGGCGATCCCGATCCTGACGCGCTGTGGAGGCTCGACATGTTTACACCGCCGTAGCGCTTGCGATCGAGGAGCGCTCCGGCGTGTCGACGTCGCCAATAATTGGAATGAAGCCCCTGCGGGCTTCCAGCGGTTGGGCGTTCTGTCGAGACGTCCACCGGTTCGGCTTCGAGACTTTCCGCAAACTTGCTGAGGCCGGTACGAAACTGGTCGACGATGCGACTGCAGCCATTGAAGCCTAGCCCGAGATGGAGCGCATCAACAAAACCATTGTTCCAGGAAGGATCTATGTCAGACCTAGATAAGATGAGGAAGAAAGTCCGAAAGCTCCAGTTGCGTGCAGCTATTGCCAAGATGGCATTGCAGGACCTTGTCGAGGGTCTGCCGGGCAAGTGGGCCGACATACAGGAAGTCGCCGAGAAAACCCAAGCCGTTTATGCCGAGTTGGATGTTGCCAAGAGAGAACTCGCTTCAATGAAGAATTTAGGATGATGCGCACATTCACCACCCGTGACGGCTCCATTTGGATGCCG
>NZ_SRTD01000516.1:0-279 GCF_004792105.1 Mesorhizobium sp. M8A.F.Ca.ET.161.01.1.1 | reverse complement strand
AGGACAGGCGCGGCGGCGCGCCGATATCGGCTTCCGTCGCCACTTCGACAATCTTGCCGGCAACCGCACCGGGGAAGGCGTTCAGCTGATTGAAATCAGATTTGAGGAAGCACCATTTCACCTTTGGATTGTAGGTAAAGGCCTTGCAGGATGTGTCCCCGGCGCAAATCTCGCCGCATTGCTCCAACGAGACGTTTTGCTCCGTCCTGAGATCGAAGCCGAAATAATCGCCATTTTGGGTGGTCACGACCTTGCGGGAGGGTTCCGCCGCCATGGCTG
>NZ_SRTD01000515.1:0-279 GCF_004792105.1 Mesorhizobium sp. M8A.F.Ca.ET.161.01.1.1 | reverse complement strand
TGTAACGAGCCGCCCGAGCGGCCGTTAACAATCGCCGGGCCTACAGGCGCGAAATCACCGAAGGGTCGCCTTCAGGGTTCTGCTGGGCCAGCGCGCGGTCGATGATGGCGGGGACGATGTCCTTCACCTCGTCAATGATGAGCGGATTGAGAAGATGCGCACGGTGGATGAAGCCCTGGTCGCGCATATGTTGCACGAGTTCTAGCATCGGGTTCCAGAAACCGTTGATATTGGCAAAGACCATTGGCTTCGCGTGACGGCCGAGCTGCGCCCAGGTCA
>NZ_SRTD01000514.1:0-279 GCF_004792105.1 Mesorhizobium sp. M8A.F.Ca.ET.161.01.1.1 | reverse complement strand
CCGGTTCTCGGCGGGCGCTACAAACTGCGCTTTTGCTGGCGCATCCTCTGCGTCTACAGCAGTGGGGCAGCTAATGCTAGGCATGTATGCCGTGCTTTTTCACGCAAGCGTTATCGCGCCGCCATCTTGTGCGCCGACCGCTTCTGCGGCCTGAATATTTTTTCCGGCAGATATAATTGACTTTCCGGCTGCTCATAGCGGTCCGCTTTCGCCGAAAGCGGGAAGCGCCCGAGAGATTCGTGCCGCGTCTCTCCATTATGGCTGAAGATGAGTTCGAAG
>NZ_SRTD01000513.1:0-279 GCF_004792105.1 Mesorhizobium sp. M8A.F.Ca.ET.161.01.1.1 | reverse complement strand
TCAGCGCCTGGCCACTGTTCGGGTCCAGCGTGGCTTCGCCGAAACCACCGCGACGGCCACGACTGGGGTCGGCCTGCTCCGGCGGCAGCCGCCAGAACATCTGCATGGCCGGGTTGCGCGGCTGCGGCAGGGTAACGAACCAGTTCCCGGCCTGGGCCGCGTTGACCTGCAGGTAGTCGACCGCGCGCTGCGCGGCGACGTCGATGCTGACGTTGCTGGAGGGCAGCTCCGGGCGCATCCAGCGGCTGATTTCCTCGCGATAGTAACTGGCGGTGCCGG
>NZ_SRTD01000512.1:0-279 GCF_004792105.1 Mesorhizobium sp. M8A.F.Ca.ET.161.01.1.1 | reverse complement strand
GTTGGCCCTTCGTTCCGGGATGGATCGGGAGGTTGGCGATGTACCGCATCATGACGATCGCGTTGCTGCTGGGCCTGTCTGGCGCTGTTGCCGCCAAGCCGGAGAAAGCCGCTGTACAGATGGACCGGCAGGGCTCGGTCGCCGAACAGATGCGGCAGGTGGAAACCGCCCTGGCTGCCCCCGACTATGCCGAACTGTCTGCCGAGGATCGCGGCCAGGTGCAGCAGTCGCTGTCGCGCATCCGCCAGCACTTGGGCGAGCGCCAGACCGTGCAGGAAC
>NZ_SRTD01000511.1:0-279 GCF_004792105.1 Mesorhizobium sp. M8A.F.Ca.ET.161.01.1.1 | reverse complement strand
GCCGGATCGGGTTTGGCGCCGGCATGGACGGCGAGTGTGTTGAAACCGGGCGTACGGGTCACGGAAACCTCCCTCAAAGAACTTTCTGAAATTCGCCGGGCATTCTTGGCGAAGCCCGGCCCCGAAAGCAAAGAAGAAAATACCTTTCGGCGCAGTACATTCGGTCGGGCGCTGGGAAAAAGCGGCGTTTGCCGGAATTTTTTTCCGCCCATGCGTTTCGTCTATTTCTGACGGACGCCGAAGCTCTGGAAACCCTGGCGCATCAGCGGCTTCTTCGAC
>NZ_SRTD01000510.1:0-279 GCF_004792105.1 Mesorhizobium sp. M8A.F.Ca.ET.161.01.1.1 | reverse complement strand
CCAGGCTGTACAGCAGCGCGAACAGGGGGGCGAATGCATTGCCGGCCCACCACCCGAGGGCGGACACCAGCCACATCGCACCCGACAACACGGTGAACAACAGGACGAACTGCCGGGCATCGAGCGCCCGTGGGGGACGCAGCCGCAGCTGCGTACCTGACCCATCCGGAGCTGGAAGCACCTCGATCATGTCGCAACCGCGTTCCTGCCGCGGGAAACGTCTCGATGGTAGCCCCGCCCTCTCGCCGGTAGCAAGGGTGCATTCACACTTTTTCCGAT
>NZ_SRTD01000509.1:0-280 GCF_004792105.1 Mesorhizobium sp. M8A.F.Ca.ET.161.01.1.1 | reverse complement strand
ATTCTGCACAGGGCCTCGGCAGAGGGCTTGGTGATGAGCGCCTTTCGGCGGCACTTCGGGCTATGCATGACCGTCCCGGCCATCCCTGGACCGTCGTTGATCTCGCGAAAGAGGCGGCGCTCTCCCGTTCGGCATTTTTTGCGCGCTTCAACCGAATAGTCGGGGTTGCGCCGATGGAATACCTGCTGACATGGCGTATGGCATTGGCAAGGCAGTTCTTGCCGATGATCGCCCTGTCCTCCTCCGCATCCGCTCCGCGCGGCGTCGTTCACTTCATGGG
>NZ_SRTD01000508.1:0-280 GCF_004792105.1 Mesorhizobium sp. M8A.F.Ca.ET.161.01.1.1 | reverse complement strand
CGCGCGTGGCTGGACGAACAGAAGCCGGGCGGCCGCCCGTTGCAGCAGCAGACCCAAGCCCTCCAGGAGTTGATCAAGTCATGTCGTTGATGCGTACCATCCTGCTCATCCTCATCGCGCTGGTGGTGGCCTCGCCGGTCGCTGCACAGACCGCCAGCTCGCGCGGCACCGGCTCGGCCAGCTACGGCCTGCGCCTGAGCGCCGATACCCGCGCCCAGGCCCTGAACAAGGCCAAGGTCAACGCACTGGAGGCATACATCGCCGAAACCGGTGCGGCCAA
>NZ_SRTD01000507.1:0-280 GCF_004792105.1 Mesorhizobium sp. M8A.F.Ca.ET.161.01.1.1 | reverse complement strand
GTCCAGCCGAGAAATACGATCCACTGATTATTCTTCATGGCGGACTCTGCCTGAGTAAGCATGCCGGCTTCAGAAGATTCGACGAGCTCGTATCCCGCAATCGGCGAGTTCGGCTTCTTGATCATATCGAGGATGATCCGGTTGCCATCATTGCCTGCCTCGATGCCATAGATCTTGCCGCCCAGCTTCTCCTTCACCTCTGGTTTGGCTAAGTCGGCGAGACCCTTGATGCCTGCGTCAGCCATATAGTTCGGTACAACCATGCCATACCCGGCGCCTG
>NZ_SRTD01000050.1:0-686 GCF_004792105.1 Mesorhizobium sp. M8A.F.Ca.ET.161.01.1.1 | reverse complement strand
GCTGGTGTCGCTGTTGCAGGGAAACGCGGCGGACGGATTCTGCGCCGGCGAGCAGTGCCGCTCCCAGTCCAGCGCCCGCGCCAGCGCGTATATCCAGGGTGTCGCCGATGCCAGTCGTGGGCACTGGTGTGGACAGGGCCAGATCCTGCCGCACGAACTGGTGGATCGCGTTGCCACGCACCTCCGGCAGCTGCCGCAGCGCCGTCTGCATGAGGATGCGTCGGTGCTGGTGGTGGAAGCGCTGAAGCAGGCCTTCCCGTGCGGCCCGGCAGGGAAGTGAGCCGGTGCAGCGTCCGGCCGGCCGTGCCCGGCGCAGCTGTCAGCCGCGCGCAGGCATCCTGAAGCGCTCCACCTGCGCCGCACCGGAATTGGCGAGCAGGGCCATGGCACGCCGTTTCGCGGCAGGCAGCCCGGCAACGGCCTCTGGCGCCACCCGCACCTCGAATTCCCTGGCGTTGGCATCCAAGGCGGTGGCCAGGACACAGGAGTCCGCCGTCATCCCGCTGAGCCAGAGGCGGCGCACGCCCAGTTTGGCCAGCAGGATCGGCAAGGGGCTGGCCAGGAAGGCAGAGTGCTTGGGCTTGAGCACGAAATAGTGGTCGGCAGTGGGAGACAGCATCGTGGCAATCCGGGCGGCCGGGCCGCCATCCTGCACGCACTGCGCCACCTGCTGGCGGAAATCCTGC
>NZ_SRTD01000506.1:0-280 GCF_004792105.1 Mesorhizobium sp. M8A.F.Ca.ET.161.01.1.1 | reverse complement strand
GACAAGATCCGCGTCACCGATCCGGCCGCGTACCACCCGTACCTGGACTACATCAACGTGATGACCTACGACTTCCACGGCGCGTGGGATGCGAAGACCAATCACCAGTCGGCGCTGTTCGATTCGCCCAATGATCCGTCCACCGGCGACCAGAAGCTGTACAACAGCAACGACGCCATCGAGGCCTTCATCAGCCGTGGCGTGCCCGCCGCCAAGCTCAACCTGGGCATCGGCTACTACGGGCGTGGCTGGACCGGTGTGGCCAATGCCAACAACGGCC
>NZ_SRTD01000505.1:0-280 GCF_004792105.1 Mesorhizobium sp. M8A.F.Ca.ET.161.01.1.1 | reverse complement strand
GCATGTTCTCCATGCTTTTGCCGCCTTCCGTCCGGGCCACGGACGAAGCAATACCGCTCTCAATGAAACACACTCGCGAGATGGGCGTGTTGGCGCCGACCAGTTGATAGCCGACGGGCAGATTGATCATCTCCATCCGGGCAACCAGCCGCAAAAACCCCTCTTCACCCAACGCTCTCAGCAATCGGTTGCGCGCAAAAATACTCGATCCAGGCATAACCGTTACCCGCTTCCCCCTCGCTCGACGACACCAAACGCGCGGCAACTTAGCAGCTTGAAA
>NZ_SRTD01000504.1:0-280 GCF_004792105.1 Mesorhizobium sp. M8A.F.Ca.ET.161.01.1.1 | reverse complement strand
GAAGACCTGCTGGCCCTTCAGTGACCCCTTCAGTACCGGCAGCGGGATCTTCAGCCGGGTTTCCTCGCGCAGCTCGCGCAGGCAGCTGTCGAGCAGGCTCTGTTCCTGGCCGACGAAACCGCCGGGCAATGCCCACAGCCCCTTGCCGGGTTCCGAGCGGCGGCGCACCAGCAGCACGTGGCCCGAATGCACCACCACTGCATCGGTGGTGACGAAGGTCGGCGCGTAGGGCGCATCCTTCCAGGCGGCCTTGTACTGTTCGATGAAGCGGTACTCGGCG
>NZ_SRTD01000503.1:0-281 GCF_004792105.1 Mesorhizobium sp. M8A.F.Ca.ET.161.01.1.1 | reverse complement strand
GGCCTGCCCAGCGGCGGCGCTGCCGAACAGGCCCTGGCCGGGGCCATCTGGCGCCAGGACAGTGCCGCCGTGGCCCGCGCCTCCTCGCGCTACTCGCCACCGATGCAGCTGATCGGCAAGCTGTACCGCGCCAATGGCGGCTGGCAGGCGGACTGGGTGTTCGTCGACAACGGCCGTGAACTGAACAAGTGGACCAGCAAGGACGCCAACGCCATGCGCGCGATGGCGGCCGGCGCCGATGGCGCCGCCGACGCGCTGGTCAACAAGATTGCCGGCGAGCC
>NZ_SRTD01000502.1:0-281 GCF_004792105.1 Mesorhizobium sp. M8A.F.Ca.ET.161.01.1.1 | reverse complement strand
GTTGCAGGCCCGTGCCGGGCGGGCGACAAGCGTTACCGACATGGCCGGCCATGCCGGGCTGGAGGAGCGAACCTTTCTGCGCCGCTTCAAGGTGGCGACCGGCATGAAGCCCATCGAATATGTCCAGCACCTGCGGGTCGGCAAGGCGCGTGAATTGCTGGAATTCACCCGCCGTTCGGTCGATCAGATCGCTTGGTCGGTGGGTTATGAGGACGCTGCCGCCTTTCGCCGGGTGTTTCACCGCATTCTCGGCCTCTCACCGGGAGAGTATAGAAGCCGCT
>NZ_SRTD01000501.1:0-281 GCF_004792105.1 Mesorhizobium sp. M8A.F.Ca.ET.161.01.1.1 | reverse complement strand
TACTCAAAATAGCCCGTTGATTTAATACTTTTTAACTACGCCTCCATTATGCCTTTCTTATTGAGCATTAGCGCAAGCTTCGCTCAACCAGTCGGGGCTATCCTGGTTTTGTAAGGCTCGGTCCACCGGGAACAAAACCGCCCGGCGAGATGCGACAGACAGTCGATTTCAGGGGACACACATGATGAATGAAATGCCTTATTTCCGTGGCGGCAAAACAGTCCGTCAATGTCGTCTTGCGCTCGTTGCCGGCGCACTTTTGACTTTCACTTTCGCGACCG
>NZ_SRTD01000500.1:0-282 GCF_004792105.1 Mesorhizobium sp. M8A.F.Ca.ET.161.01.1.1 | reverse complement strand
GCCAGGCCGGCCTGCTGCAGCGCCTGTGCCATCCCCCCCCGTACCTGCCCCGTATCCAGCTCGCTGCCGAACAGTGCACGCGTGGCCTGTGACAGCCGCGCCAGATGCAGGTCCAGTCCCTGCACCGCATGGCCGCGCACCTGCAGCGAGGTGAAGTGGCCGTAGTTCACCAGCGCCGGCAGCAGGTCCTCCACCTGCGCCGGCTGGCCATTGCAGCTGACCCTCATCGCAGCAGCGCCTGCGCCTGTTCCCACATGCCGCGCAGCACGCCGGCGGCCGGCT
>NZ_SRTD01000499.1:0-282 GCF_004792105.1 Mesorhizobium sp. M8A.F.Ca.ET.161.01.1.1 | reverse complement strand
CCGCTGCGCACTTTTGGGCGACATGCATTAGTCAAGCCCTTCGACCAGCACGATCTCGCCGTCGGCCACCTTCTGGCGGATGGCGACGGCGCGCTGGTATTCCGGCGAATGGTAGCAATCATGCGCAGCGGCGAATGATTCGAATTCGATGATGACGTTGCGCGCGCGGCCGGGACCTTCGGCCTTTTCATGCTCGCCGCCGCGCGCCAGGAATTTCGCGCCGAAGCGATCGAAGGCGAGCTTGGCGGCGGCGACATCGTACTTGTAGCCCTCGGCGTCGCG
>NZ_SRTD01000498.1:0-282 GCF_004792105.1 Mesorhizobium sp. M8A.F.Ca.ET.161.01.1.1 | reverse complement strand
CTTGCCGCCGCCATGCAGCACCAGCCGCGGCTCGCCGCCGAGCAGCCGGGTCGTGTAGACGCGCAGCGCGAGGTCGCGACCGACGCCTTTCCCGGCATAGTCGGCAACCAGCTTTTCCGCGTCGGCGTCATTCCAAAGGTTCTTCATGTCGTTGCAGTCCAATTCCGTCTTTTTTGTTCATGAACAGAAAGCCGCGACGTCTTGATGACAGAAGCGGCAAGGGTGGTTTTTCTACGAGGCCTTTTTGCTTGCCGCCTCGGCATACTGGAGCAGGCGCCCGGC
>NZ_SRTD01000497.1:0-282 GCF_004792105.1 Mesorhizobium sp. M8A.F.Ca.ET.161.01.1.1 | reverse complement strand
AGGTTGTGGGATGAGCAAGACCAAGCCGCTTTCCGCGGACGAGATTGCCCGTCTGGAAGCGTTGATCGGATATGAGTTCAAGGAAAAGGCCCGGCTCGACCGGGCCTTGACCCATGCCAGAGCCCGCTCCGCCGCGGCGGGCAATTACGAGCGTCTGGAGTTTCTGGGCGACCGCGTTCTGGGTCTCTGCGTTGCAGAGCTTCTGTTCTCCATCTTCCGCAATGCCTCCGAAGGTGAGCTTTCGGTGCGTCTGAACCAACTGGTCAGCGCCGAATCCTGCGC